>CALALQ010000240.1 GCA_937925595.1 uncultured Demequina sp. | reverse complement strand
CAGGTGCTCATCCAGTTCGCCACCTCACCCGCCGCGCCGACAGCCCACCCCTTCGGCTGAGCGAACCATCCCCGCGGCCCCGTCAGTCGGTGTCAGATGCGCCGCCGGGCGTGCCGATCTGCCCGCGGAAGTACACGGGCACGGCGCCGGCGACATGAGCCCGGCCCCCGTCGAGCAGCGATCGAGAGAGCGCTCGCACGTATCCCGGCAGGGTCTTCGAGAGGGATGCAGGACAGTCACTGTCCGCCGTCGCGTCGACGAGCGTCTCGAGCACGTCGGTCACGATTCGACGCGACTCATCGGCGCCCATCCCCCACGACGCGGATTCTTCGACGAGATCGTCGATCGTCACGTCGTGACTCATACGCTTGCCGTTGATCCACAGCGCAAGACCTTGCCGGGATTCTGAGAACAACGCCAACGGCACGAGGTCGTACAACGGCGCGAGCCGCGCCGACTCGCCCTGCGGTCGCAGGAGGGAGTAGTTCTTGGCATGCGCGTCGGTGTTCCCCGTGGCGAGGTTGAACGTGACATAGCGCAGCAGCACGGATTTCTGCGAGGGCGAGCGATCGAAGATACGGCGATCGGCGTCAAGCAAGCCGGCGATCGATCGTAGCGACGCCCCCGAGAACTCTCGCTGAAACTTCTCGTCGCTCAGCCACGCCAGATTGAGCGCCTGTGCAGCGTCTTCCTGGTGGATGCGTTCGATGACCCCGTCGTCGCGCACCCGCCGGTCGTACCGTTCGACGATGACGACGTGCAGGTCGCCCAACCGCTCCGTCCACGAGTCGAACGTCGTCAGTCCGAGACGGCGGCTGAGCGCCAAAAGATATGCCTCGGCGTCGGCGACGCGCGAGTTCAGCTCGGTCGACGGTTTGAGGATGTGCGTGGAGGGCAACGCTCCGCGGCCGAGAAGCCACTCGTCGTCCCTTCGCGTCAGGGCGATCTTGCGCTGAAAACCGGGCAGCGACGACCCCCCGCCCCCCACCGCATAACCACTGGCCCTCTCGAGGAGCTCGGGAAGCATTGATGCATCGAGCAGTTCCGGTCGCCCCTGCCTGTCGGGGGCACCCACCCTCAGTGCTCCGGCGACATCCGACCCGACCGCCTCGAGCAGACCGAATACGTCATGACTGCTGACACCCACTTCGTTCGCGAGCTTCGCGAGGAACGGACCCTCGGGAAGAAGACCACCGAAGAAGTTCTCGGCCGCCCCCGCAGTCGGCGGCTCGCCCGTCCGCAGACTGGCTGACAGCTCCACCCGCCCGCGCACGCGGTCAGGTGACATCACCCACGACAGCTCGACGCCGGCGGCGCCTCGACGCAGGTCGGCGAGATGGTCGCCGTAGAGAGTGACCGGCAGCGACTCAGTCACGGGTCTCGTAGGCCAGGGTGACGCCGACCGCGTTCAGAAGAGAGATGTAGCGGTCGTCGAGGATCTTCGGGAGGCCACGTTCGACCTCTGAGAGGTACCGTTGCGACACCCCGAGCTGTTGCGCCAGAGCCGACTGCGACATGCCATGAGCGAGCCGGATCTCACGCACGACCCGACCGATGTCGCGGGCAGACGTTGCGATTCCGCGCACGAGACCTCCATACCCTCCAGGTAATAACAGCCTAAGCCATTACCTCTACGTAATCGACCGGGCCTTATTACCTCTGCGTAATGAAGACGGGCGACGTCGATCCTGCCCCAGACGGGCCTCCGCCGGTCGCCGTCAACCCGGGCCGGCCCACCGCGCCGACAGGCTTGACTGGACGCATGCCCCA
>CALALQ010000239.1 GCA_937925595.1 uncultured Demequina sp. | reverse complement strand
GCCGGCGACTGACGCCACCGGGGCTCGCGCCGTCTCCTCTGCGGTGATCCTCGCGATCGCGGCGTCGCGTCCCTCGCCATCGAGTTCGCGAGTGAGGGATCCAACTCGGGCTGCGACGCGCTCATCGAGCGTCGGGACGACGACATAGCGGCGCGCCAATTGCTCGCCGGTCAACGGATGCTTCCCACTGCCGAAGAGGTTCGAAAGCTCAGCTGGCGTCGCCGACCGTCCCTCGTGCAGGCCGAGCTCGGCCGCACCGCTGCCAAGCCATCGCCCTGCGGGCGTGCCGTGGTCGGCGTAGTAGTCCAGGGCCGTACCGACAGCGGCTTCGTCGGCGACCGTGCTTTGAAAGTAGCGCCACGCGTCCTCGCCCGAGGCGATCTTGACCATCGAGATCATGGCGCGCCCCCGGAACGTCGGCGTTGGCGTGAGTCGAGTGCGCGACATGTCGGCGAGCAGTAGCGTTTGCCTGCCCTGAGCGCGTTGAGGCGGGCGCCGCATCGTGCGCACCGGGTGCGGCGGGCGCGCGTGGCGCCATGCGTGTCGCGCCATGCGCGGTTCCGACAGGCGGGGCGACAGAACCGATGTCGCGAGCTCGTCGGCGCGAATGTCGCGAGGCAAGATTCGCAGCGGCGCCGGATCGAGGACGTGACCGCGTCCGAGTGACGCTGGTATCGGCGTCGCGAGGCGTCGCGACATCGGGACGAACAGTACGCCGTGAGTCGCGACGCGCCGATGAAGCGTTCGCCGCACTCCGCGCACCGGAGTTCCCAACGTCGCGCACCGACGCGGTGCGGCGCGAGCGCCGGGGTGGCAAGGGACTTCACGGCGCCTCGCAGTGCGGAGCTGCCGGCTCGCGCGCGATCGGCGGCAGCGCGCGCCTTGTCGTTCAACACACTGTGGTGATGTGTCTGCTCGCGCGGCTGGCCTGCGCTCGGCTTTTCCCGCGGGGGTAGTTTGTGCGAGTGGAAGAGCTGCCAGCGACGGACCCGGCTTGCCCCGGCTGCGGCACGAGGTGCCATCCGCATGTCGCCGGGACGTGGGTGTGCCGGAACTGTCGCGTCACCGTGATCGCACGCGACGTCAGTCGCTAGGTCGCGGCGTCTTCGCCGGAGGCGTGGCTGAGTTGCGCCTCCGCGCGCGCCACGAGTTCGGACGCCTCGAGGTTCAGCGCCAGAGCCATGCGGTACAGCGCACCGAGCGGCACGTCGCATTCCTCGTAGAGGTACCGCGCCAAGGTGCTGCGATTAAACTCACCGAGCCTGGCTACCTCATCCACGGTCAGCCGCTGTCGCTTGCGCTCGTCGGCGACGAACCCCATCACCACCCTGGCAAAGGCAACGCCATGCTGATGCATGCAAACGATTCTAGACGACTAGAATCCAGTATTGTGTTCCGAATTCTCGGACTATATCATCCGAGGATGCAGACCGAGCCAGGCGCCTACGGCGAGATCCCACGCACTCAGGCGCGGAGCCAACGGACACACCAGCTACTCCTCGAAGCCGCAGCTGAGGAGTTTGCGAAGGCCGGCTACGAGAACGCGCCAATCGCGACGATCGCGCGCCGTGCGGGGCTGACGACGGGGGCGTTCTACGCCCACTTCCCGTCGAAGTGGGCGATCGCCGAACAGCTCGTGCAGGACCAGTTGCGGGAGGTGCAGGCGCTTCGCGACCATGTCGGCGAGCAGCTCGCGACAGCGTTCGAGCGCCTGCTGTGCTTCTCTGCCGACCTCTCGGAACTCATCACCCAGGATGCTCGAGCCCGCGGTTGCCTGCAGCTCTCAATCGAGCCTTCACTGCCGATGGATGCGCCCGTGTGGCACGCGTGGGGCAGCCTGGCCGACCAGCTCGTCGCCACCGCATCCGATGTCGACACGCTTCGAGAGTCGCGGGAGTTGGGCGCACTTGTTGTGATCTTGATCGTCGGCGCCTGGCTCGTGACTCGTGACGAAGGCGAGGCCGCCCTCGACGGGGTGCTCCGACCGATGTGGTCAGCACTGGCGGCCGGCGTCGTGAAGCCGGAGCGCGGAGCCGCCGCCCTCGAATCGGTGGCCACTATCTTTGGGGCCTAGCAACGGGGATTCGCCCGGCGCTGTTGCGCTTTCGCAACGCGACCCGCCTCAAGTGCCAGACGTGTTCAACTTCTTACAGCCTGAATCGGAGGTGCTTAGACGAAAGCGCGTGGGGCTGATCGACGCAAGGGTGCGGCGATGTGGCGGTTCGGATGCGTGCGTCCGCCAGACTAGTTCGCAGCTGGCCCCTTCTGGATGAGACAGGGCAGACGCGTCCCAAATCCTCAGTTTCGCTGGAAGCGTGCCTGTCGCGCGTCGCGCTCCTACGTCCTTGATCCAACGCGGAGGCTCGCGATTGGAACGAATCCGATCTCCCACAACCATCGGAGCGAGTCAGCGTGGGGCAACTGCTTCAAGTGGGTAAGGTCACGCCGGAGGAGGCCGAGTTGCTCATGCGTGATCCCCTCCTTGAGCGTGATGGCCGAGGAGTCGGGCTCGATCCGCCAAAGACCCGCGTCTAGTGCTAAGTGGTGATTGGCGCAGAGCACGAGACCATTCCGTGCGTCGTCCGATCCTCGGGCGGATTTCGGTCGCAGATGCGCTGCGTGCAGCAGCTGCGGTTGATCAACCAAGCAAACAGAGCAAGTCGCGCCGTAACGCGCGAGAACATCAAACTTGAATCGCACCTGATTCGGGCGTTGAGGAATGCTTCGAAGGCGGCTCGTTTGTGCCGCCCCCTCTGACGAGAACGGTGCCTCATCAGGGTCAACCAGATCCGGCCTGCTGGCGTCGACCGACCCAGGGTCGTCGATATTGCGAAACGCGATGAAGAAGCTGCGCGTCGAATGGTCTTGACCCTCGACGTACCCAGTCCTCACCTCCCTGGTCGAGCCGTCCTTCTTGCCGAGGATTGCAAAGACCGGGACCTGCAGTTCCATCGCAGCCTTGATCGAAGCGATCTCTGCGGCGTCCGTTCCTGTGCGACGGGTCGACGGATAGTGATAGATCAGGCCATCATCGCTCAGCTCATCTGCGTAGCTGCTGCCATCGTGTCGAAGCCCTAACGCGATGCCCTCCGGGACCAAGCTCGTCGCGGTGATCGCCTTGTCCATGAACACACCGCGGAATGCGCCATAGATACGGAGCTCACGAATGAACGACGCCGGGGCCACCCCATCGGGGTACTGCGCCGTCAGGTCGCGCCACTGCTGCGCTCGGCGCGCACGCTCCCGGCTTGCCCATGCCTCACGCGACGTCGCGACCGGCTCCATTCTTTCCCTCGTTTCAGCAAGTTAGTTCAACGACCCCCTCGCGTCACAAGGATCGCGACGCCCGGCGGGTCAGCCCCTAGGACGGGCGACATCAGCGCTTACGTGGAACATTGGCGAGGACGTCGGCTGCTTGCTCTTCGTTCAGCGCCCAGCGCTCCCCATTCGGATGCTCCGGGTACGTCCTGCGGAGATAGTCTCGCACGGCACTTCCAGGCCGGGATACTTCGGCGTACCCGAGCTGCTCCGCCAGCTGCGACGGCTCATACGTGGTCGCGGTGGAAGCGGATCGCTCTGCCACCGGCGCGACAGACGCGCCTCTCCCGAGATGGAGTGAGCGGTGCTCATTACTGGGGGACGGTACCGTCCGGGACGCGATCAGGTCCGCAAGCGCCCCGCGATCGAGTCGGCGCAAGTCGCACAATGCCGCGCCCAACTGCACACCCCCCCCCAATTCGTCGTATACGGATAGGCGGGCAAGTCTCACCCTCCCGGTTATCGCCACAGCATCCCGCATAGCGTCGTAGAGCGCGCGTTGCTTCCATCTAGGCGAGCCCGCACCGTCGAGCTGCCGTCGAGCGCCAGCTGGTCCGAACTGGACAATCGACCCGGCGCTTTCCCAGAAGCCACCGCCTGAACTCATGCGTAGCGCGCTCGCTTCGTGCAGGGCGCAATACTTCACGTAAGCACGCTTCCAGGGGAGCGGGGACGTCCAAGCCATTCCCAAGGTCGCGGATCGGTATCGGTTGAAGTGCTGCTCCTCATCCAGCTCCACGATCGGTGACGTCCCCTGGAGTGGTGGAGGATTCGGCCGGGTTGTCTTCGTCGTAGACGTTGGTGAGCCATCGTGCGATGGTCAGTGAGAACTGTCTAGGAAT
>CALALQ010000238.1 GCA_937925595.1 uncultured Demequina sp. | reverse complement strand
GAAGAACCCGCGCGAGAACGGCGGCGTTGCGCTTGAACGCCTCGAATTCGGCGATCAGTTCCTCGGTCTCGCCGAAGAAACGGGCAAGCAGCGCGTCAGCGATGGCGCCCATGGAGTCGGCGAGAAGCTGTGCGCAGCGCTCGTAATGCTCCTTGCCGGTGGCCGAGAACGCTTCGCCGTCAGCCTTGCCAGCAGATCGGGACCAGGCGCTTACGCGCTTCTTGTATCTGGTGACCACATGTCCGCCGCGCGGCAACAGTGAGTCGCTCGTCGGGTGAACGAGCAACCACAGTCGTGCGAAATCGAGATCCGCCTCGCTTGCCGGCGCGAGCACATTTGCGAGTTCCTCGAAGGCCAGCACGTCGGTGATCGCGTCGTCCGGCGCGGCGACACGGCTGATCCAGCGCCGGTATTCCGCCACGGCGTCGACAAGTTCGTGGATGGTGTCAGCGTAGCGTGGCGGTGGAAGGGGACGGGCTTCGGGGTAGGCGCGACGGAATCTGGCCAGGGATTTCAGCGTCTTTACTGCGAGATTTGGATCGTGTGCCGCCATGACCACGATTGGATCGTCGCGTTGGGCGTCATACCCCAGTCGACGGTTGAGCCACGTGTCGAACACGGCGTCGAAGGCGAGGTCGGTCTGGTCCGCGTCCATGACGGCAGCACCGGGGTCGATGCGCGCCTCAACGGCGTAGCTCTGCAGGATCGTGAGACAGAAGCTGTGAATGGTCGAGGCCGTGAGTTCGCCCAGACCGGCCCGCGCAGAGGAGAGGGCCTCGACTTGAGCTTCGCTCAGCGGTCGCTCTCGAAAGGCCGGTTCGAGGTCCTTCGGTATCGTTCCATCGATCAGCAGCGCGGCGAATTTGTCGACGCGTCCACGAAGTTCGGCGGCGGCGCGCTCGGTGAAGGTGATGGCGGCTATCGATGCCGGCGAGCGGCCGGCCGCGAGCAGCATGGCGACGCGCCCCGCAAGCAGAGAGGTTTTGCCGGTACCGGCCGCGGCCTCGACCAGCAGCGTGGCGTCGAGATCGGTGAGGGCGCGTTCGCGTTGCGTGCTATCGGGAACTGAGGTCATTTGGTGCCCCAGTGGGCTGTGAGTTCTCGGCCTGCCGCCTCGCGGATGGCATTGCCCTTGCGCTCGAGGTAGCCGGTCATCGCAGGCAATGCGATCCTGCCGAAGCGTTCCGGCATGCTCGCGATACCTGGGTAAACGACACCGGACTCAAGGGCGCTGCGCGCGAGTCTGACCCAGGTCGACACCAGAGCAATGAAGTGATCCGGGTTCTTCAGGGGCGAGGCGATGACCGGAGGGCGAAGGTAGATCAGGCGAGCGACCAGTTGCTTGGTGTCGGGCAGCAATTGGCGGCAGGCAAGCGAGTAGAGGACGCGCTGCAGTTCTGCGCCGCCGTCGATGTGCATCTGATCGGGAATCTTTGGCCTCTTGCCGGTCTTGTAGTCGGTTACGCGTACCGCGACGGCCGCAGCCCGAAGGTCCAGGCGGTCGATGCTTCCGCGAATGTGGATATCCGTGCCGGGAAGGACGACGGGGAGGGCGGGATCCCACGGCAGGGGTTGTGTTGTATCGTTGTCTCGGACCTCGCCGCCGAACGGCAGCTCGGTCCAGGATCTCGTGCCGGCCTCGGTGAAGCTCTCGAACGTGAGACCGGCGAGGCTCATCTCTGCTGCCTGCCGCACCGTGTTCGCCCACAGCACCGGCGGCGGTACATTCATTTCCAGCGGCCAGGTCTCGATGACGTGGGCGCAAGCGTTGGCCAACGCATCCTCGATTTCATGCTGAGCAGCTACGGTAAATCCGGGCTCTGGTTCGAGCTGATCGACAGTGCGCCGCAGCAGTTCGTGGACAAGCTGCCCGAAATCATCGGGGGCGACAGTAAGGCCGCGTTCCTTGTGCACCAGGTCGCGCCACCCCAACGCATAGTACCAGACATAGCCGAGAGGGTCTCGCAGGAGACGGGACAGCGATGTGGGTGACTGGGCTTTGCGCAGCAGGGCCAACAGGAGGGGATGAGCCTTTGCGACGAATCCGTCGTGAGGAGTGAGGCCCCGCACGTTCCAATCCCCCCACGCCGCGAGAGCTGTCGCTACGATCGGGTCCGAATTTCTGTCCGTTGGTCGCACGAGCAGGCGGTCCGCTTCGGTCAACGCGTGGGGGGCGATATCGTCGCGACGGAGGTTTGCAACCTTGGCGGCAGGCGGCATGTGAGGGCTCGGCCCGACGCGCTTGCCGTCGCTGCTCAGTCTTCCGCACGAGAGCACCGCTTCTTCCGCGGTGGCGAGAATGTTGTCGAGGCAGCGGCGGTCCGATTGTTCGAGGGGGTCGGCGTCGACCAGCGTGGCAGGGATGATGTAGCTGGGCAGGATAGGATCTAGTCCGTTGCTGCGTGGCCATCCGCTGGTCGTGAGTCCGACAAGCCAGACGAAGCGGCGCGGTGCTGCAGCGAGTTGGTCCGCCGAGCACCATGCGACTGCGTCAGCCGGATCTCGCTCGTCGGGAACACGCAAGGCTTTGAGCGAGAACATCAGCGCCGATGCCGGCGCTGACCGTAAGGCCTCGTCCCAGAGTCTGCGGGAGTGCCCTCGGAGCAGCGATCTGCCCGCCTCGGCGGCAGCGTCACTTCCGGCCTCTATCAATTTGAGTATGGGCAGGACGATTGCAGCCGTCTCGGGATGAGGCAGGAGGGCGCGTTCCCAATCGGCCACCGTCGAAAGCGACGCCTCGCCGGGCACCGGCAGTCTACCCTCCGGTAGAGCGTCCATGGTGCCGTGATCCGCCAGCAGAGAAAGCAGGCGCCGGACCCGAGCCTGACTCAGGCCACCCTGCAGTGCATCGGCAAGGGCGGCGCAGCGTTGACCGTCCCGGGTCGAGAGCGCCGGTCGACCGTGGACGAAGCAAAGCGGCAGACCGGAGGCCGAAGCGAGCGAAAGTAGGTAGTCGTCCCATGCGGCCGGGACCGTTGCCGCGATGGCGATATCAGCGGCGCCGGCGCGACCGGAGGCGAGGAGTTCACGTGCCCAGCGCATCGCCTCGAGGACCTCGTGGCAAGGGTCTGCACAGCTTGCACCTCGCTGGCTACCCTCTTGGGGAACGCCATGGGTGCACGTACCGCGAAACCAGCTGGCATCACAGAATGCCGGAGCGTTCCAGTGGACCTCGATGATCTCGCTGAGTTCGTTTATGAGCGGCCGCCAGATCGGATCGATCGCGTGGACGCCTTCGAGGCGAAGCGCTCCGATCAGGCGAGGGCTGAAATGTACCGAGTCGCGCGCCAGGGTGCACAGGTCCGGCAGAAGGCATTCACCCGGTTGCAGATGAAGCCGAACCACATCTTCGATGCGAGCTAGGTCACGGATTCGCGGCTGGTCGGCATGGGGTTCCGATCGAAGGTCGAAGCCGGCGCGCCAAACGTTTCGAAGAGTGCGGAGTACGGCGCGGGTCGCGCCTGGAAGTTCGGCAATCGGCGCCAGATCTTCGAGAATGTGGGCGTCATCCAGGGCGGCGCGAATTCCGGTTTCGATGCTCTCGCGCGACGCGGGGTGCAACAGTCCGCCCGCCAGGCGCGCCGCCAGCAACGGGGATGTAAGGATTTGCAGTCCGAATTCATGAGCACGCGCCGCTGCGGCGCGACGCATAGCGAAGGCAAGACGGCCTTGAACGAGGACGCTGCGAATGACAGAGGAACCAGCCATGCCGTTGTTCGTAGCAGAATTGCGCGCGCTCGTCCGGGTTGGGTTGGCTCTCCAGAGGGGTGGCCTCAAGCAGCGTTGCAGCCTCACCCGGACGTCCGCTGCCAGGGGGGCGCAGATCAACGACCGGTATGGGGGCGCGGTCATCGTCGAAGTTCGCCCCCTACGTGAACGACTGCACTGTGGCGCAGCCCCCCAATACCCGCCAGTCCGCTTCCCACTCCAATCTAGTCGGCAATCTATGCGGCTGCCCATGTCCGCTATTGGGAACGCGAGAGGGCTAGTCGAACGGCCGAAAAGGGGCGCGAAGCGGACGAGCCGCAGTTCCTCTCGGTTGCGAACAAAACGCGAATGCGGTTTCCTGCTGTTCTGCGGAGAGCCTGCGATTCGTGCCTTTCGATACATCATACCTCGACACCCTCAACACTGAGCAGCGCTGCGCGGTTGAGCATGGCATCGGCACGGACAAGGCCCCGCCCCTGCTGGTCATCGCCGGGGCTGGCTCCGGCAAGACCAACACCTTGGCGCACAGAGTTGCACACCTGGTGATCAACGGCTGCGATCCCTCCCGCATCCTACTGCTAACGTTCTCCCGCCGCGCTGCAGCAGAAATGGGCCGCCGGGTGGAACATCTGCTCGGCAGGGTTTTGGGCACAGACTCGAGCCGAACTCAGGCATTGGCCTGGGCCGGGACTTTCCACGGTATCGGCGCGCGACTGTTGCGAGAGCACGCACAGCAGATCGGGCTTGATCCCGCATTCACGATCCACGACCGGGATGACTCGGCGGACCTGATGAACCTGGTCCGTCACGAGCTCGGCTTCAGCGGCAGCAAGAGCCGATTTCCGACCAAGGGAACATGCCTCGCCATCTACTCCCGCGCGGTCAACGCGCAGGCTGACCTCGAGGACGTGCTGAAGTCCAACTTTCCGTGGTGCAGCATGTGGGCCAC
>CALALQ010000237.1 GCA_937925595.1 uncultured Demequina sp. | reverse complement strand
GCGATCGGACCCGAGCCGAACCTGCTCGAGACCGACCCCACGCACGCTCGCAAGCTCGTGCTCGACTTCCCGGTCATCGACAACGACGAACTCGCGAAGATCATCCACGTCGACGCCGACCCGCGCCTCAAGGGAATCTTCTCCTCGCGCACCATCAAGGGCCGCTATCGCGTCCATGAGGGCGGAGCGGGACTTGAGCGCCGGCTTGGTGAGATCTTCCGCGAGGTGGATCAGGCGGTCGCCGATGGAGTGAGCTTCATCGTGCTGTCCGACCGCGACAGCGACCAGGAGCATGCTCCCATCCCGTCGCTGCTGCTGCTGAGCTCCGTGCACCACCACTTGGTGCGCAACCACACGCGCACCAAGGTCTCGCTTGTTGTCGAGGCAGGTGATGTGCGCGAGGTGCACCACATCTCGCTGCTCATCGGCTACGGAGCGGCTGCCGTCAACCCGTACCTCGCGATGGAGACGGTCGAGGAGCTCGCGAAGACCAGCCACCTCGGCGACATCACGCCAGACAAGGCGGTGAAGAACCTCATCAAGGCGCTCGGCAAGGGCATGCTCAAGGTGATGTCGAAGATGGGCATCTCCACGATCGCCTCGTATCGCGGTGCCCAGGTGTTCGAGGCCATCGGCCTTGAGCGCGCCATGGTGGATCGCCACTTCGCGGGAACGCCGAGCCAGATCGACGGCGTGGGCATCGACGTCATCGCCGAGGAGGTGGCTGCGCGCCACCGCGAGGCGTACCCGCTGAGCGGAGAGCGTCCCCCGCACCAGCGCCTCAACACCGGCGGCGAGTACCAGTGGCGCCGTGACGGCGAGCTCCACTTGTTCAACCCCGAAACGGTCTTCAAGCTTCAGCACTCGACGCGCACCCGCCAGTACGAGGTCTTCAAGGAGTACACGGACCTCGTCGACGACCAGTCGCGCAACCTCATGACGCTGCGCGGGCTGCTGGAGTTCGACTCCGACCGCCGCCCCATCCCGATTGAGGAGGTGGAGCACGTCAGCGAGATCGTCAAGCGCTTCTCCACGGGTGCGATGTCATACGGCTCGATCTCCCAAGAGGCCCACGAGACCCTCGCGATTGCGATGAACCGCCTTGGCGGCAAGTCGAACACCGGTGAGGGTGGAGAGTCGCCAGAGCGTCTCCACGACCCCGAGCGTCGCAGCGCCATCAAGCAGGTCGCCTCCGGCCGCTTCGGCGTGACGAGCGAGTACCTCGTGAACGCGGACGACCTGCAGATCAAGCTCGCCCAGGGCGCCAAGCCCGGCGAGGGCGGTCAGCTGCCGGGTGCCAAGGTTTACCCGTGGGTCGCGGCCACGCGTCACTCGACCCCTGGCGTGGGCCTCATCTCGCCACCGCCGCACCACGACATCTATTCGATCGAGGATCTCAAGCAGCTGATCCACGATCTCAAGAACGCAAACCCTGAGGCGCGCATCCACACCAAGCTCGTCTCCGAGGTGGGCATCGGCACCATTGCCGCGGGCGTGGCGAAGTGCAAGTCCGACGTCGTGCTGATCTCCGGCCACGACGGCGGCACCGGCGCGTCGCCACTCAACTCTCTCAAGCACGCCGGCGCTCCCTGGGAGATCGGCCTTGCCGACACCCAGCAGACGCTTGTCGCCAACGGCCTGCGCGACCGCGTGGTGGTGCAGGTCGACGGGCAGCTCAAGACCGGTCGCGACGTTGTCATCGCTGCGCTGCTCGGCGCCGAGGAGTTCGGCTTCGCCACCGCTCCGCTCGTGGTCAGCGGCTGCGTCATGATGCGGGTGTGCCACCTCGACACGTGCCCCGTGGGCGTCGCGACGCAGAACCCCGAGCTGCGGTCGCGATTCACCGGCAAGCCCGAGTTCGTCGAGACGTTCTTCCTGTTCATCGCCCAGCAGGTGCGAGAGCTGCTCGCTCAGCTCGGCTTCCGCTCGATCGAGGAGGCGGTGGGTCACGTCGAGGTCCTGCGCACCCGCAAGGCGATCGAGCACTGGAAGGCCAAGGGCCTCGACCTCGCGCCCATCCTCGCCACGCCCGACGCTGGTGCGGCTCTGCATCACGCCACCAGCCAGGACCACGGCTTGGACGGCGCTCTCGACAACGAGTTCATCGCCAAGGCCGGCCAAGCGCTCGACAGCGGCGAGAAGGTCGTCATCGAGTCGACCGTTCGCAACGTCAACCGCACGGTGGGAACGATGCTCGGCTACGAAGTGACTCGCCGCCACCAGGGTGCTGGCCTTCCCGACGACACGATCACAGTGCAGCTCACCGGCACCGCCGGGCAGTCGTTCGGAGCGTTCATTCCCAAGGGCGTGACGCTCAAGCTCTACGGCGACGCCAACGACTACGCGGGCAAGGGTCTCAGCGGTGGACGCATCATCGTGCGTCCCGACCGTGCAGCCATGCTCGACGACTCTCAGGACGTCATCGCCGGAAACGTCATCGCCTACGGCGCCACGAGCGGAGAGTTGTTCCTGCGCGGCCAGGTGGGCGAGCGCTTCTGCGTGCGCAACTCGGGCGCCACCGCTGTGGTTGAGGGAGTGGGAGACCACGCTCTCGAGTACATGACCGGCGGCACCGCGGTGATCCTCGGACGCACCGGTCGCAACCTCGGTGCCGGAATGTCCGGCGGCACCGCATATGTCCTTGATCTGCGCCCGTCGCGAGTGAACGCGGAGGCCGTCGCCTCCGGCGAGCTCACGCTGAGTCCGCTCGATGCCGAGGACGAGGTCATCGTCCGCACTCTCGTCGAGCGGCACTACGCAGAAACCGAGTCCCCAACGGCACGCGACCTGCTCGCCGACTGGCCCGCAGCGTCGGCCCGGTTCACGAGGGTGCTGCCTGCCCAGTTCGCCAAGGTTCGCGAGGTTCTCGCCGAACTCGAGAACGCTGGGGGCGACCTGTCCGCGCCGGGTGCGTGGGCCGAGTTCCTGGAGGTGACTGGTGGCTGACCCGCGCGGATTCCTCAAGGTTCGCGAACGCGAACTGCCTGCAAACCGGCCCGTGCCGGTGCGACTGCTCGACTGGGCCGACGTCAAGGACTCGCTGTCCAAGGATGAGGCGGTGCTCAAGCGCCAGGCCGGACGCTGCATGGACTGCGGCATCCCGTTCTGCCACCAGGGCTGCCCGCTCGGCAACCTCATTCCCGAGTGGAACGACCTCACGTGGCGCGACCAGTGGGAGGACGCGATCGATCGCCTCCACGCCACGAACAACTTCCCTGAGTTCACGGGCCGCATCTGCCCGGCTCCTTGCGAGACCTCGTGCGTGCTCGGCATCAACCAGCCTGCGGTGACCATCAAGAACGTCGAGGTGTCGATCATCGACAAGGCGTTCGAAAAGGGCATCGTCACTCCCAAGATTGCCCAGCGCCACACCGGCAAGACCATCGCCGTCGTGGGCTCTGGCCCTGCGGGTCTCGCTGCCGCACAGCAGCTCACTCGCGCGGGCCACACTGTCGCCGTGTACGAGCGCGCCGACCGCATCGGCGGGCTGCTGCGCTACGGCGTGCCCAGCTTCAAGATGGAGAAGCACCACATCGACCGCCGCGTGCGTCAGATGGAGGCAGAGGGCACCGTCTTCCGCACTGGCATCGAGATTGGCAAGGACATCCCGTGGGACCACCTGCGCGCCCGCTATGACGCGGTGCTCGTCGCGACGGGTGCGACCGTTCCTCGCGATCTGCCCATCCCCGGCCGGTACATGAAGGGCATCCATTTCGCGATGCCGTACCTCACGCAGGGCAACCTCGAGGCAGAGGGCGCGATCCCACCCAACCACATCTCGGCAAAGGACAAGCACGTCATCATCATCGGTGGCGGCGACACCGGCTCCGACTGCCTCGGCACCGCCCTGCGTCAGGGTGCCAAGTCGGTGACCACCCTCGCGATTGGTGTGAAGCCTCCGCTCGAGCGCGACCCCAAGAACCAGCCGTGGCCCACCCACCCGCTGCTGTTCGAGGTGTCGTCCTCGCACGAGGAAGGCGGTGAGCGTCAGTTCCTCGCCTCCACCGTGGAGTTCATCGGTGACGAGGACCACCACGTCACGGCGCTGCGCGTTGCCACGACGGAAGTCATGCCCAACGGCATGCGCGGCCCCGCGCCGGGCACCGAGCGGGAGATTCCCGCCGACCTGGTGCTGCTCGCTATGGGATTCACCGGCCCCGAGGCCGACCTCATCTCCCAGCAGCTCGGCGTGAGTGTCACAGAACGGCAGGCGTTCGCTCGCGACGCGAACTTCGCCACGAACCAGCCCGGCGTGTTTGTCGCCGGCGACGCTGGTCGCGGCCAGTCGCTCGTGGTGTGGGCGATCGCAGAGGGAAGGGCCGCGGCGGCGGCCATTGACGAGTACTTGACCGGTGGCACCGAGCTGCCGGTCCCCATCACGGCGCGAACCTCGGCGCTCCGTGCTTAACAACAACTAAGTTGGAGATATGC
Organism: uncultured Demequina sp.; assembly: GCA_937925595.1. The sequence goes on along the minus strand of CALALQ010000237.1, from coordinate 4,087 downwards.
GTAACGCAAAGATTGTCTGCACTATTGGACCCGCAACGGCTTCGCTCGAGAACATGCGCAAGCTTGTTGCTGCTGGCATGGACGTCGCTCGCATCAACCGCAGCCACGGGAGCGCGGAAGAGCACGCCGAGGTGTACAAGAACGTTCGCCAGGCCGCCGAGGAAGCGGGCCGCAACGTTGCGGTCCTCGTTGACCTCCAGGGACCCAAGATCCGCCTTGAGCGCTTCGCGGACGGGCCCCATGAGCTTGCCGTTGGCGACACCTTCACGATCACGACTCGCGACGTCGTAGGCACCAAGGAGATCTGCGGCACCACCTTCAAGGGGCTGCCCGGCGACTGCAAGCCTGGCGACTCGCTGCTGATCGACGACGGCAAGGTGCGCCTCGAGGTGACCGAGGTGACCGAGACCGATGTCATCACCAGGGTGGTCGTCGCCGGCCCGGTGTCCAACAATAAGGGCATCAACCTTCCGGGCGTCGCCGTGTCCGTTCCCGCGCTGTCCGACAAGGACGAGGAGGACCTGCGCTGGGCGATCCGCATCGGCGCCGACTTCATCGCGCTGTCGTTCGTGCGCACCGCCGCCGACTACGAGGACGTCGCTCGCATCATGGCGGAGGAGGGCCGCACCCTTCCCGTGATCGCCAAGGTGGAGAAGCCGCAGGCGGTGGCCAACCTCGAGGAGATCGTCGACGCATTCGACGGTGTCATGGTCGCCCGTGGCGACCTCGGTGTCGAGCTCCCGCTTGAGGACGTGCCGCTGGTCCAGAAGCGCGCCATTGAGCTGTGCCGCGCCAACGCGAAGCCCGTCATCGTCGCCACTCAGGTGCTTGAGTCGATGACGCACTCGCCGGTTCCGACGCGCGCTGAGACCTCCGACTGCGCCAACGCGATCCTCGACGGCACTGACGCTGTGATGCTCTCCGGCGAGACCTCCGTCGGCGAGTACCCGTTCGTCACTGTCGAGACCATGGCGCGCATCATCAAGAACACCGAGGAGAAGGGCTTCACCCGCATCGCCCCGTTCCTCAGCACGCCCAAGACCCGCGGCGGCGCGATCACCCACGCGGCAGCCGAGGTCGCCGAGGTGCTCGACGTGAAGTACATCGTGACGTTCACGCAGTCCGGGGACTCTGCGCTGCGCATGGCTCGCCTGCGTCCCGAGACCCCCATGCTCGCGTTCACGCCGGTTCAGCACACCCAGAAGCGCCTCGCGCTGTCCTGGGGCGTCAACGCCCAGCTCGTCGACAAGGTCGACTCGACCGACGACATGGTCAACCTGGTGGACTCGTACCTCAAGGACAACGACCTTGCGAAGGACGGCGACTACGTCGTGGTCGTCTCCGGAACGCCCGTCGGCGTTCCCGGCACCACGAACTCGTTCTTCGTCCACAAGGTGGGCCAGGTTCGCGGCTAGTCACCGCACCCAAGGTGAGGGGAGCGTCGGGATGGCCGACGCTCCCTTTCCTTTTGCGGTCGTGTCGCCAGGGGAGTGCCCCGAGTGGGATTCGAACCCACACTGGAACGGGTTTGAGCCGTTTGCCTCTGCCGGTTGGGCTATCGGGGCGCGGCTACTAGGCTAGCGGTTGTGAACGAGCCTCAAGAATCCCCAGCCCCCAAGCGTCGTCGCGCCGTTGTCGCCGAGGACGAAGCCCTCATCCGCATGGACATCGTGGAGACTCTCCGCGAGGGCGGCTATGAGGTAGTGGGTGAGGGGGCCAACGGTGAAGAGGCGGTGGCGCTCGCGACCGAGCACAAGCCTGACGTCGTCGTCATGGACATCAAGATGCCCGTAATGGACGGCATCACGGCCGCCGAAAAGATCGCGCAGGAGCGCCTCGCTCCCGTGGTGCTGCTCACGGCGTTCTCCCAGACGGAGCTCGTCGAGCGCGCCCGCGATGCAGGTGCCATGGCGTACGTGGTGAAGCCCTTCACTCCCGGCGACCTGCTGCCCGCTGTCGAGATCGCGGCGTCGCGATTTGCAGAGATCCGTGCCCTCGAGTTGGAGATCGCCGACATCACCGAGCGGATGGAGACCCGCAAGACGGTTGAGCGAGCCAAAGGCATCCTCATGGAGAAGATGAAGCTCAACGAGCCGGAGTCCTTCCGCTGGATTCAGAAGACCTCAATGGACCGTCGACTCACGATGCGTGAGGTCGCAGAGGCCGTTATCGAGCAAATGGGCGGCAAATAGCGTTATCGTGCCTGGTCGCGACGGTAGGTAAAGAAATCGTGACTAAGCCGACGCACCAATGAAACGTGCGTGCGTTAAGTTTTTCCCTAACCCCCAGGGGAGAGTCCCTTGTGTGGTGCTCGGCGCTTGCGCCGACATGGAGGAAAAAACATGGCACGTTGGAACACCATCGCACGTGGCTCGGCTCTTGCCGCAGTCGCAGCGCTGGCCCTCGCAGCCTGCTCGACCTCGGAGGACCCGGCAACGTCCGGTGAGCCCGGGGCTCCGGCTGGCGATGGCCTCATCATCGGTTCGCTTCTGCCCCTGACGGGCTCGCTCGCATTCCTCGGCCCGCCTGAGGTCGCTGGTGTTGACCTGGCAGTCAAGGACATCAACGACAACGGTGGTGTGAATGGCGCTCCCGTGACCGTGAAGCACACCGACTCTTCCGACACTGGCAACCCCCAGATCACCAAGCAGTCCGCGTCTGAGCTCGTCTCGGCTGGCGCGAGCGTGATCATCGGTGCCGCCTCGTCCTCGGTGACGCTGAACGCTATTGACGACATCACCAATGCCGGCGTCGTGCAGATTTCTCCCGCGAACACCGCGACGGTGCTCTCGGGCTACTCGCCGTTCTACTTCCGCACCGCTCCGCCGGACTCCGTCCAGGGCGCTGCCCTCGCCAACCTCATCGTTGAGGACGGCGTGAAGAAGCTCGGCATCCTGGTCTTCGAGGACGACTACGGCACGGGTCTTCGTGACGTCATCGTTCCCGCGGTCGAGGCCGCCGGTGTTGAGGTCGTCTACGGCAAGTCCGAGACCTTCGACCCCGCAGCGACTAACTTCTCTGCCGAGGTTCAGGCAGTGACGTCCAAGAGCCCCGACGCGATCGTGATCATTGCGTTCGACCAGACCAAGCAGATCCTGCCGGAGCTGCTTGCCACCAACTTCCCTGGTGACAAGCTGTACTTCACCGACGGCAACACCTCCGACTTCTCGGCCGACCTGCCCGCAGGCGCGATCGAGGGCTCGAAGGGCACCATCCCCGGTGCGAACCCTGCCGACGACTTCAAGGAGCGCCTCCAGGGCGTTGCTCCGGAGGAGCTGACCGACTTCTCGTACGCCGCTGAGTCGTACGACGCCACCATCCTCGCTGCTCTCGCCGCGATCAAGGGTGGTGCGAACGACGGTCAGACCATCGCGGACAACCTGGCTGCGGTCTCCGGTGCCAACGGCGGCGAGGAGTGCTCCTCCTTCGCCGACTGCGCCGCCCTTCTTGCCGACGGCAAGGACATTCAGTACAAGGGTGTCGCCGGTGTTGGTCCGTTCAACGCGAACAACGACCCGTCCAGCGCCTACATCGGTGTGTACGTCTTCGATGGCGACAACCGTCCGGGTTGGACCGACGCGGTCTTCGGTGAGGTTCCCCAGTAAGTCCTGAGGACTTCACCAACGCACTGACTGAAGGGGTCTCCGGCTCAGGCCGGGGGCCCCTTCAGCGTGTCTCGGCAGGCGGTGGCGGCCATCGCGCCCGCCCGGCATGACAAAGGGCCCCTGGCGCGAACGCCAGGGGCCCTGAGAGCGTCTGCTAGGCGCCGAGTGTGCCCAGGTACAGTTCGATGACCTTCGGGTCCTTGAGGAGCTCCTGGCCCGTTGCGGTGTAGGCAGTGGTGCCCTGGTCCAGAACGTAACCGCGATCACAGATCTGAAGGCAGCGTCGGGCGTTCTGCTCAACCATGATCACGGTGACGCCTGTGCGGTTGATCTCCCTGGTGCGCACGAAGGTTTCGTCCTGACGCGCGGGGGACAGTCCCGCAGAGGGCTCGTCGAGCAGCAGCACCTGCGGATCCATCATGAGCGCGCGAGCCATGGCGACCATCTGGCGCGCACCCCCGGACAGTGAACCGGCGCGCTGG
>CALALQ010000236.1 GCA_937925595.1 uncultured Demequina sp. | reverse complement strand
CACCGATCGGCTCCGCGGGGAGCGTGACGGCCGGCCCGGGCGGCGGCTGGTGGGGGGTCGGTGGTGTCGTGACGGGAGCGTCGAGTGCTGGCGCTTCGTCGGCGGCGGGGGTGTCGGTCGGCCCGGCCACCGTCGTGTCGTCGGTGTCGGTTGACGGTGCCGGGTCGCCGGGTGGTGGCGATGCCCGCTCCGGGTCGGGTGCGGACGTGCCGGGCGGCTCGGGCGGGGGCGGGTCGTGGTCCGGGCTCCCGGGGATCCGGAGATCCCACCCTGGTTGGATCAGGTCGGGATCGTCGAAGGTCCGCCCGTCGGTGAAGGTGCGTCCCTGGTTCGCAGCGAACACCTCGGGCCAGCGCAGCGGGTCGTCGAGCTGGTCGTCGGCGATCTCCCACAACGTGTCGCCGCGCTCGACGACATACGTGGCCACATGGTCGTCGGGGGCCGGCAGCTCGGGCTCGGCCCGCGGCGAGCGTTCGGGCGGCACCGTGGCGCCCGCCGGCAGGGTGATCCGCGCGCCCGGGCGGATCCTGCTGGTCGCGGCGAGGCCGGGGTTGCAGGCGAGCACGTCGTCGACCCGGGAGCCGTCGCCCAGACAGCGCTCGGCGATGTCCCACAGCGTGTCGCCGGTGTCGGCAACCCACACCGGAAGGTCCCGGGCCGCGTGGCGTTCGACCAGCGCGGCGGCGACGGGAGGCGACGGCGCGGGTGCGAACCGAGCCGTCGACGACAACTCGGCGAGGGCCGGCGCAGCTGCAGCCGGCGAGGACGATGCAAGGGTCGACAACAGCATCAACGGTGCGACCAGCGGGCGAGCCGCACGGGCCGCGACGGCCACCGTCGCCGGTGCGGCGATCGCCCGCTGGCCGCGCACGGTTCGCGGCACGTTGACGGTGAGCTCCCAGACGACGGCCCACATGAGTTGCGCCCACGCCAGCCAGGCGACCACCGCGCAGGTCTTGATGACGAACGCCGCCGGAATGTGCTGCTGGCGCACCGACCAGTACACGTTGTCCCAGTCCGGCACCTTGGTGGGCAATGGCCAGCCAGCGAGCCGTACGAGCACGGTCGGGACACCAACGGCTACGACCAACACGCCGACGGCCGCAGTGATCCCATGGACGAGACGTCGCATCGTCAACCTCCTGGCGCGACGACACCGATCTGCGCGAGTGCGGTGCCGGTGGCTGTCATCGATTGCGGGAAGCCGGGGACCGGGAACGCGTAGTCGACCGTGCCGGTCGCGGCGACCGTGACCGAACGTCCGCTGATCGCCACGACACTGACGGCGACCCCGGTGCCGGCCGCCGCCGCGACGGCGCGCTGCTGCGCGGCCGTGGGGTCGATCATGGCTCCCCGGCGGGCGGCGGTGCCGTCGAGCTGTGCCGCGGCGCGAGCCGCCGCGTCGGCCACCCCTTGGATGTGGCGGCGTTGACCCCACGCCTGGGACGCGCACACGAGCGCGAACACGCCGACCATGACGAGCACCACGAACGCGGTGGTCATCGGCATCACACTGCCGCGGTCGCGCATCATCACCCGCCTCCCCGGACCGGGTCGACCATTTCGGTCGCCGTCGCCGACACGGCCCGGGACGGGTCGAACCCGGCAAGGCCCACGTCGCCGAGCGACACGGTGCACGTGACGGTGACCGTCATGGTGCGGACGGGCGCGCCCCCGGAACCGATGAGGAGACCCTGGGTGAGGTCGACCCCCGGCTGGCCGGCGCAGGCGACCCCTCGGTCGGCGAGCGTCTGGTCGACGACGGATCGGGCGACGCCGACCGCATCACCGGACCGTGATGTGGCTGCCGCGCGTGCGGCCGCGCGTGCGGCGGCGCCGACGTCGCCGCTGGTGGTGGTGACCCGGAGGGCACCGACCGTGAACCAGGCGACGAGCAGCAGCGCGGTGACCGCAAGAGCCGCCTCCACACCGGCCGACCCGCGGTCACGGGGGTGCGCGCTCATGGTCCGACGGGGTCGTCCGGTTGGGGGCGGAACCGTTCGACCGCGGCCGATCCCGTGGCCGACACGGACAACGCCGGGAACAGTGGGAGGACCTGGATGACCGTGCCCGTGACCGTGACCGTGACGACCTCGCCGTCAGAGCTCGGGATCACCGCGTGCTCGGTGAGGAGCTGGCTGGCGGCCGCGTCGACCAGAGCCTCGGCGTGCGCCGCACCGGCCTGTACCGACCCGCCGTGCCGCGCCCCCGCGGCGGCACCGTCCTGGGCGGCGCCGGCCACGACCTGACGAGCGTGGTAGGCGAGCCCGACCTGGACGATCAGCATCATGGCCACGACGACCACCGGCACGACGATCACGGTGACCATCACCTCACCGCGGTCGCGCGTCTCGCGTGGGTCGCGTCCAGCGATCAGGGGCTCGGGACGTTGTTGGCGTTGTCGGTCATCTTCTGGGCGATGTAACCGGCGGCTGCGATCGCGGCAATCACGAGGATCACGATCATCGCCGTGGTGGCGGTCACCTCGCCGCGGTCCCGGTCGGCGTCCGTCCTGCGACGCGCAGCGGCGATCGTGTCGCCTGCCTGGAGCCACCAGCGCAAGAGCGCGATCTGCACATGGGACATGGCACACCTCTCCTTCCGAGGTCGGGGTCGGGGTCGCGTTGCCAGCCCGACGACTCATGAGAGCCCCGCCAGTGCCGGATAGCCGAGCAACAGCACGAAGCCGGCGAACATCATCGCCACCGGCAACACCATCGTCTCCGAGCGCGCGTGCGCGGCGGCCTCCTGGTCGGCCAGGTCGCGTTCACGGAGACCCTCCGCGCGGACGCGGAGCGAGTCCTTGACCCGGGCACCACTGCCGGCGAGGGTCATCGACGCCTCGAGCTGTTCCAGTTCGCGCACGCCGATGCGGCGACCGAGTTCACCGAACGCGCTCCACGGCGGTTCCCGGCGCGCGGCTGCCGCCGACAGCGCTGCGCGCAGATGCCGGAAGCCGGGCGACGAACCGATCGCCGCGGCCTCGTGCAGCGCGGTCTCGACGCCGGCGCCACCGGCCATCAGGATCGCCGTGAGTTCGAGGTAGGCCGCGAGCGAGTGGACGAACTCGCGGCGGGACCTCACCGCATCGGCGCGCAGGTCTTCGAGCGCGTAGAACCAGCCCGCGATCGCACCGGCGGGGACCGCGGCCAGCGCGATCGGGAGCGGGACGAACGTGAGCAGCCCGATCGGGCGGAGCGCGAGGGCCGACGAACCGGCGGCGGCGCCGATCGCGGCCCACGTGAGACGGTCGGTGACGAACTTCTCGCGGGTGCGCTCGCACACCGCCAGATCGGCGCTGCGTCCGCCGAGACCGATCGTGCCGAGTGCCGCCCACAGGCGGGCGGTCCGGGTGGCCGGGCGCGGGCCCGACGTCGTCCGCGGGCGGTGCAGATCGGTGAACAGCTCGCCGAGCGGCGCGGGGCGGACCATCCCGCCCCGGGCGGCGAGGACAAGCCCGGCCCCGAGGAGGGCGCCGGCAAGCGTGGCAACGAGCAACGGGGTCATTCGCGGCCACCTTCCCGCTCGACGCCGGCCAGCACGCGGGGCTCAGCGATCGGGCGGCTCAGCTGGATGAGACCCCACACCGCGCCGGCGAACAATGCGCCGGCGACGGCGAGGACCACTTGGCCCCATCCCGTGTCGTAGGGCGCCATGAACTCCGGCGACAGCACCGCCAGGGCGACCACCATCAGGCCGGTGATGGCGACCATCGCGCGCGACGAGGCGTAGGTCTTGGCGCGCGACGTTTCGACGCGCCGCCGCATGGCGGCCTGGTCGCGTGTGCTTCGGGCGATCTCACCGAGCAGGTGCGGGAGGTTCTGCGCCTGATGGGCGTCGGCGATCGAGATCGCGGCGACGATCTTGTCGGCGACCGGATCGGCCACGTCGATCGCGAACCGGCGCAGCGCTTCGGCGAGGGGCAGACGCGCCGAGCGCACCGCGAGGGTGCGCACATCGCGACGGATCGGCTCGGGGGCGACCTGGGCGGTGGACACGATCGCCTGCTGCAGGCCGGCGTGCGCTGAGATCGTGTCTCGGAGCATGTCGGCCCACGCCGCGAGCGCGTCGGCCCGGTCGACCAGGGCGCGGCGCCGGCGGGCGGCGTCGAGGAAGAGCGGGACCATGAGGACGATCGCACCGACCGCGAGGCCGGCGGCCGGCCAGCCCGATGCCCACCAGACCACGACGACGGCGGCCAGGGCGGGGCCGAGACGGGTCGCTGCGGCGCGCAGGTCGATCGTCGGGACGCGTGATGGGGGACGTTCGGGAACACCAACCCACCCGCGGGTGAAGACGAGCACACCGGCCGCGGCGATGATGCCGACGAGCGCACCCGACAACGTCACCGCCACACGCTCCCCAACGCGGCTGCGTCGAACCCGGCACGACGCAGCTTGGCGGCATGGGTGTCGGTCAACCGGTTGAGGGTGCTGCCCTGCCCGACGCCGTCGGCTTCGTAGATGGTGTTGGTGGTGACCCGCTCGCCGTCGAAGCCGGCCACCTCGACGACCTCGGCGACGAAGCGCTGCCCGTCGACGCCGCGGTCGACGTGGACGAGGAAGTCGATCGCCTGCGAGAGCTGGTGGTGCGCGGCCGCGAGTGGGATCTGGTCGACGCCGGTCCCGAGGAAGAGCGCGAGCTTGTCGAGCCCGCCGCGGGCGTCGTAGGCGTGCACGGTCGTGACGGACGACTGCCCGTGGGTCATCGCCTTGAGCATCGGGACCGCGGTGGCGGAGTCGCGGCACTCGCCGACCGTGAGCAGGTCGGGCCGATAACGCAGGCCGTGGGCGACGAGCTCACCGATCGGGATCTCGCCCTGCCCCTCGCTGTTGGGCTCGCGCCGCTCCCACGACTCGACGTTGGGGTGCAGGACCTCGTCGAACGCGTCGATCTCGGCGGTGTCCTCGATCACGACGAGCCGACGCTCGGGAGGAAGCTCGTGCAGCATCGCCCGGACGAGCGTGGTCTTGCCGGCCGAGGTGGCCCCCGACACGACCCACCGCATCTCATGTGCCAGTGCGAACGCGCGGAAGAGGTCGGCGAGGACCGGTGGGAACATGCCCAGCCCGACGAGGTCGGCGAGCGAGACCTTGCCGAGCCGGTTCCGTCGCAGGCTGAACGTGACGTGCTGGGCGACGTCGCGCGTGGCAGCCAGCCGCAGGCCGTTGCCGATCCGCATCACCAGCAGGGGGTGCTGAGCGTTGAACTGGCGCTCGGTCCGCCCCTTCGTGCGGGCCACGAACGCGAGCCACTCGCTGAGTTCGGCCTCGTTACTCCACGGCGGATCGTCGACGAGTTGCACGCGACCGTCCGAGTGGTAGGTCCAGACCAGGTCGTAGCGAGTGGCGCTGACCTCCTCGATGGACTCGTCAGCGAGCAGCACGTCGATCGGGCCGAGGCCGGTGGCCGCGGCCAAGACCTCGTTCGTGAGACGGTCTTCGTCGTGGGCGGTCAACCGCGGCTGCCCCTCACGCAGCCGCTCTTCGTCGATCCGGGCGAACTCGTTGTGGAGCGCCTTGAGGGCCAGCGCCTGCTGGGCCGCGGTGGTGAGGGCCGGTTCACCGGCCGAGGCGCGGCGCTCCGACTCAGCCGCGAGCACGTCCTGCACGAGGACGGTGATCCGGCGGGCGAGCGGGTCACGCATCGGGCTCTCCTGCCGGTGACGGCGTCCACGCGTCGGCGAGGTCGGCGGCGACGGCGACGAGGTCGCGCCACACCGGTGTGCGCCGGAGGCGACGGTCGGCCCAGCCCCGCTGCGTGTGCGCGACGATCGCAGGATCGGCGGTGACCCGCCAGAGCCGTTCGACGCCGCAGAACGTGCGCAGCTCGTCGGTGCGGTAGGCGGGTGCACCGACGATCACGACGCCGGCTTCGGTGCCGAGGGCCCGCAGTTCGGCGACGCGTTCGGGGAGCTGCAGCAGGTCGGCTGGCTGGTCGCGGGAGAACAGCAGGGCGAGCGCCGAACGCTCGATCAGTGGCGCGGTGACCGACCGGGACGACGCCCGGCCGGCATCGACGAACCACACGCGCGCGTCGGCTGCGAGTGCGTCAGCCACCTGCTTGACAGCTCGATCGGCTCCCCACAGTCGCGTGGCGGTGGTCGCGGATTCGGGCCCCGGTACGAGCCACACGTACTGGTCGACGCGACGCGCCGAGCGTTCGAGAAGTCGCTCGTCGGTGACGTCGTGACGCAGCGCGGAGACCAGCGCGCCGGCGCCCGGCTCGACGCCCACGCCGTACCGCGCGCCGAGCACCCCGCCGTCCAGGTCGGCCTCGAGCACCACCCGATCGGTCGTGCCGGGCCACGCGGCAGCGAGCAGCACTGCCGAGACACTCACGCCAGGGGCCCCGCGCACCGAGCAGAGCGTGATGATCATCCGCCCACCAGCCCCAGTCGCAACCGGTCGTTCGCCGCCGCGTCGGCGACGTCGGTCTGGATGGATGTGTCGACGAGCAGGGAGATCCACACCCGCTCCGACGCGGCGCCGGAGGATGCCGAACCCTGGACCGCCCACACCTCGGCGGTGCCGAGCTCGAGCGCTGCCGCGTCGGGGTCGCCGAGACCGAGCGTGGACGACGACACCTCCAGGAGGACGACGCGCTGGCCCGGACGGAGATCGGCGACCGGTGTCGCGCCGGCGGTGAACGATCCACCGACGACGACCTTGCCGGGTGGCACCACCGACTCCGGTCGGGTGAACAGACCGGTGTGCACGACGGTGCCCTCGGGGATCAGGGCGCGGGCCGCGGTGCCGAGCAGCAGTTCCTGCTGATCCACCTGGACGGCTCGGAGACCCCCGGCGCGACCCATCTCGACGACCCGCAGGTCGGCGGGCGTGACGACATGACCCGGCGGAAGGTCGCGAGCGGCGACCATCACCGAGATCGTCGAAGTGGCCGACGAGTACACCCACGCACCCAGGAGCGCAGCGAGGGCGATCAGCAGCGCCCCCGCCGCCAGCCACGACGGCCGACGGCGCGCCGGTGGTGAGAGCGACTCGACCGGGAGGTGCTCCACGCCTGCGGACGCGGCGGCCTCTTCCGTGCGACGACGGCGAACGGAACCCAGGGTCGAGGTCATGGCGCGGTGACGACGGCTTGGACTTCGGCGACGGCGACGTGGTCCAGAGCGTGGGTCTCGATCACCATGTCCAGCCCACCGGTCCCGGTCACATGCCACTGCACCCGGGTATTCGCCTGGAACAGATCACTCGGCGTCACCGCCGACGAGTTCCGGTACACGTACACACAACCCGACCCATCCGGATCATTCCGATCCCACCCGGCCTGCACCCCCGCCACCGAACACACCACACCCCCACCACCCATCCACCACCCCCAACCCCACGTCGCCCGCACAACGCCATCCCACAAACTCCGCCAACCAAAGTGACGTCATCGACTCCTTTTAATCATAAACAGGATAATTTGAAAAACCTTTAAAAGGAAGGTATGGACTTCCGCATATATTATTGATAAATAGGTCCGAACTACTTTATTTAAAAAAGTCGATTAAGGTCGTGAACGACATGCCCGACCGGCGTGTGATTGTGATCGGGGTTGATGGGGGTGGGACAAAAACGCGTGGTGTGACGCACTGTATTGATCTGGATGATCTCGATCATGTTAACGTGGATGAAGGGACAGAATATGTGGGAGTGGTGTTGGGGCGGGCTGTGGGTGGGGCTTCCAATCACAATAGCGTGGGAAAGGAGGCCGCAAAAGCTGCAGGTTGGTTTATGCACATACATCATGTACATCACCACTACCAACATCACTTGCACCCGAATATTATCGTCATTGTCATCATCATTATCATCATCATCATCATTATCATCATCATCATCATCATCATCATCATCATGGACTTCTACCACTGCGCCTGTTGACATGTATTCACAGTGGTGGGGGTAATCGAAGGCGCGTTGAAAGATGCCAATGTCTCAAAGGATGAAGGTGTGGGACATTCACACACACACACACACACATACACATACACACACACACACACACACACACACACACACACACACACACA
>CALALQ010000235.1 GCA_937925595.1 uncultured Demequina sp. | reverse complement strand
CGCCGCGCCCCCTGCGAAGGCTGCGCTGGCAACTACCGCACCGAACGTCAGCGCGATGATCCTCATTCTCTGCATGCTGTCCTCGTCATGACCCAACCATATGGGTCACCCGATCTCCGAGCCAGGCAATCGCGCGTCGGTGCGCTCCCAAGACTCAGCCGAAGCGGCCGCCGCTGTCGTCCGGTTCCTCGTTGATCATCCTGCAGAACGCGACTGTGTCCTCCTCGCCTTCGTCGGCGGCATACTCGAGGCACTCCTGCCATTCGCGTTGGCCGGCAAGGAGTGACCTGCTCGACCAGAGCACGAAGACCACCGCGATGCAGATCGCGGCGATCACCGCGAGGCCTGTGCGCCGGCCGTTCAGGCCGACAGGTCCTGGTGCAGAGATGAGCAGCCCGATCGTGACATAGGCGACCGCTGTGAAGAGGTCGGCGAGCATGTTGAGCTCTCGGTCGAACGAGCCGTACGTGAACGCCCAGAACCCGCCGACGACGATCGCCGCGATCATGGCCCCGATGTTGCGTCGACGATCGACGTCATCCTGCTTCTCGCCCGGTCTGTGGCGAAGTGCCAGGCCGGCGAAGAACACGAGCAGCCCCGCGACCGCGACGAGAGCGTTCCGGAGGTATACGTACGCATCTGGTGTCCACTCGGCCAGGCAAGCGAGTGCGATCACTGCGCCGATGGCACCGATGATGATCGACGGGCGAGGGCCGAGTATCAGCTGAGCGCGTTCGGGTTGCTCGCTGGGAGCGGCGTTCATCGAGGTCATGGGGCGAGCGTACCGAGGCGGCCGTGCAAGATCTGCGTGCGGCGGGGCGGGCATTCGGGAACGACGCGGCCGCCGAGGGTCCACAATCGGGTCCGCCTGTGGACCGCTCACGCCCTTCTCACCGAGGATGAGGCGTTGGAATCACCTCGGGGGCCCAATGTTGGCCACTTGGTGGACCCGTTCGTGTCACAACACGGTCACCACCACGTGAATCACTCGGACGGAGCCTCGTGAATGGAGTCGTGACCGCATTTGGGTCAATCTGTGACCACTAGGTCTCCCGTCCCCGCGGCTCCTTCTTCGCATGACGGCGGTGGTACTCCGGGCTCAGCTGCAGGTCATCCTTGATGCCCAGCCGCCTGGCCAATGCTCGCAACTGATCGCGGTGATCCTGACTTCTCGTAAAGTACGAATACGCGCGCGACGCCCAGAGCATCGAGGCCGCTGTGAAGTAGAGCAACGTGTCCTCGGAGTGAGGCTCCAGAGGTTCGGATCGGAAGCCCGGCATGTCGTGACCGGGCACCTTCTGCACGTAGAGATCGGCGATGTCGACGCTGGGATGACTGAAGGCGGAGAACGCATGGTAGTAGACGTAGGCGTCAATACCTCCGGGAGTGAGATCCTTGCAGATCAAGTCGAACCGCCGAGCGTTGTCAACCGTGTGATCGAACTCGCTCGAATCAGTGTCGACGATGGTCGGCGCGGAGTCCCGGAACGTCTCGGTTGCGGACGAGAGCAGGTTGTCCCGTAGATTCCGACGCTGACGCGTGTGTTCGCCGAGAATCGCGGCGACACCGTGATCGCCAGCGCTCTGGGCAAGCCAGGCTGCGGTCAGGGCGGTCTCGTACGCCAGGCGCACGAGAGGGATAGCTTCGTTGAGGTGTCCCGCCTCGATCAGCACGAGGGTGGCCTGCGACGTGCGGTGTACGTGGCTGGCGAGGCCGTAAATTGTCGCCATGCGGGAGAGATCGTGTCCAGCGAACCGCTGTCCCCTTCGGGCCCTGGGCTGCTGCAGTTCACGGATGGCGGCGGCGGCCTCCCATACAGCCTCGAGCCCTCCGATCACTGCGCGGAGTTCAGCGACATCACGAACATCGACCGTCATGTTTGCAGAGTATCGACCTGCATATCCGCGGAGTCGGCGCAGGACCGCCCACCGTGCTTCTCGCGAACTGGGGTCGCAGGAGAAGGTCGCCTACGGCGGCCGCGGTGCGCTTGGACCACGGGCGCGCAGCGCGCACCCCGGGAGTGAGGGTGAGAGGAACACGGCACCGTGCTGTGACAGACCCTCGCCCTCACCCGCGCACCAAGGAGCAGATCATGACCATCGAGGACTTCACCGTCACCGTCGTAGACATCGTCCCCACAGGCATGGGAGGCGAACCCAGGCCCCTCTTCAGCGTCGGCACCCGAAGCCACGAGGGCGCGCGCTTCGCAGTCGAGCGTGCTCGTCGTAGGGAGATCTACCGTCTCGATGACGACCTTCCGTACGTTGTCGCCGTCGAGGCGCACGACGCGCAACGAAGGATCATCAACGCCACCCGTCTGCTCGCCGTCGGGTCTCTCGTCTACGCGACCATCCAGACCTCATGCGAGATCCTCCTCGGCGCAGGCGAAGCCGAGTACCCCGACCTGCTTCGGGAGATCTACCCGGGCCAGTACAACGAGGCGCGCGACTATGCGCGCGACGCCGTCGATCGTCGCTACGCCGAGTACCGCACCCTCGAGACCCTCCTCGCTGCGTGATGCACCCAGCATCCGAGTCGCCCTCCTTCAAGACCCCGTAGCTTCGGCTACGGGGTCTTTGTTTTCGCCACATCGCTTCGCCTCTCCCGAGGTGGGGTCATCTGGTGGCGCCCGGCTCCCGGCTGCTCAGTGTCGACCCTCAACGACGCGAACTGCTGCCCCGTCGCCGGGACAGCAGTCCGAGGGTGGGGTCCTGATCACCAGCCGCGGTAGGTGTCCGCGAGCTTCTTGCCGGCCTTGTGCACCACCCATCCGAGCGCGCCGGCGACGCTGAGCGTAGCCAGACCCACGAGCACGCGCCCGTACCAAGCGACCGAGTCGTCCCAGGCGACGCCCCACGCCCACGCCGCCAGCGGACCGACACCGAGCAGCTGGCTCGCGAGACCGAGCAGCTGACCGAGCACCAGCATCACGATCGCGAACGGCACCAGGGCGAGTGCGACGCGCCCCACCCCGTGCCAGGTGAGAGCACCCGACAGTCGCCCGAGTCGTTCCTCGGTCTTCGCGAGCACCGCGGTGCTCTCGGCGAGCTGGCTGGCGACCTGGGAGGTCTGCT
>CALALQ010000234.1 GCA_937925595.1 uncultured Demequina sp. | reverse complement strand
GTAGGCGTGGACCTCGTTGATGATCACCACCTTTCCGGCGAGCGCAAAAAGCCGCAGGCAGTAGTGCCGGCCCCGAAGCACGGCGAGCAGGGCTTGATCGACCGTCCCGACCGCGAATGGCGACAGCAGCCCTCTGCGTCGGCCGGCGAACCAGGCAGCCGCCTCTGGATCGACAGCCGCGCCGGATTGGCCATCACCGACACGCAGGCCCGCCCGGGAATGAAGCAGGCCAATGTGGCGAGATCCGACGTCGGCGGCCCGCAGGAAGTCCGCCAGTCGTGGCAGCATGGCGTTGCTCGTGGCTTGGGTGGGCAGCGCAAGATAGATGCCCTCACCCAGCCCGGCCTTGGCCGCGATGAACAGCCCCGCCTCCGTCTTTCCTTCGCCGGTGGGAGCTTCCAGGATCAGCAGCGACGGGACTCCGCCAGAGGCGATCTGCGCAACAGTTTCTTGAACGCCCCGCGGCCGGAAGCTGAACAGAGCCTCGAACGAGAGCTTGTCCTGCCGCGGCCCCCCGCCGCCCAGGAGCGTGGCCACGGCACGGCTCGCCCGTGACCGGGCGCGGCGAGCGTGGCTCTGCAGATCTGCCCCCTCGGCATCAGGCGGGAACCAGTCCGTGTTGGATCCCACCCAGTCGGCGAACGTGGTGAGTCCGAGCACGACCGACCACGTGTACGGCGGTGGCGAGGTTTGCGGGAGGTTCCGAATGCCGATGATTTCCGCGAGGCGGGCCACCATGTCCTCGCGCACAGCCGTCCAGCGGGCATCGGCGGCGGCAACCGCCAGCGACTGCCGATACTTGCTGTCCAGGCGGAGGTCACCATGGTGCCCCGCCAGCGCCCTGGCCGCGGAGCGGCTTACGCAGGGCGGCAACCCGCGGCGAGCGAGCAACGGGTCGAGCAGCGTGAACGTAGAAGTGGCGTGGCGGCAGTCGGGGTGGATCTCATAAAGCTCAAGCCCCAACTCCATGAACCCCGGGATCGCCGCCGGCGACTGGCGTTGGAAGCACGGTGTCGCCTTGCCCAGGTCGTGCAATCCCGCCAGCCAAGTAACAAGGGCAACCATATCGGCGGGGGAAAGCCTGAATCGCGTCGCGAGCCAACGGGACAGTCGAGGCTTCGCCCCGAGTATCTCTGCCGCGACGACGGCGACGTCGAGCATGTGGAGGAGCAGGGGGTAGCGGCCTGTCGCCCCGTCGGGAAGCGGGTAGGTTTTCCCCCACACGGCCAGCACTGCTGCTTCGAGGTCCTTGATATCCGGCTTCATCTGCTTCAAGCCCAACCTCGCGACGAGTGTACCGCGAAGTTGAGCAAGCGGCGGACGGCTCTCGACGCCCGAGTGCCACCTGTATGTCACTGGGCCACAATCGAGCGGCCCTAGATCGACTCGTGCGACAGGCCTGTCGCCGCGAACACCCGAGAGTCATAAACGGCCTGCGGCTCGAGACCTACGCTGCCCCGGCTGGGCAATCACGGACGAGGCACCGACGGTCGGTATCGGACGCTGGCGCCACCGAACCTGAGAGCGCAACATTCCTGTGTTGCACCCTCAGGTCCGGCGCCGCTTCTGGTCGGCCACGGCCCTTGCGGAGCCGCCGCCGGCCCGCGGCGGCTTGTCGGCGGCCGCGAGCAGGTGCCTGGCGATTGCCTCGCCCAGGAACTTCAGGAGAGCATCCGCCGGGCTGCCCGGCTCCGGCTGCTTCGACCGTTGGTCGTCGTTCATGTCGTCCGTCTCCAAAAACAAAGCGGCCGGCGATGACGCCGGCCGCGGGGTACGCCAGGTTGTCATTGCCGGTCACGCCGGCTCGAAGTCCTCCCAGGTCGTCGGCAGCGTTCCGTCCCAGGGGCGGTGGCCCTCACGGATCCGGAAGGCATAGCCGGCATGCCGGAAGATGCTGTAGTTGCCCCCCAGGCCCTCGGGGCTGAGCTGGGGCTCGTACAGGCTGCCGACCTCCTGCATGCGGCGGTAGTTCCGCAACGCGCTGTTGTACGTCGGCTGGCTCGTGCCGAGTCGGCGGCAGATCTCCAGGACGCTCAGGCCCTCGGCGCGGAGTCGAGCGCAGGTCTCCGCGTGTCGGATGTCGAACGGCGGATCGAAGGGCTGGAGGACCACGATCCGCCGGAACGCGTCGGCGGCTCCCTCGGGGGGACGCTGCAGACCCCCGCAGAGCCAGGAGATGTCGAGCCCGGCCGCGACGAACGGGAACAGGAGCGATCGGCCGGCGACGGACCGGAAGGGGTACACGTACACGTGCGGCACGACCCGGGTCAGGACCCGGTGGAATTCCGGGGAGTCGAGCGGCGCCGCGGCGAGCGCCTCCCGGGCCTTCGACATCACCTCGTCCGGGCTCGGCAGGGTGGTCGGCGTCCGGACCCGACGCTGGTCCGTCAACTGCACCTGCAGCCGGCCACACTCCTCGGCGATCTCCCTGAGCCGGACGCCCAAGGCCGGCGTCGGGCCCGTCATCGAGATCTGCTTGGTGATGTTCTGCTCCTCGCGTTTGAGCTTCGTGATGGCGGCCTGGAGCCGCCGGATCTCCTGCCGATCACCCCGGCACATCTCGGCAACGCCGTCGGCCACGCGCTCGCAAAGGGCCTCCCGAAGGCCGCGGTGTTCGCCGGCGAACCCGAGGACAGCGTCCCGAAGCTCCGCGACGAGCCGCTCGGCGCTCACGCCCATGCCGCACCAGCACGACCGCTTGCCGGGCTTCGTCATCTCGCACTCCAGGGGCCGGCGGATGGCGCCCCCGCCGCGGCCTTCGCCGGCGAACAGGAGTCGGTGCTTGCAGATGCCGCAGCGGAAGTGCCCGGCGCCGAGGATGGGCTCCTTCCTGGAGCCGCGGGCGGGGCCATCCCGGTCCCGGCAGTTCTCCTGCCGGTAGTGCGCGTTCCGCTCGTCCAGGGCCGCGAGCAGGGCGATGCGGTCGTCGTTCGGGATGATCTCCTGGTGCGCCACGTATCGGAGCTTCGGAGCCTGGCGGCTCGGCTTCGAGACCCGGATGCCCTGCTCGTTCTTCTCCCGCTCGGTATTCCCGTACTCGTGCCAGCCCGAGATCATCGGTCGGACGAGCCACTTACGAACCCGGGGGCTCGTCCAGAAGCCCCCCTTCGGGTGCTGGTGGCCGCCCTCATTGAGGAACTTCGCCGCCACGGCGTAGCTGAGGGATTCCCGGAGCACCTCGACCATTTCGATGCACACCGGCCGCAACTCCTCGATCACCCGCACGTGCTCGTCGAGCCGGCGGCCCTCGTAGCCCTCCGGCTGGACCAGTTCGTAGCCGAAGGGGAGGTGGGTGTAGTACGCGGCGTCCTGGAACCGAGCCGCCCGCGTCCGCTTGTGGTGCTGGGAGTCCTGCTCGACGCGGACCTCGTCGAAGGTCGCACCCATGGCCAGCATCACCCGCGAGCCGTCGTTCGCCGAGTCGAAGCTGAACTGCTGAGTCAGCAGGCGGACCTGGTGCGCCCGGCACAGGTCGAAGAGCTCGAGCATGATGCGGGCGTTGCGGGCGATGCGGCTCGGGCTCTCCGCGATGACGACCGAAATCGCCCTGGAGGTGATCAGGTTCCGCAGTTCGTCCAGGGTGCGACGATTCTTCTTCTCGCCGCTCTCGGCCTCGGCCGTCAGCCAAGTCCATCCGATCTCGACGTCGCCCTCCACCAGCCTGGGGAGCCACTCCTTCAGCATCGACTGCTGATCCCGGTTGCTGAGCTTGTCCTGCGGCCCCTGGGTGAACCGGCAGACGCCCACCACCTGGAGCGGATGCCCCGGGGTGTGCGGGACCGGGATCCCGTTCACATTGATGCTGTGCTCGGGGACCGGGTCCGACTTGAACGTCCTCCTCTGATAGCGCGTGTACTCCGAGCTCGCGGCCCCGGAACCAGTGGTCTGAGCAGGGCTCGGGGCGTGGTCTCCGACGCTGGCGGCGTCGCTCTCGATGCGGTCGGCCATGGGGGCCTCCCTCGACTGCGGAGGCCGGGCGACGGTGTGTCACAGTGTGACGGATGGGACGTGACGAGCGACACCAGATCGCCAAGGATCGGCAACGGCTGTGCACCGCAAGTACCTGTCCGCCATGTACTTGGGCAGCC
>CALALQ010000233.1 GCA_937925595.1 uncultured Demequina sp. | reverse complement strand
TCTCGAACAGCATCGAGAGCATCTTCTTCCAGAGCTCGAGCGCCTCGATCCGCTTGCGGATCCCGCGCGCCTGCTTGCGCGAGACCAGCCCGTCGACGCGCTGCTGGTTCGCCCGCTCGTACTTGCGCACGCTGCGCACGGTCCCGCGGCCGAAGCGCCCGTCCACGTCGGTCTCGAACCCGAGCCGGGTCAGCCACGCCTGCAACACGCGCACGTCGTGCCCGTGCGACCCCCGCCGCAGCGCGCGGTCCCCGAACGCGGCCTGCGCGTCGGCCGCGGTGGTAAGCACCCCCGCGAGCGCGGCGGCGCAGAGGAACATCCTCATCTTGACTCCTGTTCGTGTCTTTCCAGACGCCTCCGAGGTGAGCTGACGGGCTCGCGCTGGAAAGCACTGCGCTACGCCGGTGACCTACCGGCGATTCGCCCCAACGACCTGGTTCCCCCGGCCGCCCGGGACGGAGCCCCGGACGGTTCGGCGATGCGGTATCAACCCGGCAGCGGGCGCCGAGTTGCGGTGGGCGCCCGGCCGTTCGGGCCGGGCGCCACCGAGGTCAGGGCGTCGTCGTGGACAACGTGAACAGGACGCGCTTGCTGTAGGTGCCGGCGCGCAGCGGGTCCTCCGCCGCGACGGGCTGGCGGACGCTGATGGTCACCTGCTCACGGGCCACGTAGGTCGGGTAGGTGAGCAGCACCAGCGGGTGGTCGGCGCCCGTCAGCGGCGCGAACGGGCCGTCGTCGGCCTTCAGCTCCAGCGGCCGCGGCAGCGAGCTCGTGCCGTTGCTGAGCTTGCCGGTGCCGTCCGCCGCGTCGGCCGCCGTGAGCGTCGCGTCACCCGCGGTGCTCGTGACGGTCGCGCTGATCGTCGCCTCGTAGGCGTTGGAGACGCCCGGCACGATCGCGCCGAGGTTGGCCGTCGCCGCCGCGAGCTCGAGGGAGAGCAGCGTCGGCACCGTCGCCTCGATCCCGTGGTCGACGGCCGGGCCCGGGTCCGGGGTCGGCGTGGGCGTGGGCGTCGGTGTCGGTGTCGGTGTCGGCGTGGGCGTCGGTGTCGGCGTGGGCGTTGGTGTGGGCGTCGGCGTGGGCGTTGGTGTGGGCGTCGGCGTGGGCGTCGGCTCGCCCGATACGACCACGGTTCCCTCCATCCCGCCGTGCGCGGGGCAGAAGAACTCGTACGTCCCCGCTTCGGCGAACGTGCAGTAGCCCTCCCAGCCGGCCGGCTGCGGGAAGTCCGGCATCGGCGCGACCCCGTCCGTGTCGAACGGGAGCGTGCCGATCACCGGATCGGCGGACTTGACCGTCTGGTTGCACACGGGATCGCCGTTGCGGAAGTCGACGCTGTGCGGCGCCACGTTGTCCGGCGAGACCGGCGACTTCCAGCTCACGGTCTGCCCGGGCGCGATGGTGACGGTCGTGTCGCCGGCGTCGCTCTTGAAGAAGTTGTCCCCCAAGGTGAACGTCGCCGACGGCGCGGGGCCGCCCTGCGCCCCCGCGGCCGCCGGGAACCCGGCGGACAGGGCGCAGAGCAGCGCGATGATCAGCGGTGCGCGCATCACGGTGTCGTCGTCGCCAGCGTGAACGTCAGCGTCTTGCCGTAGGTGCCGGCCCGCAGCGCGTCCGTCTCGCGGATCGACTGCTTGACGGCCAGCGGCACCTGCTCGACCGACGTCGGTCCGCTCCAGCGCTTGAGCACGCGCGCGGCCTCGCCGACCGGCGCGAACTCGCCGCCCGCGGCGCTGATCTCCAGCGGGCGCGGGAGCACGGCCGCGCCGTTGACCATGCGGCCGGGGTTGCTCGTGGCGCGGTCCGAGACGGACAGCGTCGCGTCACCCGTGGTCGCGGTCACCTGCGCGGTCGTCGACGCGGTGTAGTCCTTCGTCACGCCGGGCGTGAAGGCGCCGAGCGACGTCGTGGCGCCGAGCGAGAGCGACAGCACCGTCGGGACCGTGGCCTCGACGTTCGTCTCCTCCTCGGCGGGCGGGATGAGGCCGAACGCGACCGACCCCACCTCGCTGACGTTGCCCGCCTTGTCGACCGCGCGGTACTCGACCACGTGGCTGCCGGCCCCGGTGATCGGGGCCGACACCGACGCCGACGTCCCGCTCGCGGCGAGCTTGACCCACTCGCCCGGGACGCCGTTGACCGCGTCGCGGTACTCGACGTGCGCCAGGCCGGAGACGGGGTTCTCGTCGCCCGTGTCGGCGGCGTCGAACTTGACGGTCACCGCGCCCGGGTACACGCCGCCCTCGCCCGGCTCGGCCGGGTCGAGCGCCGCGGACACGGTCGGGGCCGCGGCCTCGTCGTAGACGTTGAACGCGATCTTGACGATCTGCGTCGGCACCACCGTGTTGTTGCGGCAGCAGCCGACCGCGTAGCGGGTCATGTACAGCGCGCCGTCCGAGCCGAACTGCGTGCCGATGACCAGGCTGTTGATCGCGTCGTTGTCCGAGCCCGCCGCGTTGTACGGCAGCCAGTCGTTGACGCGCAGCAGCTCGTTGTTGTCGCTGCGCAGGCGGGCTTCCTTCCAGAAGCCGTCGTTGGCGCCGCGGTTGTGGATCAGCCACGAGCCGTCGTAGTAGCGCGGGAACGCCTCGGCGCTCGCGTTGGACGCGTCGTAGCGGTAGATCGGGCCGGCGATCGGCTGCATGCCGCCCTTGCTCAGGTCGCCGAAATCGAGGTCGTCCTGCTTGCCGTCCGTTGCGCTGGCGTACTTCTTCCAGATCGTCGCCGGCTTCGGCTTCGGGATGCTGTCCAGCCCCTGGAAGCTGGGCGGGGCGGGCGTCTGGCCCTCCGGCGCGTAGTCGATGTCGGACGGGATCTGGTCCTGCGAGCAGTCGTACTTCTGGCCCGTCGACTGCGCGTTGGCGTAGTCCCAGCGCGTCGCCGTGTTGGCCGGCGAGTTGTCGCCCGCGCAGAACGGCCAGCCGTGGTTGCCCGGCTGGTTGACGAGGTTCCACTCGCACACGCCGGCGAAGCCGCGGTCGGCGCGGTCGGTCGACGCGTCGTTGCAGTACTCGCCCACGCCCACCAGGCCCGGGTTGGCCGGGTCCGTGTGCAGCGTGAACGGCTGCCGGAAGCCCATCGCGTAGATCTCCGGGCGGGCGTTCGCGGTCCCGGGGGAGAACAGGTTGCCTTCCGGGATCTCGTACGTCGCCCCGGCGCCCGGGTCGGCGTCGGCCGGGATCTCCCCCAGCTTCGGCGCGATGCGCAGGACCTTGCCGCGCAGATCCGCGGTGTTGGCGGACGTCTTGCGGGCGTCCCAGCGCTCGGAGGAGCGGTAGTCCATCGGCTGCAGGCCGTTGTGGCCGGCCGCGTTCGGGGAGACGTCGTCGCCGACGCCGAGGTACAGGTTCCCCTCGGAGTCGAAGTCCAGCCCGGCGCCGCCGACGTGCCCGGGGCCGCTGTCGGTCGGGCCGCCCGGATGGCCGCTCGGGTTGCCCGCGATCTTGACCTTCGGGACGCGCAGGATCACCCGCTCCGAGCCCGGGACCACGGCCTTGCCGTCCTCGGTCAGCGTGAAGCGGCTGACCTGGTTGTAGCCGAGCATTTGCTCGTTGCCCGCGGTGGGCCAGTCCGGGTTGCGCGGCGAGTAGTAGACGAACACGTGGCGCTTGCCGGGGTCGGCCAGGTCGAAGCCCGGCTGCAGCGACATGCCCAGCACGCCGTCCTCGGACAGGCCGTGGTCGGCGCGCGTCTGGAGCGTGGCGACCGTCGTCTTGTTGTTCGGTGCCCCCTCGGGGTCGTGCATCTTGATGTAGCCCTCGGACTCGAAGCCGATCGGGCCACCGATCTCCGACCAGTAGACCTTGCCGTCCTTGGCGATGTCGATCCCGATCGGGTTGACCGCGTCGGACACGAGCACCTCGCGGGTGAAGCTCGACCACACGGTGCCCGAACAGTCGGACTTGCGGCCCTCGCCGGCGACCCAGCGGATGCCGCCGACCATCATCTTCACCATGTTGTTGTCGCCGTCGTTCTCGGTGTAACGCACACCGAAGTGACCCATGCCGGTCACCCACGTGCGCCCGTCACGGTAAGTGCGGGCGACGGGTGTGCCGTCGTTGATGTTCTCACCGTCGTAGAGCTTGCAATACGTGATCGGGTGATCCTGCCCGCGGGCGTTCGGGCCCGGGTCGTACGTGCGCTCGTCGAACGTGGCCAGGACGTGGTGACCGCCGCGGACGTTGGTGAGGTAGTTGTAGTGCTCGTCGGCGATCTCCCACGTGTCGGGCAGCTCGCGCGTGGCGAGGTGGTTGCGGTCGGCCACCTGGACGGTCGCGTGGTTGCCGTTGGCGTTCGTGGCCGCGTGGCCCGGCATCGTGGTGCCGATGACCGAGTTCGGGCTGCCGTCCCACCAGTCCCACACGGAGCGGCCGGCGCCGGCGTCGGTCGCGTTGTGGATGGAGGCGATGCCGCCGCCGTCCTGCAGGTAGCCGATGAGCGCGTTCTTCTGCGCCTCCTCGTCCAGCAGCGGGCCGGGGTTGGCCTCGTTCCAGGACCAGGACATGTTCAGGAACACGAGCGCGTCGTAGCGCGCGAGGTTCTCGCTCGCGAAGATCCGCGGGTTCTTGTTCGCGTGGTTGCAGTTGTTCGCGCCGGTGCCGCGACCGGAGCAGTCCTCCCAGTCCACCGCGTACCCGAGGTCCTCGAGCTTGGACTGGATGATCGGCCGGCCACCGTCGATGCCGTCGGTGTGGCGGTAGCCCGTGGTGCCCGTGTACAGCAGCACCCGCTTGCCCTCGCCGGGCCCCTGCGCCTGCGCCGCCGGAGCGACCCCGGCCATCCCCGCAAGCGCGATCGCACAGGTCAAAGCGGCACGCCGAAACCGCGCGCCGCCAGCACGTCGTCTGACCATCAACTCTCCTCACTGCCCCAGGCCCTGCCCTGGGGTCACCCGCCTTATGTCATACAGACGTCAAGCAACCTAACACTTCACTCGCCGATGTCAACGCCTTCTGCGAGTTCAACCACCATAAGCTGACTTACTGTTTGACTTACGGAAAGTGCGACAGCTCACTGACACACATTGACGCCTTCAGTCGGTGGTTGCCGGATGCGGCGGCTCGGTTCCCCGCCTTCGGGCCTGCGGTTGCCAAAAGGGCGCCCGTCAGAGCACCGAGGCGGGGTTCACGAGCGCCTCGAGTTCGCGCGTCATCAGCGCAGAAGCCGCGCCCAGGACCGGCGCCCGGGGCCCGACCGTCCCCGCCACCACCTCGGTCCGGGCCAGCGCCGGGACGAGCGCGTCGCGCGCCAGGCCCTGGTCGATGGCGTCGAACAGCACCGGTCCCGCGTCGGCCAACTCGCCGCCCACCACCACCCGGGCCGGATCGAGCAGGTTGACCGCGGTCGCGATCGCCGCGCCGATCGCCAGCCCCGCGTCCGCGAGCAGCCGCCGCACGTGCCGGTCGTCGCGCTCGGCCAGCGTCACCCCGCGCCTGACGCCCCGGAGCTCGTCCTCCAGCGCGAGCGTGCCGGCGATCGTCTCCAGGCACCCGCGGCTCCCGCAGCTGCACAGTGCGCCCGCCGGGTCGACGGTCACGTGCCCGAGCTCCCCCGCGATCCCGTGCGCGCCGCGGTACAGGCGGTCGCCGAGGATCAACCCGGCGCCGACCCCCGGGGACAGGCGCAGATAGAGCAGCTCGGAGCAGTGGCGGCCGGCGCCGAACCGGTGCTCGGCCAGCGCGGCCGCGTTGGCGTCGTTCTCCACCGCGACCGGCAGCGCGAGCCGCTCCGCCAGCTCGCGCGCGAGATCGACCCCGTCCCACCCGTCGGGGACGACGTCGTCGACGACCCGCCCGTCGCGGTCGACCGGCGCGGCCACGGCCACGCCGACGCCGAGCACGTACGCGGTCGCGCCCGACGTCTCGTGCACGAGCTCGCGCACGAGCGCCGCGGCGTCGTCGAGCGGCACCGCCCCGCGTAGCGGCGTGCGCAGCTCCGCGAGCACCCGCCCCGAGATGTCGAACACGCCCGCGTGCAGCTCCGTGCGCGTGATCTCCAGGCCGACGGACGACGCGGCCGAGCCGGCCAGGAACACCCGCATCGGAGGGCGTCCGGTCCGCCGCTCGGCCGCGTCCGACGCGATCCGCTGCTCGAGGAAGCCGCGGTCCTCCAACAGCCGCAACGCGGCGGACACGGTGGGCCGGGACGAGCCCACGCGACCGGCGATCTGCGCGCGCGTGAGCCCGGGACTCTGCGCGAGCGCGCGCAGTACGCGCAACATCGTGGTGGGATCGACGGCTTGGGCTTCGTGCATCGGTCAGGCGGTCCGGCAAGCATCGCCGCCCGACCGGCGGGCGGACGGGCGTTCGTCGCCCCGCTGACGTTCCTGGCGGTGCGCGCCCGGCCCGTCCTGGGTTGACAGAACCGTAAAGCCTGCCGTAGTCTTGGTTGACGTCACTGTAAACCCAGATTGGGGCTCCCCTTGACCGACCACCACGCCGAAGCGCCTCCGCGCCCGTGGACGACGCTCATCCTCCTCGCCGTCGCGCAGTTCATGGTCGTGCTCGACATCACGGTCGTGAACGTCGCGCTCCCCTCGATCGGCGCCGACCTGGCGATCGGCGGCGACGACCTGCAGTGGGTCGTCACGATCTACGTGCTGCTCACAGGCGGCCTGCTGCTGCTCGGCGGGCGCCTCGCCGACGCGATCTCGCGCCGCGGCGTCTTCTTGTGCGGCCTGACCGTGTTCACCGTCGCCTCGCTGCTCAGCGGGCTCGCCGGGTCGGGCGCGATGCTGATCGCCGCCCGCGCCGCGCAGGGCGTGGGCGCCGCGCTGCTGACGCCCGCCGCCCTGTCCATCGTCACCTCCTACTACACCGGCCGCCAGTTGACCGTGGCGCTGGCGACCTGGAGCGCGATCGGCAGCGCCGGCGCCGCGGTCGGCGTCCTGGCCGGCGGCATGCTCACCACCTGGCTGAGCTGGGAGTGGATCTTCCTCGTGAACGTGCCGGTCGGGGCCGTCGCGCTGGTCGCAGCGTTGCGCGTACTGCCCGTCGTGCCCGCGACGCGGCGGGGCCTCGACCTGCCGGGCGCCGCGCTCGCCGTGGCCGGGCTGGTCGTGCTCGTGTACGCGATCGACGGCTCGGCCGAGCACGGCTGGGGCTCGGCGCGGACGCTCGGCCTGCTCGCGCTCGCCGTGGCGCTGCTGGCGCTGTTCGCCCGGGTGGAGGCACGCGTGCGACAGCCGCTGGTCCCGTCGCGCACGTGGCGCAACCGCCCGCTGGTCGGCGGCGCCGCGGTCGTGCTGGGCGTGACCGCGATCCTCGTCGGCACGTTCTTCCTCAACTCGCTGTACCTGCAGGACGTGGTCGGGGCGAGCGCGCTCGAGACCGGCCTCGGGTTCCTCCCGCTCGCGCTCGCGATCGGCCTGACCGCGCACCTCGCGCCGCGGGTGATGGCGCGGGTCGGCTCGCGGCTGCTGATCATCGGCGGGATGACGCTGGTCGCCGCGGGCGCGCTGGTCCTGGCCGCCGCGCCCGCACGGGCGTCCTACGGCGTCGACCTGCTGCCCGGGCTGGTGGTGATCGGCCTCGGCGTCGGCTTCGTCTTCCCGGCCGCGTCGGTGACGGCGTTCAGCGCGGTCGCCCCGCACGAGATGGGCCTCGCCTCGGGCGTGATCTCCACGGCGCACGAACTCGGCGCGGCGCTGGGCGTCGCGGTCCTGGCGGCGGTCGCGACCGGAGCCGGGACGTTGGCCGCGGGCTACGAGGACGGCTTCATCGCCGCGGCGGCGATCGCGCTCGGCTTCGCGGCCGTCGCGGCCACCGCGGTGCCGTCGATCAAGCCGGCGGCAGGGGCCAGCGCGGCGGTGCATTGATCGGGGTGGATCAACCACCCAGCCGTGACGTGCATAAGGGCCGCGAGCCACTCTGAATTTCCGGGCCCGCGGGTAGGACCGCGGCCTTCAGCAGAAGATCAGCGACGGCTGCGACAAGACCAAGCGTGAGCAGCCCCGTCTGGGACGCATTCGTCGAGAAGCCGATCCAGGAGTTCGAGCCGCGTGCTCCTGCGGCTGAGTTGGCGGCGGCGCTCGAGCGCTATCACACGGATATGGACGCGGCAGCCCATGCCGCCGTCCAAAGTCGCGAGCAGGGGCTGCGCGCCCTTGCCGAACTCGCGGTACTGATCGTTGAGCTCGAGCAGGCGGTCGACCGTTGCGGCGGAGCACCGGTCGCCCAACTGCAGGCGCTCACAGACCAGATGCTGGCCGTGGTCGCCTCGACCGGGCTGGAGATCGTGCGGCTACGGGGGTTACGTGCACGAGAAAGTGTCGACTTGGTCGAAGTCGAGAGCTGGCGATATGACGACTCATTCGAGGAGGAGCTGATCGCCGAGGAGTTGGAGGTCGCCGTTCTCCACCTGGGGCGGCCGCTGCGGCGCGGACGGGTCGTAATGGGTGTGCCACCCGAGGGCGGGCCAGAGGCGGCAGACGACAGCGACACGCGCCAATCAACTCCCGCCACCGTTTCTGCGCGCCACGTGACCGTCGAGGAGAGCGAGAGCATGGTGTGCCCGGTGACATCCTGTGGCTTCCTCAACCCCGCCGACTCGGATGTCTGCATCGCGTGCCTGACGCACCTGGTTGGCTACCGGCAGCTGACCTTGTTCCCCCAGGTGCTGTTCAACCGCGGCCTCCGCGCAGCGCGCGCAGGCGATCCACGAGTGGCGCGCGACCACTTCGCCACCGCGATCACGTGGGCTCCCGACGACACTGAGATCCGGCACGCTTACGCGCTCGCCTGTCTGCAGGGCAACGACGAGGCGGCGGCGCGCCGTGCCTGGGAGGAGGTCCTTGCCCGAGTCCCCACCGACACGCGCGCGCTCCGCGGGCTGAGTCAGTTGTCCATTCGCTGAGCAGCGCACGTTCGTTCCACGGAACACGAACGCTCGGCCTGACCCACATGTATAGGCCGGACTTGACCCAATAAGCACTTCTCTGGTTGGGTTGACACGGTTGGTCCGCCATGTCTGCGCGTTCATGTCCGAGATCGAATACAGCATCCTGGGTCCCTTGGCCGTGCGGCTGGAACCGTTCGCCGCGACGGTCGATCTGCGTGAATCGCAGCGGCTGTTGCTCGGTCGCTTCCTGCTGACCCCGGGAGCGACCCTGTCGGCGGCCGTGCTCGCAGACGAGGTCTGGGGCGAGGACCGCGAGCTCAAACGCCCCGCCAACAGCGTGCAGGTGGCGATCGGCCAACTACGCCAGCGGCTCAAAGACTCGGGACCCAATTGGAAGCTGATCGCCACCGTCGGTGCCGGCTACCGGCTGACGCTCAGTGACCCGATGCGTCTGGACGCTCAGCGTTTTCGGTCACTCGCGGAGCGGGGCAAGGCCCTGTCCCGTACCCAGCCGCGCGTTGCGCGCGCGCTCCTCTCCGAGGCGCTGGAGTGCTGGCGTGGCCCTGTGCTCGGCGATCACGGGCAACTGCGCTGGGCGCGCGGCCACGCTACCGAGCTTGAGACGTTGCGGAACCAAGCCGAGACCGCACTCAACGACGTGCGTCTCTCCTTGCATGAATACGACGGGCTCGAGACCACCCTGCGTCGGCAGATCCTCGAGCATCCGGCCGATGAGCGGCGATGGGCGCAGCTCATACGTGCGCTGGACGGCGCCGGCCGCACCGCAGAAGCCGGCCTCGCTTATCGCGATGCAGTCCGCCAGGTCGGAGCGGTTGGGGCCGAGTTGCGAGCGCTGGGCGAGAGGATCGGCCGTGGTCAGCGCGCTCACGACACGCGCGCAGCGACCGTTCTGCACGCTCCTTTTGACGGCGCTCTTGTGTGCGCGAAGCTAGGGCCGGTCCGCGAGCCGACGACGCCGGGCCTTGGCACGGCGATTCTGCTCGTCGATGCCTGCGGCGGTACAGCGCATGTGGTCGGCGACCGAGAACTGGTTGCGTGGTTCGAGGACCGCCACGCGGCGATCCAAGCCGCTGAGGCACTCATCGCGGACGCCCGTCTACAGCCGGCGGTAGCGGTTCACGCCGGACCGTTGGTGCGCCTCGGGGACCTCATCGCAGGCGCCGGTCCAGCGCGCGCCCGCCTTCTCGCCGCCGCAGCCCATCAGGGGCAGGTGCTGGTGTCGGAGGATGCGCGAGTGCGCTCCCGGACCGCGCGTCCGCTGCGAGCCCTCGGGGAGCAGCAGTTTGCCGACCTCCTGCCCGAGGAGCCGCTTTATGAGCTCGGCGGGCCGCGGACCGAGTCCTTCCCGGCCCCCGCAACGCTCGATGCGCGCCTGCACAACCTGCCAGCGCAGCAAACGACATTCGTCGGTCGCGGACGCGAACTGGCCCGACTCTCACGGCTCGTCGCACCTGGACAGTTCGTCACGCTCCTGGGCGCCGGTGGCTGCGGCAAGACCCGTCTCGCGCTACAACTCGCCGCGGCGCGACTACCGTCCTTCGCCGACGGCGCCTGGGTCGTCGAGCTCGAGAAGCTCGAAGCGGGGGCTGATGCCGAGGTCATCGCAATCGCCGCCGCCACACAGCTAGGACTTCGCCCGATGCCGGACGAGCTCGCGTCCGCGGCGATCGTGCGCCATCTCACCGACCGCGTCTTGCTGCTCCTGATCGACAACTGCGAGCACGTCCTGGACGCGTGCGTCGACCTGATATCGGCCGTGCGCGCCACGTGTCCGCAGGTGTGCATTCTCACGACGAGTCGCCGGCCGCTGCGTCTTGCGGGCGAGCGCCTCGTCGAGGTACCGGCGATGGATCTCCGCCACGAGAACCCGGACGCGCTGCCCGACGCCGTCCACCTGCTGATCGAACGTGCAGGGCCGCTGGGCGGAGACGCGCGCGCGACCGTGGACGCCGCCACCCGGATTTGCCGTGCGGTCGAAGGCTCGCCGCTGGGCATCGAGCTGGCCGCCGCGCTCGTGGCGACACACGGACTGGCGGATGTTGCGGATGAGCTCGAGACGCAGGTGTCCGGAGACCGGCTCCCGGAACTCTCGGACCCAGCCCGCCCGCCGCGGCAACAGACGATCGAAGCAACGATCCGCTGGAGCCACGAGCTACTCGACGACCGAGAGCGGCGCGTGCTCCATCAACTCGCAGTGTTCCGCGGCTCCTTCGGCATCGCCGAGGCACAGGCCGTCGCTGGCGGCGGCGCGGCGAGTGTCATCCACGCGTTGCTCGAGCGCTCCATGCTCGCCTCGGCGCCGGCTGTCACCGGAGAGCCACGTGTCCACCTGGGGCAGCCGATCCGTGCGTTCGCGCTCGCCCAACTCACCGCCGACGACCTACGCCACACACGGCGCCGGCACGCGGAGGTCTTCACCGATCTCGTCGCGAGGATCGCGCCGCGCCTCTTCGGGCCGGACGAGCAGCGTGCGCTCGAGCGGCTCGAAGCGGATCACGACAACTTCCGAGTGGCGCTCACGTGGGCGATCGAAGACGGCGATTCCGAGCGAGCCATGACGCTCGTGGGCGGGCTCTGGTGGTTGTGGTTCTCCCACGGCCACTTCGAGGAAGGCGCGGGATGGGTCGAGCAGGTCCTCGCGATGGACGAGCGCCCGTCACGGCGCCGGGTGCGCACGCTCCGGGCCGGCTCGCACTTGTCCTGGTGGCGAGGGGACTACGCGCAGACCGAGGCCTATAACCGCGAACTCCGGAAGTGCGCGCAAGCGATCGAGGATGAGTGGGGCATGGCGTGGGCGGCGCTGGGGATCGGCGCCGTGCAGATGTTCCCGGATCCGGACGGCGCCCTGCACCGATTCCGAGAGAGCCGGTCGCGCTTTCAACGCCTCGGCCGTAAGTGGGAAGCGGCATACGCGCAACAGCTCGTCGCCGCCTCGCACTGGTTCAGCGGCGACGAGGCTTCGGCTGCGTGCGCCTATCAAGAGGCCGCCGATGTTTTCGAAGAGATCGGCCACGGCTCCGTCCTGGCCTCGGTACGTCGCGGCGCCGGGCTGATGGCCGCGCGCTGCGGACAGCCAGGTCGCGGCGAAGCGCTCTGCGAGGCGGCGCTCCGCTTCACGGACGCAATCGGCGACCGCGCCGGCAGTGCGCAGGCACTCAACTTCCTCGCTGTCATCAGTCGCGACACCGAGGATCAGCTCAGCGCACTCGCCCGTTATGCCGAGGCACTTTCGCACGCCGGTGAAGTCGGCGAGTTGTGGGCGACCTGCTCAGCGCTCGACGGCATAGCAGGCGTCGCGCGCCGTTTCGGCGATGCTGAGCTCGCAGTGCGCCTGCTGGCGTGCTCGGGCCATCTGGCCAAGCGGTCGGGCTACCGGCCTTCGCTGCCCGAACGCCGAATCCGAGAGGCGGACTTGGCCGCGCTGCGTGAACAGCTGCCAGGCCGGGACTTCGAACGGGCGGTCGCCGAAGGAGAGCTCATGAGCGAGCGTGAAGCCATCTCCTCCGCGCTGGCCTTCGCGGAACGCTCTGCCTGAGTCGGGTAGCGCTTGTCCACCCGCGCATTGTGAAGCGCCACCGCGCCCCCCGACGAGAGCACCGCTTGAAACGAAGGGAGTCGAACGACCTCTGTCTTTACGTAGTGGACCGCGGGTCGCCGTGCGTACGGCGGAGTTGGAGATCGACCCGCCGGATCAGATCGCGCGTCTGCTTACCGGGCCTTATCACGCCTCGTACCGGTCCGGTCGTGAGGCGCTCCCGCGCATCGCCGAGCAACCCGCGTGCGTTCCACGTAGCCTTGATGAGCCCGACCGTCGTCCAGCGCTCCGGCTGATAGGTTCCGGCGTAGGCCGACACTCGGCGCGAGAGCAGCGCGGTCACGCCGCCGTCACTGTCGCGCGCGAACGCCGCGATCGCCTGATCGAAGTCGTCGGCAACTGACCACAACACGAGCATGTGGGCGGCGACCTGCGCGTCGGTGAGCTCGTGTCCACGGTGGGAGGCGACGTCACACATCGTCGCTGTGTCGCAGTACAGGTCGACGAGTTGGGTCGTCGCTCCGACCAGCGGTCCCGTAGCGAACGCAGTCGCGCCCAGCCGGCGCCGGCGCTTGTTGGCAGTCTTCTCGACGTCCTTCTCGGTCCGGTCCTCCGGGAGCTCATCGTCCCTGACCGCGCGGACCAGGCCCTCGAGGAACGCCTCGAATCGCGGGTCCTCGTCGGGAGTGCGTTCGATCAGGCGGCGGAAAGCCCGGAAACCGTCCAAGCGTTCAGATGCCGCGTCGCGCGCGGCCTGAGCCGCGCCCGTGGCGCGGGTGACCATGCGGTTCTTGAAGCTCATGGAATCTCCGTCGAGGGCGTGAGGACGGTCGGCTGCCCTACGACGCCGGCGCGCAGGGAGGCGGTGCGCCAAATTGCCACTGCCCTGCCGGCCCCACTGCGGTCGTGCTCGCGCCGGCGACGCTGAGCACGTCTGCGCCCGCCGTGTTCGTCACCCGCCCAGTCAGCGTCTGTCCGGCGCCCGGTCGTGGTCTCATGCGTCGATTCCACACGAGCCCGCTGACAATGCGCTGAAGTCAGCCGGTTTCCAGTGGAGGAGGGTTGAAAGCGTGGATGAGCGCCCTTCCGCGACAGCGTGACGCTCGAAGTGCTGACCACCGGCGGGCAGTCGGACCCGGTGGGATATGTGTTCCGGATCTTCGCCGTCCGCGGGACGCGCGTGACGCCCAAGTACCGATACGTCAAGCACCGCTCGGCGGCCCGCGTGCCGTACGCGCCAACCACTTCGCAGGACACAGACTCCCCACTGAACGGCCTGCACGGTCGCGCGATCAACGGAGCTTCGCCCGGCGCGAGGCGATCACCTCGGACGGCTTGGATCTTTCGCATATGGCTCGCGAGCGACTCCTCGACGATCTCGACGTCGGTCGCGCAGACCGTGACGTTCCGCCCGCCCAGCGCGACCGTGTCGGCATCGTTCGCTCCAGTACCCCGGCCGTGCTGGCGGGACAGCCAGCTGCAGGGCTTTCGCACGGCGCCGGCGCAGAGGACTCGGTCGTCGGGACATTCTCTCGCGCAGGCCAAACGTAGTACCTGTTTCGATGGACCGTTGAGAGAACTCCCACACCGTCCAGTTGACAGCGTGTCGCTTCGCGGTACTGTCGCTTTGAGCCTCCGGCGCGCGAGGGTCTGTCGTCGTCGCCGGGATAACACGGAGGGAATCCATGAAGCACGCGTTCCGCGCAGCGACGGCGACGGCCGCCATAGCTGCGTTCGGCATCTTCGCCGGCCCTGCCACCGCGCAGACGCCAAAGCCGAGCTACTACGACGAGCTCGTCGGCAAGCTCGACGCTGCCAACTCGTACGAGACCGTCCGTCATCTCGCGGAGGACATCGGCGGCCGCTTCTCCGGCACGCGCCAGGAGGACCAGGCCGCCGAGTGGTTGAAGCAGCAGATGGACGCGTTCGGCTACCAGACGAAGATCGACCAGTACCACGGGTCGGCGACGACGTCGTCGGGCGTGGTGCGCTCCCCGGACACCAAGCTGTATCCCGGTCCGACCTGGATCATGCGCGCCGCCGGCAACTCGAAGATGACCGGCTACGACACGCCGATCAGCGGCGAGGTCATCTGGATCAACAACAGCGGCGCCAGCCCGGCTGACTTCCCGGCGGCGACGGCCGGCAAGATCGTGGCGATCAACAACGTCACGGGCGCGGCGCTCAACACCGCGGTCGTCAACGCCACGGCCGCCGGCGCGATCGGCGTGATCAACATGGGCACCGGCGCGTCCCCGCAGGGCGCGTTCACGCTCGCCACCGCGGCGACCATCCCGGTCGTGTCCTCCGCCGACGTGCACTCGGACACGATCAAGGAGCTGCTGTGCACCCCGGGCCCCGACGGCTCGGTGTTCGACCCGCACCCGGGCGGCACCATCGGCCCGACGCAGAACGGCCCCTGGTGCGCGGATCAGAAGAAGCTGACGCTGACGATCGCCACCGAGACCGTCACCGCCAACTCGTCGGCCACCGTCGACGCTCCCGGCCTGTCGACGCGCGCGGTCATCACCGCGGAGAAGCAGGCCGTCGGCGATGTCGACGACACCGCGCCGATCGTCGGTATGGGCGGTCACATCGACTCGACGTTCGGCTCGCCGGGCGCGCATGACGACGCCACGGGCGAGGGCATCTGGCTCGAGGTCGCGCGCGTCATGAAGGACGTGCCGCTCGACAAGGAGCTGCGCTTCGGCGGCTTCGGCGGCGAGGAGCAGGGCCTGACCGGCTCCACCGCGTGGGGCAACGACCACCTGTACGTCAGCACGGATCACGACAACAACCCGCTGACGCCGAACCAGGTCGCCACGCCGCGCACCAAGAGCGCCGAGGCCGAGCGCTACATCGGCCAGTGGCAGATGGACATGACCGGCACGACGTACGCTCCCGCCAAGCTGTGGGCGCTGACGGTCGACGGCAACCCGAACCGCGTGACCGAGGAGGCCTTCAAGGCCGCCCAGCGCAGCGGTATCACGACCGGCCCCGGCGGCTACTTCGACCAGTGCAAGCTGTCGCAGTCCGACCACGTGCCGTTCCACAACGCCGGCATCCCGGCGGCGCTGTTCATCCACCTGGACTACCGCAAGGCCGCCAGCGGCCTCTGCAACACGGGCACCGGCTCGAACTGCACGGGCTGCAGCTACCAGACCGAGCCCGTCTACCACTCCGCGCGTGACGCGATGGACAACGTCTCGCAGATCTACCTGCAGGAGCAGCTGGACGTCATCGGCGCCTCCTACATCTGGAACTCGCTCAACAAGGTCGACGTCGACGTCACCGACGGCTCGGGTCAGCCCGCAGCCGGGGTGAAGGTCCTCGGCGACTGCGGTGACGGCGTGCGCGACTTCGGCACCACCGACGCCGACGGCTACCTCGAGGTGCGCGTGCCGCACGTGACGTGCGACTTCACGCTCTCCAAGGGCGGCGCCGTGGCGACCGTCGCCGATGTCGAAGTCGACGGCGACGAGTCCGTGACGCTGGCGCTGACCGGCGCCAACGGCGAGGTCGGCGGCACGGTTTCCGCGACCCTGTCGCTCGAGCTGGCCGGCGCGGCCGCCTTCAGCCCGTTCATCCCGGGCGTGGCGAACACCTACCTGGCGTCCACCACGGGCGTCGTGACCTCGACGGCCGGCGACGCGCTGCTGACGGTCGCCGACGGCAGCCCGGTCGCCACCGGCCACCTGGTCAACGGCAGCTTCTCGCTGGCGCGGCCGCTGCAGGCGCGTGCGTCCAACGCGTCGACCCCGGCGGGTGCGTTCGGGGACATCGGCTCGTCGCCGCTGCCGCTGCTGACCTACGACGGTCCGGTGGCCAACGATCCGGTCACGGTCGGGTTCAGCCAGGCGATCGGCGCCAACGACCCGCTGCGTACCGGTAGCTACGGCAAGACGCTCACCTTCACGCTGAGCACCACCAACCCGTAGTCCTCGGCTCCATCGGGCGGGGCGCTCGGTCGCCCCGCCCAGCGGACCGCGTCACTGCGCCAGCTTCACGACGCGGTCCGCGAGGGCGGGTTCCTCGCGGCCGCTGACGCGCCGCTGACGAACGCGCGTCAGCCGCTCGTCCGTGAGAGGTCAGCGGGCTCTGGTCTGGTTCGGGCCGTGCCCATTCTCCCCACCCTCTCAGGAGACGAGATGACGAAGCTGGTCGCTCCCCTCCGTCGTCGCTTCACCCGCGCCACCGTGCTCGCGGCTGCCGGCCTGCTCGCGGCCGGCGCGGCCGGCGCCTCGGCCGCCGACGGCGAGATCCTCGGCGAGAACGCCAAGAACGCGATCGAGGACCGCTACATCGTGGTCCTCGACGAGGACCTGAGCAAGCGCCAGGCCTCGAGCGTCATCGAGGAGCTCACCGACGAGCACGACGCCGACCTCACCCATCGCTACTCGAGCACGGTCCAGGGCTTCTCGGCCGAGATGAGCGAGGAGGACGCGAAGGCGCTCGCCGCCGACCCGGCCGTCGCCTACGTCGAGCAGGACCGGACGGTCACGGCGCTGGCCACGCAGTCGCCGGTCTTCTCGTGGGGCCTGGATCGCATCGACCAGCGCAACCTGCCGCTCACCGGCACGTTCACGTACCCCAGCACGGCGTCCAACGTCACCGCGTACATCATCGACACCGGCATCCGCACCACGCACAGCGCGTTCGGCGGCCGTGCGAGCTGGGGCACGAACACGGTCGACGCCACCAACACCGACTGCAACGGGCACGGCACGCACGTGGCCGGCACGGTCGGCGGCGCCCAGCACGGCGTGGCCAAGGGCGTCAAGCTGATCGCCGTCAAGGTGCTCAACTGCGGCGGCAACGGCACGCTCGCGGGCGTCATCGCCGGCGTCGACTGGGTCACCACGCACCATCAGGCGGGCCAGCCCGCGGTCGCGAACATGAGCCTCGGCGCCTCCGGTGCCAACACGGCCCTCGAGGACGCCGTGCGCCGCTCGATCGCCGACGGCGTCGTGTACTCGATCGCCTCCGGCAACTCCGCCGACAACGCCTGCAACTACACCCCGGCCCGCACGCCCGAGGCGATCACCGTCAACGCCTCCAACTCCAGCGACGCGCGCTCCGGGTTCTCCAACTACGGCTCCTGCACCGACATCTTCGCGCCGGGTGAGAACATCACGTCCGCCTGGATCGGCACCGACACGGCCACCAACACCATCAGCGGCACCTCGATGGCCGCCCCGCACGTCGCGGGCGCCGCCGCCCTGATCCTCGCCGGGAGCCCGACCCTCCCGCCGCAGTACGTCAAGGAGCGGCTCCTGAACGCCGCGACCCTGCACAAGATCGCCGGTCCCGGCTCCGGCACCCCGAACCGCCTGCTGTTCGTGGACAACTTGGACGGGCCCTGGACCGCCACCGGGACGGGCACGACGTTCGTCAGCGGTGACAGCATGAGCTACTCCGCCGCCGGCTTCGACGGCAGCTGGACCTTCTCCAACACCGCCAAGAGCGCTCGCCGGCAGACGCTGAACTACCGCTACAACGGCTACCACGCCTGGTTCCAGGTCCGCGTCTCGATCGAGCAGTTCGTGATCCGCAACGGCGTCGAGATCAACAAGCGGACCCTCAACGCCGCGGGCCCCGTCAACTGCTGCGCGGCGCCGTCCGGCGGGTTCGACTACAGCGGCACGGCCACGTTCGATCTGCAGCCCGGTGACAAGTACGGCTTCCGCATGAGCGGCGGCAACTTCGACTCGGACAACCGCCTCTACGGCACGGTCACGCTGACCAGCTAAGGGGGAAGCGGCCGGAGGCACGCCCGGCACGATGCCGGGCGGGCGTTCGGGCGTCGCGCGAGCTTCACGAAGCGGTCGGCCAGGGCGAGCTCCTCGCGGCGGTGGGCGATCAGCAGCGCCCCGCGCTCCGGATCGACCTCGTAAGCGAGTCGTGCCGTCGCGAACAGATCACGACACGCACCAAGTTACGAGATCACGTCATCTCACGGTGCATCTCCACCAGAAGTGGCTTTGGGGTGATCCCCAGCTCAGCGGCCTTCACGTGAAGCAGCGCGGCGCGCTCGCCGACCGGAGGTTGCATGATCTCGCGCTCGCGCAGGACCGGAACGGACTCGGTGCGATAGTTCTGCGACGTCTGCGAGCCACCAAACCCGCCGCGGCCACCCACGTTAAGGTCCACGGTGCGCTCGAAGCGTTGCCCGAGGCGGTTGGAGAACTCACCTACGCTTTTCGGGCTTGCGCCGGGCAGGATGGCGAACGCCGCTGCATTGGAGAGGATCGAGGATCGCTCGTTCTCATCCTTTATCTGCGCGACGTCCTGCATCGCGAGCACCACGCCCGCCCCGGCAGATCGCGAGACCTCGAGCAACTGTGCGAGGTCAACACGGTCGCTGATCTGCGGAGCCTCGTCGATCACGATCAGCGTGGGCCGGCGCTTCTGCCCAAACCGCTCGTACAGGCGCTGTTTGAGCTGATTCATCAGCAAGCTCGAGAGCGTCTCCGACACCTGGCCGCCCCGCAGAGGCGCCGAGACGATCAGTAGATGGTGGTCATCCAGGACATGTTCAAGATCCAGCGAAGGACGACTCGGGGCCGAACGCATCACCGCGCTGATTCCCGCGCCGGTCAGTGGCGCCAGTGCGGCCACCACGCCGCTGATGACCTTTGGGTACTCGGCCTCCGGATAGCGCAGAACGGACTGCAGGTCGGCGACGCCTGGCGCGCGCGGATGTTGCTTCACCGCCGCGTCGAGCTTCATGTCGTCCTCGAGCGCACGCAGGAGGTCGGAGGGGGTCCGAGCGTTCGGAAGCGCAGCGCGCGCGAACTCGAGCAAGCCGCGCAGCGTCCGGTAGTCGCGCTGGTAGAAGAAGGGATCGGTTCCCGACCGTTGCTCTCGACGGCCGAGGATCGCCGTGACCGCAGCGTCGACGCGCGCGTCGTCACTCAACTCGCGCAGAAACTCCCACGGCGCGGACTGCAGAGGGTTCATGAAGTCCCACTTGGTCATCCGCGCACCAAGCGTGCCTGCGCCGAACGTCTCCTTGAACCGAAGGAAGTCCTCGAGCAGGTCGCCTTTGACGTCGACCGAGACGACGGACCAGCCAGAGTCAAGCGCTGCGTACATCCAGGGAATCAGCAGACTCTGCGTCTTGCCCGAGCCGGCTGGGCCGACGATCACGGCGTGCCGGTTCATCACTTGCCCAGGCAAGCCGATCGGACCACGAAACTTGCGCTTGGCCAGGTCGGCGAACGCACCGACCGGAAACTGGCCATCGCTCAGCGGCTGCGCTTCGCGCCAGGTAGCGACACCGCGGTAGTCGAAGTAGTCCGTCGGAGCGGTTGGGGGAGGCGTGGGATCCCCTGGCGCCAGCAGTCCACGCCGCGCGCCACGGCCCGCGGCGTGCAGGGCCCACTGCGTGGCCAGTCCCTCGCCGAGCTGCGCACCCGCTCGAGCGCCTCCCAGGATCGCTTTGCCGCCCAGCTTGTAGGCGCCCCACATCAGCGCGGCCGCTCCTCACGCGGCGGTTCGTCCCGGGTCGCCCGTTCTGTGGCGAGCCGGCCCGCGGTGCGAGCGGCCCGCTCCTGTCGCTCGTGACGTCGGGCGCCGTTGACCGCAGTCCGACCGAGTTTCGGTGCCACTCGCTCGCGCTGGTCCGGCTCCCGTGGCTGTTCGTTCCAGTTCTGCAACCTGTCGCCACCGCCACGTTCACCCACGTCGCTCACCTCGATCGTCACTTCGGTTCCGGGTATGTCCACGTCCGCGTCCTTCGAGCGCGTCCAGCTCCCGCTCCTCGCGTGCGCTCACCCACACGGGGATCGGCGTCGTCCCCTGTTCCATCAGGTACGCGGCCCGATGGCGGCCCCCGCTGAGCTCGATCTTCCCGTCGTCACGCAGCGTGCCTTTGATCCCTCTTTCGGCCGCGACGAAGTACTTCTCATACACGGTCACGACCCGACGCTCATCGGGAGTCAGCGTCTCAGACGGAGCTGACCTCCAACGCGCAAGCTCTGCGGCCGGCGTGGCGTAGTAGCGCTCCAGGTCAGCCGCCCATGAACGCATCTCGTCGGGCGTATACCCACGGGGATACCCGCGCTCGATGGGCGTAGCGCCATCCAGAAGCCGACGTGGCGAGTCAATCAGAATCAGCCGCCGCGCCATTGCTGTCAGCGTCCAGCGTCCGCAAGTGATTGCTTGAACGCGATCACGCGTTCTGCCTCGGCGCGCAATGCCCTCACCGACAGGTGACCCGCACGTGCATCAGCTACGAGGCGTGCGTACGCCAGCCGCGCACCCGCTTCGTTGCGGCCATACAGGAGCAGATCCACCCCCGCAGCCAGTGCACGCCGCGCGGGCCGCGCGTGTGCCGCGATCGCAGACGTGTCAAACGCGTCGGTGATCGTCAAGCCCTTGAAGCCGGTCGTCTTCAGCAGTCTGTACGCCCGCCGATCGAGCACCGCGGGTCCTCGGATTCCCAGAGC
This sequence comes from uncultured Demequina sp., assembly GCA_937925595.1. The sequence goes on along the minus strand of CALALQ010000233.1, from coordinate 17,635 downwards.
GGGGTAGGACGCGCTGGAGAGCATCACCAAGGGGACGGTCTCCGCGCAGCGCTCGTAGGCACCGAGATCTGCGAGCAGCGTGCCACGGCGAGCCGTCACCTCAACCGCTTGCAGGTCCGTATTGCCATCAGCACGGCCGAGCCCTGGGAAGTGCTTGAGCGTTGGCGCCACCCCGGTCGCCGAAAGGCCAGTGGCGAAACCACATGCCGCCCGTGCCACCACGTCCCGCGAACGCGAGAACGCGCGCTCTCCCAGAAACGAAGTGGACTGCTCGGGAACGTCCGCTACCGGCGCGAGGTTGACGTTGATCCCGAGCCGCCGGAGCGCGGCGCCTGTGCGGCGGCCTTGAGACTCCGCGGTCGCCGCCGGGCCCGGGGTCGTACCCATCTGCGCCGGGCTCATGTGCGGCGGGAGGCTCATGAGACGGCGAACCTTGCCGCCTTCCTGATCGATCATGATCAGCAGCGGAGGACGCCCGCCCGATCTGGCCGCTGCCTGCAACGACCGAACCGCGCGCCGTGCGGCGCTCGGCGTGGGTACGTTCTCGGCGAACAGGATCACACCGCCGATGCGCCCAGCGCGAACCGCCTGAAGCACACTGGCGGGAGGACGAGGCCCACGATAACCGCTTACGATCCGCTGACCGATGGCCAGCCTGACCGGCATCGGCCAGGCAGCATCCGGCGGCGCAGGTGTTGCGGTGGGCCTGGGCGTCTGCGACGCCGGCGATGCGAACGCAGGCGCGGTGTGGAACCTCTCTGCCGCCGCCCACGGCGTGCCCGGCGTACCGTCCTCGCCGAAAGGGTCAGCCAGGGCGATCAGCAACAGCGTGATCGCACCGGCGACGAGCGCGAAAGGCTTCAACACTTCGGCTCCACCGATCGGGCCGCTCGCGAGAAGGTCTTCTTGTACGCCGTCCACTGTTTAGGCGTGGTCGCCCCCAGCACCGCATAGCCGGTCCCGCAGGCGTTGAAGAAGTAATCGACCTTGCGCAGACCATCCAGTTGGAACTCCCAGCGCCAAGCGCGGCGCTCGCCGAGCTTTACTCGACGGAAGGAGAACTCGCGATAGCCACTACTTCTGCTTACCAGGTGACGCAGAGCTCGAGCGCTCGCGCCCGCCGTCGCGCGCACATTGCGTGTGTAGTCAACGCGTATCGTCGTCCGGCGGCTGTTCGCTGAGCGCCAGCGATTGCTCACGTACCCCGGCTGGCGGTCGTTGCGCGCGGTCACTTTCCACGAGCGCGGCAGCGCGACCGTGAACGCAGCGCGTTCGAACGTCCGGCGCGAGGGTCTGCTCGCGGCGCTGACGCCCGCCACCTCTGTGCGCGACACCACCTCCGCTCGATCGCTGGTCACGGCTCGATCACCGGTCGCGGGCACGATCCGCTTGACCCCCGAGGCGACGCCCGCGCCAACAGCCGTAATGACCGCGGCGGTCAACACCGCCGACGGCGCTGCCCGCAACACCCAACCGAGCCGCCCGATCGGCGCAAAGTCCGCTGCGCTGGCCCCGCTGAGTCGTCCTGCAGCCTGTGCCGGCTTGAACGGTGCCGAGGCGGGAACGACACCCTTACGCTCAAGCAGCCAGAGGAGCGGTGCTGCGGTACCTGCCGGCACGAATGCCTGACGATTTGCCGGGTCGGGCGTCCGTCCGAGCGCGCTCGCGTGAAACCAACCGACGGTCCCGAACGCATCCTCGATCGCGCGCACGAGCGGCCCTCCACCATTGGCCTCCAACCACTGGGGCACAGCACGGTCGCCGGCTGTGGGCCTGAGCGCCTCGATCTGGGCTCCGATGGAGAGGGCATCCGTCTTGCCGACGACAACCGCGAGCGGGAGCGACTCCGTTTTCGACCCCGCTGCGGCGAGTGCGCCGAGCGTGCGCTCAAGTACACGCATCGGCGACACGGTTGACGGCCCGAGTTGCGCGCGTGAGCTCGCGATCTCTTCCGCGTGATCCACGGCGAACCGCTCGAGCGCAAATGGGTCCACGAGCATCACGAGCCCGGTTGGCACCTCGAGAAAGCGGAGATCGATGATCGCCTCGTCCCCGGCGTAAGCCTCGCCGGCCACGTCGTACAAGGTCAGGACGCGAGAACGACCGCCTCCCTGGACCTCGGCCACGAGCGCAGGGTTCCGAGTGGCTTGTGTCTTGTCGGGCAGACGTCCTTCCCGCAGCGTCTTGAGCGCCGCGTCGTACTCGGCGCGACTCTGATCGACCACGTTGAGCGCCAAGGTCCCGCCAGCCGACAGCTGCTCGAACTCCAGCAGCGCGCCCGCGAGGAACGTGGTCTTGCCCGCGCTGGGCCCCGCGACAAGCGCGAGACGGATGATCTCGGCATATCCGATGATGCCTGCCAGGTCGTGACCTGAAGGGCAGCGTTGTGGGACGCGCTGACGCCCGTTGAGCACCATGGTCGGCAACGCCACGCGCCCGCACTGGCACTCACGCTTGAAGACGCCCCACCGACCGGGTACCAGCCGCCGGTGCTCGGCACCGCAGGCGGGACAGACGTACACCGGCAACGGAAAGCGGTCGTGATCGACCGGACACTCATAGCTCGTTCGGCGTACGCGACGACGTGCCGCTTCGGCAAGCCGCAACGTGCCGATCATGAGCCATGCGCCGGCCATGACCACGCCACTGACGAGAAAGATCGGAAGTGTGAGCACCCCGGTGATCACTGCGCCAACACCCGTCCCGAGCACGCCACCGATCAACGCACCCACGCCAAGTGGCATCCACGCTCCGTCGCACTTGGCCGCGAACGTCGATGTCAGTCGCCGCGCGTCCTGCATGGCGTCCCAGGCCAGCTCGCCGCTGCGACGCACATCAGCCCGGAGCTGCCCCAACGCGTACAGCTGAAACGCGGGTTCGGGAGCAACCGGTTGCCGGTCGGCAGCGCCGCGACTCCGAACGCGCTGCGCGAAGTCGCCGATGAAGACGCCGGTACCCCGTAACCCAACGAGCACGCTGCCGACGGCGGCCCCCAATCCGGCCATGGCCACCGCCACGGCGATCGCCAGCGCGATGATCGCGCAGACGGCTGTGAGCATCAGCATGCCGCCGATCAAGTCATCCATCCGCGGCTTCCTCCTCTCGCGTGACCAGCGCTCCGAGCATGAGGCGCGGCACGACCGTGACGAGGACCGCCAGTGCGACGCTCAGGCCCAGCGCGACCTTCGCCTCAGGTGCCCCAAGATCGCGCAGGCTGCCTCCGAGTGCGACGTAGGCGAAGCATCGCGGAGCAAACCCGATCAGCGTGCCCAGCGCGATGCTGCCGAAGGCAATCGATGTGAACCCGAGTACGTAGCTCGAGGCGTTGAACGGCAGCCCTGGCACGAGACGACACACGACAACCGATCGCAACGGGCGAGCTTCAAACCAGCGGGCGAGCTGCTCGACCCGGCTCCCAAACGCCTCCCGGGCCGAAGGCGTTCCCACGCGGCGACCGATCAACGCGCAGAGCGTCGCGCCGGCGACAGCCCCTGACAGCGCGACCGGGGTGCCGTACGCCGTGCCGAGCGCAAAGCCAGCTGCTCCAGCCACCAGCCCGGCTGGGAACATCGCCGCGATCAGGAGCGCGCCGAGTAGCACGAGCGCCGGGCCTGCGGCGAGGCCCAAGGCCTCTACGCGGTCGGCCAGAGAGTCTGCGTCAAGCGCGAGCCAGACGACCAGCCCCAGCCCTACAAATGACAGCACCGCGGTCATCGCGATCAAGCGGGCCCGGGCGCGAGCGACGTCGCTCACCGGCGGCGCCCCATCAAGCCGGCACTACCCGTGTTCGCGAGCTGGCGGGCGATTCCACGGAAGCTGTGCGCCAACTCGCCCGCGCCGAGGAGCTCGCTCCCACTGTCGAGCTGTTTCAAGAAGCCGGCGTCCGCCCCCCGTACCCCGCGGGCTATGATCTCGCCGTCCCCGCGCACGATCTCGTTCCGCTCGTTGAGCGTGTCGGCACGGCTGTCAGGCGCGCCGTCCGTCAGCAACACGATCACGCGGCGACCTTCGGCCCGTGCCAGGCCTCCCCAAGCGACCGCCAACCCGTGCGCCATGTTCGTGCTCCCCTGGACGCTGAGCTGCGCGGTGGCCGCACGAAGCTCTCTCGGCGAAGCCCCCAGCGGCGCCGCCACGTGTGCGGAGCTCCCAAACGGCACCAGCATCATGTGGTCCGTGACGCCGGCTTCCTCAAGCACATCGATGAACCCGACGCACGCTTCCTTGGCCTCGTCCAGTGGCGCGCCGGACATGCTGCCGCTGACGTCGATCACCAGGGCAACCGCGAGCGCGGGGACCTGGTGCGTTGCGGGGTCTTCCTCTGTCCAGCGCAGATCACGGTCATCACGGTCGATGCGCGGAGAGGCCAACGGCTTGCCACCGGCCGCTGCCGAGACATGCACCACGCCGTCCTCGTCGTACTCGTACGAGACGTCAACGTCCACCTTGCCGCGACGACTCCCCGGCACGCCCTCGAACGTCCATCGCCCGAGCGGGTTGGTGTCCAGGGGTCGCTCGGCCTCACCCTGCAGCATGTAGACGTCGAGCACCCCGGCCTGGTCGCGGGCAACGGACAACGTGTGACGCTTGACCGCCTGCGCCGGGATTGGCGCGTTCCGGGCGATCATGATCTCGTTGACGTAGCGCGACCCATCCGCGGCCACCACGACAAACCCGAGTGCGTGCGCAGTGACGTCGCGGACCACGCGCTGCTTGGTGAGCGACACGGCGTGCCCGTTTCCACGCCGCACCTGCTCGGTCCGCGCCACGCGTGCCGCTCCGATGGCGACCGCGGCATCCGGATCGATGCCGGCGCGCGGTTCGATCCCTGTGGTGCGTACCAACGTGTCACGGCAGCGCGGCATCCGAGTGGAGCCGCCCACCAGCAGCACCGCGTCGAGCGCTTCCGGCCCGCCCACGTCGCGCAGCACCCGCTCAAGGACCGCTTCCGTCTTCAGGCACAGGGGCGCCGCCAGCGCCTCGAACTCCGCGCGCGTCACGTCCACGCGCGCGAGCCGGCCGCCGAGCGGGACGGTCACCGCCACGCGCTCGAGTCGGGACAACGCGTGCTTCGCCTCGCGCGCCCGCTCCAGCAGATCGACGGCAGCGTACGCGTCATCACGAGCGTCCACACCCGTCTCAGCTTCCAGACGATCCGCGATGAGGTCGACCAGCACGTCATCCCAGTCCTTGCCTCCAAGCTGGTCATCACCCGCCGTCGCCAGCACCTCAGCCTCCCGCGGCCCGAAGCGCACGACCGAGACGTCGAACGTCCCGCCACCGAGGTCGTAGACGAGCTGCGTCGTGGTCTGTTGCGCGTCGGGCTCGTAAGCCAGGCAGGCCGCAGTCGGCTCGTGCGGCAACGCGACCACATCGAGGCCGGCCAGCGCTCCTGCCTCGAGTGTCGCGCGGCGCGCATCGTCGCCGAAGTAGGCCGGAATCGTGATCGCCGCTTGACGCGGTCGTCCACCGAACTGAGCCTCGACATCTGACAGCGCCGCCTTGAGCACCTCCGCCGAGAGCGCAGGCGCGGTCCACTCGCGGCCGGCGTGCGGGACGGACCAACTCGTGCCCATCTGCCGTTTGAAGAAGGCGAAGGCGCTCGCGGGCTCGAGTTGCGCAAGGGACTGTGCCTCGTCGCCGACCACGATGCGACCGTCGGTCTCGATGGCGACCACAGAACGCAGGCGCGGGCTTCCATCCCGCAAGCGGGCGAGCGTAACATGGCCAACGTCGTCAGCTCGGGCAACCGAGGAGATCGTCGTGCCGAGGTCGATACCCACCGCGCTCATGCGTCGAGCTCCGAGCGCTCGCGCGTCAGCCGGCGTAGGACGCGCGCCACCTTGCCCCCGCGCGGGTTCGCCTCCGTCCAACGGTGCCAGTGCGGCAGCAGTTGCGGGATCAGCAACTCGCTCACCGCATCCACGTCCCGTGCGGACAACGGCTCGAAGCCAGCGGCCAGCACAGGGCCGAAGGTGTCCGGGCTGTAGCGGCGGACCCAGAAGTCGAACTCGGCCGCCGCGAACTCCGCACGTTGCTTCGCGCGTTTGGTCTCCGCAGCGAGCGCCACTCCCATCTCACCCAGCAGACGCGGCCGCTCAGTGCCGCTGAAGCGTTCGAAGGTCGCCGGGAAGTCGGGGCTTCGGCGCTCGGCGATCAATCGCTCGCCGAGGTAACGCACGAGTTCGTTCCAACGCTCGTCCGGGACCTGCTGGTCCCGGTCATGGAACGCGACCGCGGCCCCTGCACTCCACCGGTAGAGCGGCTGGTCGTACACGAACGCGCCCCAGGCCCAGAAGTCTGCGCGACTCCTCGCCGCTTCGAGCGACGAGAGCGTGACGCCTATCCCCTCACGACGCGCTTGTGGAAGAGGCGCCCGCATCAGCGAGCGGAAGGCGCGTTCCTCGTCCTCATGTGGGACCGGGTTGCCCGTATCTAGGTAGGCGTGCAGTAGGTCGTCCAGATCGCCGGCAGTCCGAGGGCCTTCAGGCCCCCACAGCTCGCGAATCTCGGCCCGTGCGCCGGCGTCCGCAGCGCGCGGTGCCAGTGCGCGGGCAGCCTGCGCGGGTGTCGCCAGCCCCGCTGCCACTCGCATCCGTTGCCAAGTGACATGCGCGTCGAAGGTCCCGAGCTCGTCAGCACGAGCCCCGATCGCCTCACGGGCATCCTCGTAACGGCTCAGCACGGCAAGCCGCTCCCGTGCGCGAGGGTCACGCGTCGCCCCGTCGGCGACTGCCTCGGCGACGCCCGTGATCAGGTGTCCAAGTCCGCCGTGAGCCGCGATGGTGTCGAGCGCGCGCTGGGTAGGCCGGCGCTCGAGATCGTCAGCCAGCACCGCTGCGATCCTGGCGTCCACTGGCACGTTGAGGCCCGCAAGACCAAGTCGGACGCCCAAGAGGACGTATCCGCCGCTCCGGTCCGTTCCGCGTGCGGCCTCTGTGGCACGGACCCAGGCACCGATGCCGGCTACGCTCGGCGCCGTCCGCGCAGACGTGGGGATCTGCTCGAGATGTTCAGGGAGAGCATCAGCGCAGCGGATCAGCCGCACGAGGGCCAACGACGCGAGGTCGCGTGCTGCTTCGCCGGTCGCGCGCGTGCGCGCGAAGGCGTAGAGGGCGATCCACCCGGTGATCGCGGCGCGGTCGGCAGCGTCCGACGTCGAAAGCTCGGCAACCGCCGCAGCCGCTTGATCGATGTGCCCGGCCTCGGCCAGACCCCGCACGTGCATAAGCAGTCCCGGCAGATCCTCGTCCTGGATGAGCTCGGTGTGACCACCGGCCACCGCGAGTGCTGCGCCACGCTCCGCTGTCGTCTCCCCTGTCGCTCGCCGGATCGCCATGCCGAGGCGCTCAGGCCCTTCGGCGGCCAAAGCCGCCGCGACCCGCGCATACAGCGTGGGTGATCCGACGCTTGGCCGGGTCACGTCGATCCGTTCGAAGCGTCCCCCTGAGGTGGCGCCTTGGTCGCACGCCGGTGTGGTCGCGACGACGTGCAGTGCCGCCGCGTCAGCGGGTCGGCCCTCGAACGTGCTGAACGTGAGTCGACGAGCAAGATCGGGTGGGAGCGCGTAGCTGATCCATGCGAGCCAGGTCACGGCTCGGGCGGGATCAGGGTCGAGGATCAATAACGGCAGATCACCGTCCATCGCCGCGAGCGCCCGGTCCACCAACGCCGCGGCGACGCCGTCGGGGGCTGCCGACACAACCCCCAGAACCGTCGCGACGTCCAGCGGACCGGGCGTGAGCTCGTCCAGCTCCGGAAGCACGGCGATGGGCGACTCCTGTGTCGTCCAGTGCGGTGCGTCCCACAGCTCAACGGCCGCCAGACCACCAAACGGATCCGCGTGGTCCTCACCCACGATCATGTGGCAGAAGTAGTTACCGAAACGCCCCTCGTCGGGGGTTCCATTGGCGCCTCGGTATTCGCGGCCGACGTACTCGGTGCGTGAGACCACAGGGCCAAGCCCCGGCACCACGCTCATCTTCAGCGCCACCGGGAACGCTCGCATCTGCTCGGGAGTTGGCTCAAACGGTGCGTCGATCGGAGCGACGTACCGAGCGTGCTTGCTCGCGAGAGCCGCGAGCTGGCGCTCGTCCAGACGCGCGCTGGCGGCGTTGATCTGGAACCCCGAGATGCCGCTCAAGCCAGTGCGGCACGAGGTATGGAACGCCTGCGGATAACTCATCGCGGCAGCGCTCCCCACCGATCGAGCATCCAGAGAATCGGATCCTCGACGCGATGTGGCGACACACCGTTGCGCAGGCGCCCGTTCACTGGGCTCTCACCGAGCGCTGACAGCCCGAAGAAGGCGTGCCGCGGAAACTCTTGCTTGAGGAATCCGTCGAGCCGATCGCCGATCCAGCTCATCGCGTCCGCGCGCAAGTGCTCGCTGATCGTCCGAGCGACGGACTCGTCGAAACGCCCGTCATGCGCTGGGAGGTCGAACACCGGATGGTGGTCGGCCAGCAGGCCGCGGAGCGCGTCCACCTTCGATATCGCTATCGCGAGCGGGATGTCGATCGGCTTCTTGGCGGGGATGCCACGCGCTTCGCGGAGCAGCCCGGCCAACCGCCCGAGCATCACGTACACATCCGATGTAAGTGGCGGAAGCTCGATGCTCCCCTCTAGGTCGTCGCGCACCGCCGGGATCTGAAGCGGGTCCACCAGCAGGATCAATCCGTCCGACGACGTGATGTAGCGGGCCTCCCGCTCGAGGATGTCGAGCTGGTCGAGATCCTCACCTGCGGCGTCGAAGAAGACGAGGTTGCTTGCCCGGGAGCCGACGCTCAGCCGTGTGACCAGCGGCTCGCGCGTGACGTCGCTGCCGCGCGCGCTCTGCGTCGGCGCAAGCACCAGCCCTTGCCCCCAGAGCCGCGGGCAGAGGTCAGTGTCAATACGGGTCCGCGTGGCATCGTCGAGCGCCATCAACGAACCGCTGAAGCGAGGTGCGATCCGGTGCTCGAGCTCGTGCACGACGACCGCGATGAAGTGGCTCTTACCTGACGCCTTGGTGCCGATCAGCGCCATGGTGCGGCTCGGAGCGTCGGCGAATCTCTGCGGTAGGTTGGAATGGCATTCGGGACACACCGGACGTGTCGGCGCGCCGCACTCGCACCGCACGGGTTGCCCGGGCTTGACCTCGAACGCGCGTCCGAGCCGGCCCGTCCGCGTGACCACCCGCGGCTCGCTCGGGGGATCGATCCCGCGGAGGCGTCCGAGCTTCTCGTCCGGCACTCGCGCGCACCGCTTGGCGTCCACGCTGGTACAGCGGAATGCAGCGACCCGTGTCGACCACTGGTTGAAGCAGAACGGGCAGACGACGTCGTGAGCGCGGGCCATGTCAGCGCAGCAGGAGGTCGTCGGGGTGGGGATCGCGCAGCTGGAACGCTGCGGCGGCGCTCGCGGACTCGACGAACATCCGAACGGTCACTGGAAACCGCCAGCCCGAAAGATCCACCGTCGACGTCAATGGCTCATCGCCTCCGAGCCGCGCAAGCACGTCCCCCTCCGATGCGGCCCGAGGCAATCGATCGCCGCCCCGTGCCACGAGCACAAGGCTCGGCGCGGTCACGCCCGATGGCACCTCGACCTTCACCTCCAATCGCCTCTTGCGCAACCCGGCCCGGCGGACCGCGTACCTCAAGTCGGACTTGACGCTCTGACGCGCGACAGCCCGCGAGCTCTTGCTGAGACTCGTCCCACTCACGAACTCGCCATCGACCCGGAGCCCAGGAACGACCCCGACGAAGATCGGCTCGGCGCCAGGCGCCTCGATCGTGTAGCCGCCGTCATCGCGATAGGACCCGAGTCGGACCCACGCACTCTCGGCCTGTGGATCGTCCGGTCCCGCCGGCTGGCGGTCACGGCGCCACACAACCTTGGCAATCCGCACGTTCGGCGGCCACTCCCAGGTCACTTTCACCTGGTTGGGGCGCGCCACCGCGGCAACGTTCTCGATCGGCGGCAACGCGAGGTGGCGCACCGCTCTGCCTGCGATGCCCACTCCACCCGCGACAGTGACGGGGAGGTACCAGCACACACCCGTCCCGCCGTCATCGCGTGCGCCCTCGGGCGCGACGGGAACTACGCGTCCCAGCGCGGCGAGGCCGTTCGGATCGACCGTCTCGCCGAAGACGATCGTGGGTTCAGCGTCACAACGCAGCACGGTCACTGCGCCGGCCGGAGGGCGGTCGAACTCGATCACGACTCCGGTGCCTTGGCTGCGGAGCCTTAGCTGCTCGATTCCGGATGGCGGTGCCGCGGGCTGACCGTACAGCGTCACTCCGGCGGTTCGCTGCGGCGTCCCGTCGGCACCGCTGTACTCCACGAAGATGCGGTAGGCGTAGCGCTCACCGTTGCTGACGTCGCGGTCCACGAACCCGCTCCGATCCGCAAGGAGGCTGGTTTGCTCGCCCGTCCGCTCGCTAGTGCGCTCGACGATCACACGCGCAGACGGGGGAACAGCGCGCCAGTCGATGCGCACCTCACCATCGGCGTCGTGGGTTCGTACCTCCTCGACCTCCCTCGCCACGAGGACGGGCTCCGACACGACGCTTTCGGACGTGCTCTGCCCGCGCACTGTCGTGATCTCGTAACGCACGACGGCGCCAGTAGGGGCACCGCGATCCTCACATCGAGTCGCGCTGACGAGAGCCACTTCGGACGACTCGCTCGTCCTCACGTCGACTCGGCGCACGCGATACCGCACCCCCGGGCTGCGCGAAGGTGACCACTCAACCACGGGACCGGCCGGCCCGGCGATCATGCGCACTGCGCTCGGAGGGTCAGGAGGGATCGCGGCCAATGCGCTCGCCGCCTCGCCACAGTCCTCGGCTAGTTGCAGCGCCTCGACGAACGCCGCCTCGCGATCCGGCCCTTGAACTGAGCGAGCTCGCGTCAGCGCAGCGTCCACCTCTCGAAGACGCCGATCGACCTCCTCGGCTCGGGCAGACGGACGTTCCCCGGTTGGTCCCAACACGTCGGCCGCCGACTTGACGAGCTGCTGGAGCGCGCCCCGTGCGGCAAAGAGACGGCGTTCCGCGATCGCCGCCTCGATGTCGTCCCAGGCTTGCTGCGCCGCCTGCACCGCCGTATCGACGCGAATACGCAGGTCAGCAGGGATGGCGTCCGCGCCAAGCACGAAGACGATCTCCTGCAACTCGCTGGAAACCCAGCCCACGCGGCCCTCATCGAGTGCGGATGAGAGGTTGCGCAGTCGCCGAGTTGCCTCCGCGTACTTCTGCAGATCAGTGCCGCAGGCGGAACAGCGCAGCGCCGTCGCGTCGTTGGTCGCTCCGCAGCCTTCGGCCGGACATTGCACGAAGAGGGCGGTGCCGCAGCGCGAGCAAGCCTTGGGCGCTGAGGGGCGCGGATGCGGCGCGTTGCAGGACGGGCAGGAGACGTAGTCGACAACTGCGCCGACCTCGATCACAGCATCGTTCTGGCGGGCGAGCTCGGCGACGACACGACGTCCCAGCTCAGGCGTGAGCCCTCGTCGGATGGCGCTCTGGAGCAACGACTCGGCCTCGACGGGGTCGATCACACCGTCGGTCGCGCTTCGCGCGGCCTCGAACTCCATCTCGGCCTCGACATCCAGGACGAGACCCTCGATATAGGCACGTGGGTCCTGGTCGAGCAGGTACAGCTTGGCGTTGGCCAGCAGCGTCTTGTAAGCGGTCGCGGCGGGCCCGATCGCGCGTTTGCTGTTCGTCTCAGTGACCTCGTCATAGCGCTTGCGCACCGTCACCAGGTCGTACGTGATGCCGTCCAGCCCGAGGCCGTGGTACAGGCTGAGCGCCAGTCGCTCCTCGCCCACCTCGCGCGCCAGATCCGCGAGCGAACGACGGATCTGCTCGCGCTTCTCCCGGCTCATCGGGTCAGGCGCCGCCGCCACCTTGGCTTGGTCGAGCTCGACCTTGACCAGTTGTGGGTCAAGCCCGGCGCCCTTGGCGATTCTCTCGAGCGTCGACCGAGCGTTCGGGGTGAGGCCGCCCCGCGCGACGTGCTCGGCCAGCACCTGGCGCCAGTCCGCGAGCGCAGCCGCCGCCTTCTTGTTTCGCTCCTCGGCTTCCCGTCGTGCACCTTCGGCCAGCCGCCGCCGCTCGCCCGGATCCAGCAGTGTCAGCTCGGCATCGTCGTGCTCCCGCGCCAGTGCCTCACACAGCTTGCCGTAGCGAGAGTGGTTGAAGTTCTTGTCCCACAGTGCCTTGACCTCGCGCAGGCGCTGAGAGATCGCGGCCTCGTCGCTGTCCGTCGCGTCGAGCAGATAGCGGTCTAACAGACCTGGGAGACCCGGACGGTCGCCGACCGCGTAGGGCTTCAACGTCTCCGCGAGGAACTTCGCTGGATCGAATGTGCGCACGGCTGTTTCCTGGCTTATGCGGCCTGCCGCATGGCCTGCACCTTGTCTGCGCTGGCCTCCACCTGCTCCTCGCTGATCACGGCGTTCGACGAGGTGGCGCGGAACTCCATGTGCTTTCCATCAACGTCCCATGCCTGCAAGTGGAGCTGCCCCTGCGCGTTCATCCCGAGCGCCACCCGGATCGGCGTCCCGCGCGGATACGGGCGCGTCATCGGGAACAGCCCGGCTTCCAGGAACTTGTTGCTGCTGAGCTCTGGCGAGGCGGTGTCGCCGGCCTGCTCCCAAATCTCGAGTTTGACCGAGTCCTGGTGGTCGACCACGGTGTAGTAGGTCTGCTCGCGCCCGTCCTCCACACCCGTGACCGGAAGCTGCGTCTGCGCCGCGATGATGTGCTCGATGTGGAAGTCCGAGTCCGCCGGCCCATTCGGGAGTGCGCTGACGTCAACGCCGTCGTTGAGGATCTTCACGCCGAACGCGCGCGAGCACACGTCCGAGAAGCTCGTGTTGACGAGCTTCTCGACCATCGACTTGCTCATGTGGAACTGCTGCGCAACCGCCTCGATCTCCTGGGTCGAGGGCGTAACCGCAAGGCCATGGGCGTGTCCATCGCCATCGGTGGCGCCGGAGCTCTCGGCGATCTGCTGCACGAGCGCCTGCTGCAGCCCGGCCAAGGCCGCGCCCTTGGCTACTGCCTGATTCGGGTCGGTCAGCTCCGGGGTCCACTGCGGGAACTCCTCTGTCAACCGCCGCGCCACCGCCGGCATGAAGCTGGAGCCTCCGACCAGCAGCACGCGATCGATGTCGCTGACGCCAGCCGCCTTGGCGTCTGAGATGGCGTCGTGCGTGAAGGAAATCGTCCGCTCGAGGAGGTCCTTCGTCGCCTCCTCAAACTCCTCGCGAGTGATCGTCACCTTGGCGCGATCCGTGCCGGCGAGCACAAGCTCCGAGTGAGAGTCACGCGAGGTGAGAGCACGTTTGATGCTTTCGGCTTTCACCCGCAGATCGGCCGAGGCCAGCGGATCGTCGAGCGGATCCACGGCGTCCGGCGCGGCCTCGATGAACTTACGCGCGAGCAGCTCCACGAGCCGCAGATCCCACTGCGCGCCACCGAGCCGATCATCGCCGCGCGTCGCAGCCACGCGGATGTTCGAGCCACCGCCGTCCCCGGGTTCCATCGCGATGACCGTCACATCGAAGGTGCCGCCGCCTAGGTCGTACACCAGCACGGTCTCGTTGGCGTCGCCGCCTTGAGCGAAGCCGTAGCTGAAGGCAGCAGCGGTCGGCTCGTTGAGGATGTGAACCACGTTCAGGCCTGCGATCTTTCCCGCGGCGATCGTCGCCTCGCGCTCGGCCACGCCGAAGTACGCCGGCACCGTGATCACCACGTCCTTCACCGGCATCCCCGTCGCCTTCTCGGCGCTCCGGGCCAGCTCTTTGAGCGTGAACGAGCTGACCTCGGGTGCCGTCCACTCTTGGTCATGGACGCTGAACTTCCAGTCGGGATTGCCCATGTTCTGCTTTACGAGCTCGCACACGAGGTCGGGCACGAGTTGCATCTGGCTCTTGGCGTCGGAACCAACCGTCACCTCATCCGGGCTGGCGAACAACACGACCGAAGGCGTGACCGACTCGCCGAGGTCGTTGTTGATGACGACCGGATAGCCGTTCTCGTCGACGCGAGCGATGCAGGAGTACGTGGTGCCGAGGTCGATACCCCAGACGACGTTGGTGCTCATGGAGTTCTCTCGATTCAGGGCTTATGGGGAAACGGGCGAGTGACGAAAGACGGCGACCTCGGCCAAGCGGATGACGCCTCCGTCGGCCCAGGTGAAGCCCGGGCGCACGACCCGTGCGACCGTGCGGTCGGCGGCCGCGTCAGCAGTGGGCTCAACCACAGCAATCCTGTGTGCACGCGCGTCGAACGGTGCGCCGTGTTCGATCACGGTTTGCACGATGCCGTTTCGCGCGAGGGCGTCCATTAGCGCATCGGCGACGAGACCGAGGTCCGTCTGCGATTCGGGCACCTTCGCCGTCTGCGCCATCTGCGCGACGTCATCGAGTACCCGCAAGACGCTCGCCACCAGGGCCGCCTGTGCCTGACGCAGCTCTCCAGCCCTGAGTCGCTGATTCTCCGCGTGCAGGTTCGCGGCGACCTCCGTTTGGCGCTCGATCAGCCGCTGATGCTCGGCCAGCCGCGCCTCCAGCGCGTGCAGCGCACTCTCCACGGGGTCAGGCTCAGACTGGGGTTCCGGCTCGGGTTCGGCCGACGAGGGTGGCTCTATCCCCGGCACCGGGGGCGTTTCGGGCGTCGGCGCGAGCGGCTCGACAGCGATGATGCCGTCAGCCTCGAGCTCGTCGATCACTGGCTCCGGATCGTTCACGGTGCGGACCTCGCTCATGGGTTGCAGACCTTCAAGTGGGAGGGCAAAACCGTCGTCGTGTAACCGTCACCGCCGTCGTAGCGCCATTCGCCGCTTTCGCGGACCATGCGCGCGTTGCCCTCAAAGCGCCGGCAGGCGGTGTCGCTCTTCTCGGTGGCGTACCTGTCTCGGCCATAGAACTTGACCCGCACCCGGGCCACGCCATTGCCGAGAAACTTCGTCGGCCCGACCTCGGCGAGATTGATGTACGGCTCCGACTGGGCTGGCTGCAGCTCCCAGTTGGGATTCTTGGTCCGGTAGCGACTGCTCATCAGCGTGAACGCGGTGCCGTAGTCGCCCGCCGTGATGCTCTCGAAGTGCTGCGTGAGGATGCCTGCCGGAGAGCCAGGGCGTGGCTGCTTGGGTTCGTCGGCCGGCGGCGGGTCGGGCTCCACGGTCCCCTCGGGCTCGACGGTCTCTTCGGACTCGAGGTCAGGCGTCTCCTCCGGGTACTGGTCGTCCTCCTCCACCCACGTTGGCTCGGGCGAGCCGGTCGTGTCCGACGGCGTCGTGGTTCCGGTGATCGCGGCGTGGGCGAACGGCTCCTCGCCGTAGTCGACCGACCCGCCGATCGACGCGAACGGAACGGTCGCCAATGCGAGCGCACCGGTCGTCACGAGGCCAACCGAGAAGTTGGCCATGTTCGGCATCGGCACCACGACGTCGATCGGTCCCTTGAAGAGGGGGCGCTTGGGTTTGACGGAGAGCGGCGCCGCGGCCTTGAGCTTCTCGGTCGTGGTGGTTTGGGCCTCCCCTGGCGCGGCCGGCTGGATGCCGGCAGTGCTCAGGAGCCAGAGCAGTGCGGTGAGAGCGCCGTTAGGTGTGAACGCGCCCGACCCAGTGCCGGGAAGACGGCCGAGCGCCGACACCGGGAAGCAGCGGACCTCGCGAAACGCGTCCTCTGTTGCCCGGAGGAAGTTCCCGGCGCCGGACCGCTCGAGCCACTCGCGCGTTCGCGCATGGTCGTGGTCGCCCGAACATGCAGCGATCGCGTCACCGATGCCGAGTGCATCGACCTTCGTCACGCAGATCGCTGCGGAAAGCTTCTTCAGGTCGATCCCCTGCTCGGAGAGAACGCCGACGAGTCGCTCGAGCATACGTTGCGGCGGCTCAGCGCTCGGTCGCAGCTCCGCCGTCTCGTCGATCTCCTCTTCGAGCTCGGCCTTGACGCGGTCCAGCGCGAAGGGATCGATCAGCAGAACCACACCTTCAGCCAAGCCGTGAGCAGGGTCGCGACGAAGCTCGTCTTCTACGCCGTAGACCTCGCCTGCGACGTCATAGGCGTACAGGAGCGCGGACTTGGACCGACCGCTGACCTCGGCGACAACGGCCGGCGGCAGACCGGAAGTCTTCGTCGGAGGGACACCCTGGCGGAAAGCACTGAGAATCCGGTCGTACGCCTGACGGCTCGACGTTTGCACAGCCGTCGCCAGCGTGCCGGCCGTCGCGGCACCCTCAAGCTCGACGAGCGCGGCTGCGAGGAACGCCGACTTGCCCGTTGAAGGTCCGCCGGCCACAGGGACGTGGAACGTGCGTACCGTGCCGACGCCCTCGCCGAGAGAGTGCCCTTGTGGGCACTCCGCGACAAGCCGGTCCCGGCCGCGCGTCGGTAGTGCCGGAAGGTACGCTCCGCACGTACAGCGGTGACGCTGCACGCCGAAGGGTCCAGGCGCAAGCTGTTGATGGCGTGCGTCGCATTCAGGGCACACGTACTGCGGCAGAGGGAACCGATCGTGGCACTCGGGGCAGTCGAAGAACGCTCCGGAGCGTTTGCGACGCAGTCGCTCCCAAGCGCGTAGTGGCGCACCGAGCGCCCAGGCTCCGAGGGCGAACAGCGCGATCGCCGCGGCCGGGACGATGAGGATCAGCCCCGCCAGCAGCGCCCCGACAGCCAAGCCGACGAACGCGTACACAGACAGCGCGAAGCTGACGACGACCCGAACGGCGGAGTTCCACGACTGCGGCACCATCCCACGGATGTGACCCGTCTCCTCGAGCGCGCGCCTCCATGCGGCGCGCGCGGCAATCCCGAGGTCCGTCCAAACCTGACCCCGGTAGTATGCACGAAAACTCGGCTCACCCGGGCCGGCGGCAGCAGCGTCGCCGCCCCGGTGAAGGGCGCCGCGATACATCGTCGTCGCGAACGCATGCATGGCTGCACCGATGACGCAGATAGTGGCGACAGTGGCCGCGACGGCAAGCGCTGTAGCCGCGAGCATCGCCGCGATCGACACCGCAATGGCGATCACCAGCAGGTAGATCAGATCTTCCATCAGCAGCCGTCCTGCGTCGGGCGCTGAGGCACGTCTATGCGGGTTCGCGCGCGCGAGATCGACCGCGCGCGAGCGTCGGTGCTCATGGTGCTCCTTCCCTGCGAGCGTCGTCAGGGCTCTCACCCGAACGACGGCCGACCTTTTCCCTCCGTGAGGCGCGTACCGTCCCAGAGTGAGCGGACTACGTCAAGAAACCACGATCGAGTTGATTATCCTCTTTTTGTCGAGTTTCGATAGCAATGAGGCTCGCCATACCCCGACCTAGTCAATAGTTGCGATCCGCTCTAGGTCGGGCTGCGGTCAGCGTTCCAGTTGCCGCTGAAAAGGCGCTGATATAACGGCGCCCC
Organism: uncultured Demequina sp.; assembly: GCA_937925595.1. Next base: position 237 of record CALALQ010000233.1, on the reverse strand, counting down.
CCAGAAGCCAGCTCGATGTCCTCGAACGAATCCTGCGCAGATGAGGTCTCCTCGTGCCAGCACCAATTCCTCAAGGGTGCTGGGGCTCCCAACGCGAACGGCAGAGGGTCTTCCCGCGTTGCTGCGCCAAGAGCCGCGCGCCGTCAGATCATTGCGCCAGCCTCACGACGCGGTCGGCCAGAGCGAGCTCCTCGCGGCGGTGGGCGATCAGCAGCGCCCCGCGCTCCGGATCGACCT
>CALALQ010000232.1 GCA_937925595.1 uncultured Demequina sp. | reverse complement strand
GTCAATAGATCTTGGTGGAGGTGGCGTGCCGTACCGCATCGACCCGCAGCGGAAGCTCCTGGGTGAACGCATCCATCAGTGGCGAATGGTGCTCGGCCTCACCGCTCAGAACGTATGCGAGCGGGCTGGCATTACTCGCGACACGCTGCGCAAACTCGAAAATGGCGACACGTCCGTGAGGTCTGAGACGCTCCTCCAGGTCCTCCGCGCCATGGGCATGCTCGACCCGATGCTCGAAGCGCTAGACCCGTTCAAGTATGACGTCGGGCGCCTCCGCCCCCACCTGCTGAACCGCAAGCGCGTCAGCCACTCCCGTCGAAGCAGGCCGCCGCGGTCGAACGCCTAAGCAGCCGGCCGTTTACCCACTAATCCGCGACGCCCTACAGGCCGCGCAGGAGAGGGGCGCGGACAATCTACGCCTTCCTGCGCTTCCCAACCCCGGCTCACCGACGGTCGCAATGCGCTGAGTAGCTAATCCCAGATCGCCTCCGTCGGGCTTGCCAGAGTTCTTACAGGGAGGGCCGCGGAGCCTTGATCCTCGCGGATAAGGAGATTGCGTCAACCCACCATTCATACAGACGTTCAGGCCGTCGGCGAGCATGCGACGAGCAGACGCTCCTCGCTCAGATCGGCGCGATCGATCTCCGCGACGACCACTCCATGACTCAAGACGACAACTCGATGGCACAGTTCCAAAAGCTGCTCGTGATCGCCGGACACGATCAGCACCGTTGCGCCCTCAGCAGCCGCGTCGGTGACCCGCCCAAGGAGTTCGCGGGCAGCCCCTGCGTCGACGCCTTGAGTCGGCTCCTCCAACAGCAACACGCTCGGATCGATCTGCATCCACTTCGCGAACACTATCTTCTGCTGGTTACCGCCGCTGAAGTTGCGGAAAGCACGCGCAGGATCGAACGGATGAAGCCCAGCGCTCCTCAAGAGCGGGTCGGCGTACGCCCGCTCCGAGGCAGCACGGATGACCCCCCTGGTAGGGATTCGCCGCAGGACGGGCAACACCACGTTCTCACGAGCGGAGGCGTCGGTCCACGCTCCATCGCGAAGGCGGTTGCCGGGAACATAGGCGATACCGGAACGGATGGCACGCTGCGGTGAGCCAAGAGGGACGTCTACGCCGTCCACGGTCACCGAACCAGCCAAAGGCCTAGCCGCCCCGGCGAGGAGCCGCACCACTTCGACCTGCCCCATACCGTCGAGTCCAGTGACGCCGATGATCTCGCCCGCACGACCGTCGAGTGAGAAGTCGCGCAGTGTGCGCCCGTTCAAGCCGCGGACGGAAAGACGCACTTGACCGCCTAGTTCAGCGGAAGGAGTGGGGAAGAAATCGCTCAACCGCCGTCCAAGCATGTGTCGGACAATCTCGGCGCGGTCGATCCCCGCCACGTCGCTCGAGTGCACGGTCTGTCCATCTCGCATGATCGTCAGTCGGTCGCAACTGGCAGTCACTTCGTTGAGCCGATGACTGATGAAGATGACGCCCGCGCCTTGATCGGCTACCCGCCGCATAAGCGCCAGCACGCGGTCGGCTTCCGAATGTCCGAGCGCGGCGGTCGGTTCGTCCAGGATGAACAGTCGGCCCGCGACATCCGAACCTAAGTCGCGAACAGCGCGAGCCACCCCGAGCATCGCGCGCTCAGCGGCGGAGAGGGAGCCGACTTTCGCGTGGAGGTCGACCGCGAAGTCGAGAGATGCCATTACCTCGCGATAGGTATCCACCTCCCTCCGGTGGTTCACAACCCCGAGCAGACGCGCACCGAACCCCGCGGTCACACCCAGGTTCTCAAGAACGGTCATTTCATCGACGAGGCCGAGATCTTGATGGATCACGGCGATACCGGTTGCGGCGGCGGACGCCACGGGGAACGCCAGAGGACGTCCGAAGACATCGGCCGTCCCCGCGTCGGGGGTGATGACACCGGTAAGGGTCTTTACGAGCGTGGACTTGCCGCATCCGTTCTGCCCGAGGAGAGCATGGACCTCTCCGGGCCTCACCTCGAGGTCGACGCCGCGAAGCGCATGGACGGCTCCGAAGGATTTTCGGAGGCCTCGCACGGTGAGCGCCGCGGTCATGACTGACCCTCCGCCCGCCGACCGGCCAGCTTGGAAGCCGTGACGGCTACGATCAGGGCGAGTCCGTAGAAGAGGTTGGTGACCCATGTCTGAGCACCCAGCACCTGCAGGCCGGTGATACCCACGATCAGCAGATATAGGGCTACGACGGTGCCAAGCGCGTTGAACCGGCCGATAACGATCGCGGTCGTGCCGAGGAACGCGGCTGCCAAGGGCTGGAGCATGTATTGCGAGCCGACTCCGGGGTCGACGGCACCGAAGTAGCCGAGAAAGATGACGCCCGCGATCGATGAAAGTAGGCCGGAAGCGACGTAGGCGCCGAACCGGATGCGTGCAACCGGGATACCTGCCAGGCGCGACGCGTCACCATTGCCCCCGATGAAGAGCATGTACCGGCCAAGAGGTGTGAGCTGGTAGACGAACCAGAGCAGCGCTGCGAGGATCCACGCGTACCATGTGACCAGGGGAATCCCGAAGACATCGGATCTCACCGCGTTGACCAGCTCGCTAGGAACTCCGGCGATAATGCTCGACTGCGTCACCAAGTATGCGAGCCCCGCGAGGGCGGAGAACGAGCCGAGGGTGACG
>CALALQ010000231.1 GCA_937925595.1 uncultured Demequina sp. | reverse complement strand
AACCCGGGGTCCGCCACTCCCGGGACGCCGGTCAGGGTCGGCTGGACCACTGGCCTCGCAAACATCCTGTCCGTGGACACCGACGGCAACGTCTACATGCACGATGGCAGCTCCGCCGCCGTGAACGTCCTCAGCCCCGCCGGCACGCCCAGCGCCATCACTCCGAAGTTCAACAGCGCCAGCACGGCCTTCAACAACATCGTCGCGGGAGCTGACGGGTACGTGTACGCGACCAAGGACTCCCGGCTCTTCCGTGCGCCTAACGGCAGCCAGGACTTCACGGAGGTCGCTGACGTCGCCGCCGAGATGGGCGTCGGGTACATCGCCCCGAAGGTCGGCCACGTCACTGCCGACGGCACCGTGTACTTCACGGACGGGACCGCGGAGGTCGGCGCGTACAGCCGCACCGCCGCAGGCGCCTACACCAAGCACCTCGGCAACTGACCTGGAGATGAGCCTCGACTGCGCATAGGTGACAGAGACCCCGACTGAGGAGACCTGTGTCCACTGAGCAGCTGCGCGCCGACATTGAGCGGGCGATCCGTGCTGCCATCGAGCTCGGCCAGGAGTTCGACAAGCACTCCGCCCAGGTGAAGACCGACTTCATCCAACGGACTGTCCGCCGGCTCATGGACTCCCCCGGCATGGCGACTCAGCGCCGCATCGGGTTCGACGAGGGGTACGCCGCAGCCGTCGCGAACCTCCGCTGGCTGGCGGATGCCCGCGACTACTACGACCTGCCGGACGTGAAAGAGCACACCGATGTGGTCCGCCACGCCGCTGACATGGTCGAGAAGTCTCCCGATGAGGCGTGGGGGTGGCTGCCCTCCCACCTGTGGGACGAGTGGTCGCAGCGTCGCCTGTCCGACTTGAACGGAGGTGCCCGATGAACCGGATGCTGGGCCGCCTGCACCGCCCGAACTGCGACTGCAACATCGAACAGTTCGTGTCCGGTGCCGCGGAGAAGTGCAACTACCGGCATGGCGTGAAGCGTCAGCGTGGCCGGGAGAAGCGGCAGGTCCGCAAACTCGTGTCGGACGAGATGCAGAGCGCATAGAAGCACTATCGGTGCGGGACGGTCCCGCCCTCACAAGGCGCCAATGAAGAAGTTCGGGAACTCACGCAGGGACCCATCCGACATCCCTCCCCTCCCCGTCCCCGGGAAGGTCAAGCTGACGCGCCTGGAACGGAAGATGCTCCGTCCATGGTGGCGGCCGGCGCTCGAGTTCCTCATCTACGTCGTCATCTGCCTGCTGCTTGCGGTCGCGTTCAAGACGTGGCTGTTCCGGGTCTTCTACGTCCCGTCCGAGTCGATGAACCCAGCCCTGGTCACCGACGACAAGATCGTCGTGGACGTGCTGACACCGAACTTCAAGCCGTACACCCGAGGTGACGTTGTCGTGTTCGCTGACGCCGGAGACTGGCTCGGTGACGGCATCCCCACCGAAAGCGGGGCTGCGTTCACCGCCGAGAACCTGCTGGTGCTCGCAGGTATCGTTCCCGACCAGGACGGCTACCTCGTCAAACGTGTCGTCGGCCTTCCCGGTGAGGTCATCCAGGGGAAGAAGGACGGGACGATCCTCGTGGACGGTGACCCGCTCATCGAACCGTGGGCGCAGAAGGGCCCGCAGAAGCCGTTCAAGGTGGAGCTCGACGACGGCGAATACTGGATGCTCGGAGACAACCGTGAGCACAGCGCCGACTCACGCATGCACGGGGCGGTGGAGCGTGAGACGTTCATCGGCCGGGTCGTCGGAGTGTTCTTCCCGTTCGACCGGATGCACCTCGTGGACTGGCTCCCGTGGCTCGAACTGATGGGGAAGAAGTGACCGTGACGACCTGCGACGCGTGCCTGAATCCCGCCTGCGACGGGCAGACCATCGACTTCGAGAAGGTCCGGGCTGAGGAGTGGTCACGCGCTCTCGCCGAAGTGACTCTCCGTGAGCGCGTCGCGCTCAGACACCGCCGTGAGGCGCGCCGCCGCTTCATGCTGCGCGTAGTGACGTTCAAGCGCTATCCGCGGTAGTTCCGGAACGTCGTCCTCTGCAGGATCCGTCGAAGGCCGGCGCGGGCCGATGCGACCGCGGCGTGCGGGTCGGCAGGAACCTGAGGGGCAGTCACCGTCATCCCGTTGACGGTCATCAGCGTGTACGCGAAGAGTTCCGCCCCGGCCTCACCGCCCGCCGCCGCGCCGAGCTGGTGGGCGAGCCGGACGGTCTTCTGCCGTTCGGTCTGCCCGTGGATGAGCGCGAACACCCGGCGCCATTCGGGCGCTTCGTCACGGCGTGCTTCCACGGCGTACCCGATGGTCGCCGCGGCCGCCCGGAGGTCATCCAGGAACCCCTCCCGCGGTTCATTCTGCGCTTCCGTCCACACCGGCTCGAGCGGGGCGCCGGCGGTAGCGGTGTAGTCGAACAGGGTGCCGGGCCGGTGGCGGACTTCGCTGGTGATGGGCCTGCCGCCGTCCCAGCGTGGGATGACGCCCTGCGGGAGCTGGCGGACGCTCGCGAAGATGACGGCGATGCCCCGCTGAATCGGCGTGCGCTCGCGCGCGCCCCAGGAGCGGTGGGTGTTCAGCCACGTCGCGTGCGGCTGCTGGTCGAGGATGAGGCAGATGTTCTCCGGGCTCAGGTGCGGGAACCGTGCCCATGTCTGGATGAACTCGCCCCACACGAGCGGGTCGGAAAGGCGGGACATCCGCGCGTCGATCGCCTGCTGCATCGCAGCGAACCGTTCTACGCGGTCGGGAATGTCGTTGAACGTGTGGCGCGGGCGAAGCACCTCACGGAGGGTGGCAGGAGCAGCAATCTCGTTCACATCAGTCTCAATCAGTCGTCTCAGTTAGGACCTGCTGACCATTACCCTGCGGCAAGT
>CALALQ010000230.1 GCA_937925595.1 uncultured Demequina sp. | reverse complement strand
CCGGCAGCGTCGTCGGCGGCGCGGTTGATGCGGAGACCGCTCGAGAGCTTCTCGAGGGACTTCTGCAGGTTGTTCTGCGTGTTCGACAGGTTGCGGTGCGCGTTCAGCGCCGAGACGTTGGTTGCGATCTGCATTCCCATAGTGATTCCTCCGTGAGTGGGAAATGTCAGAACCCTTCTTGGGTTCCGGGGGCCTGGGGGCTCCACCAGGGTCTATAGGCGATCGGCTGTTCCGGCGTTAGACGGATTCGGAAGATTTTTCTCAGAGACCATTCTCCGTGTGATTCAGCGGCGGTAGCGGAGGGGCATAGGACAACGGATGGGCGGGTGCGCGCATAGATGAGCGGTCGGTCCCAGCCTTGTCGGGTCGGGGGCCGGGCACCTAACCCGACAACCAACCCAAGGAACCGAATGTCCGCTGAAACCCCGCAGAAGGGTGGTCGCCGGCTGCGCCGCGAACTGACCCTCGAGTACAGCAAGGCCCATCCGTTGGGCATGTTCATCTTCGGCAGCCGGTGGCTGCAGGCCCCCATCTACGTGGGCCTGGTGATCGCTCAGGCCGTCTACGTCATCGTGTTCATCGTCGACCTGCTCGAACTCATCAACCGTGACGTGATGATGGAGATCGCGGCCGGACGCGCACCCGATGAGGCCGCCATCATGCTGGGCGTCCTGGCCCTCATCGACGTCGCCATGATCGCGAACCTGCTCATCATGGTCATCGTCGGCGGGTACGAGACGTTCGTGTCCCGCATCGACCTGAACACCCATCGCGACCAGCCCGACTGGTTGTCCCACGTGAACGAGAACGTGCTGAAGGTAAAGCTCGGCATGGCCATCATCGGCATCTCGTCCATCCACCTGCTCAAGAGCTTCGTGGAGGTCACCACGATGAAGGACGGCATCGCCGCCCACTCTGGCACGTCCGGCATCGGCACCATCACCGGTGAAGGCGCCCTGTGGCAGGTCGTCATCCACATGGCGTTCGTCGTCTCGGCCATCATCCTCGCCTGGATCGACCGCATGCAGGTGACCGCGTCCGTGAAGGTGCAGCTGCAGCACGCCGAAGCCGAGGTGCTCCTCGCCCGCGCCGAAGCCATCCGCTCGAAGTCCCGCGACGAGCACGAGGGCAAGCACCCCCTCGAAGTGCCCGGACACCGCAAGGAGCACGCTCACGGACCGGTCACCGGCTCCATCGCCGTGGTCACCGAGTAACCAGCCGCGCGAACATGAAGGGCCGCACCGGATCCGGTGCGGCCCTTCATCGTTCCTCAGCCGGAGAACGTGTCCTTGGCGGCCGCTTGCGCTGCCGCGCGGACCTGAGCGAACTTCCCCTCGCGGATCGCGCTGACCGGTGTCACGTCCCCCAGCCACGGGTTCATTCCGATGAACCACGCCCGGGCGACATCCGGGCCGTCTGCGGCTGCGACGACGTGCCACGATTCGGATGCTGCACGCAGACGCTCCGCCTCGTGTTCGTCGGGTTCTGCGGTCCCGTCCGCCCATGACTGCGGTGCCGTCCGGTCCTTGGTGCCGGCGAGGGTAGCAACAAGGGTGGGGCCGAGCTCCCACACGAGCTCTCGGGCGGGAACGCTGATGGGGTCTGCCACGGGGCCTCCAAGTCTCAGTGACGCTGTCGACCGTACCCTGCGGCGCCGACGGTGGAGCGTGGCGCTGCGGGACCCTGTCGGCCGCAGGCGGTAGACATGCGTCCATGGGGAATGTCTCGTTCGAGGAGTTCAAGCGCGCCATGGCGCAGGAGGCCGCACGCAAGCGGCTGGGCGTCCACATCACCGACGCGGACGCGCGGAAGATGCTCGCTGAGGACCGGTTCGTCCGGAACTACTACGAGACGTGGCTCAGGCACGCGGACGAGAGGGAATCGGCAGCCGTCGCAGCGGAGGCCCGGGCGACATCCTGGCGGGGGACGTTCCCGTGGAAGACCGCGATCGTGGGTGTGCTCGTCGTCGGCGGCATCATCTTCTACAACGCGTCGGGCCTCGCGAACCGCAAACCCGTTTACGACAAGGTGTCCGCGTACACGTACTGCCAGACAGCCGTGAAGGAGAAGCTGAAGTCACCGTCGTCGGCGAAGTTCCACGACATGGACGCCACCGGCTCCGGCGGCAAGTGGACAGCGACCGGGGTCGTCGAGGCGGAGAACGCGTTCGGTGTCGCTGTCCTCGCCGACTTCCAATGCGACATCATCGAGGGCGACAAGATCCGCGTGGACTACATCCGCAACCGATGAGCTGACCTACGTTCCGGTGCTCTACTGCGCATGTAGAGCCCATGGACGAGATCGCTGAGACCCTCATCGCCGCGTGGCGTGCGCACCGTGCCGCTGTCGCCGACCTGAACGCTGCCATCCGTGCCGAAGGGTCCCGCCCGGACCTGGACCGGTTCCCTCAGAACATCCGGTGGATCCACCTGCCGACGTGGCAGGCGGTCGCACGCACGGAGCAGGCGTACGCGGACGCGGTCGCCATCTACCGTCGCGAGCACCCACGCCCGGGCACCGAGGGTGCCGGGTTCGTCGCGAAGCGCGGTGACGCGTACGAGGCGAAGTGCCACGCGCATCCACGGTTCCGTCGCATCGCATGGTCGAGGGCGTCCACCCCGGCCCGGTCCGTCCGCGACCACAACGTCGAGCACCACGGGGGAGCGCCCGTCGTCGTCATCGACACTCCCGACCTTGTCCCCTCGACCCTGCTGCCTTGACGCATAGAGCCACCATGACAACCGCACCCGCCACCGTCCGCGTCGCCCGCACCGCCGAGGAGTTCGACGCGCTCCCCGACAGCACCATCGTCCTGAACATCCAGCGCTCCGGCGCAGGTGACCGCGAGCACCGCATCCGCACCCTGTTCCAGAAGGTCAGCCGTGACTGGCTGGAACTGGACCCGACCGACCAGTACGACGGAGAGCAGACCCGCCCGTCCGGGTACCTCGCCAACCACCTGACCGGGTTCGGGTCGTACAGCGCCATCCCCGGTGTCGCCCTCATCCTGAATCCGCTGCGCGAGCTGACCGTTCCCGAAGCGGCAGCACTCCCGCCCCGCAGCATCATCCTCGCCGGCGAAGCCGGGCACTGGGGTGCCGCGGTGTTCACGCACGAGGGTGGTGGCCGGTGGGCGCACATGGATCCGTCCGACCGTGACAACGGCGACTACACCGTCCCCACCGAGCACCTGTCCGTGTACGGCGACCCCATCAGCCTGCTGTACGCCCCCGGCGACGAGGACGTGCAGCTGTGACCCGCACCGTCATCCTCACCGGCGCCGGCATCAGTGCCGAGTCCGGTCTGTCCACATTCCGGGACAACGCCGATGGGTCCCCGGCGGTGTGGGCCCAACACAGCGTCGAAGAGGTCTGCACTCCGCAGGCCCTCAAGCGGAACCCCGACCTCGTCTACGAGTTCTACCGTGCCCGCCGCGGCGACGTCGCCGCCGCGCAGCCGAACGCCGCGCACTACGCGCTCGGGCGTCTGGCTGACGCGCTCGGGGACCGCCTCCTGGTCGTGACCCAGAACGTCGATGACCTGCACGAGCGTGGGGGAGTGGCAGGCGACCAGCTCATCCACATGCACGGGCAGCTCGCCACGGCCATCTGCCGGCTGTGCCGGGAACCCGTCGATGCCGGCGAGTACGGCGCACCGTGCTCGACGTGCCGGTACGGGACGCTCCGCCCCGACATCGTGTTCTTCGGGGAGCAGCCCCGCCACATGGAACGTATCCACCATGCCGTCGCAAACGCTGACATCTTCGTCGCCATCGGCACCTCGGGGGAGGTGTACCCGGCGGCCGGGCTCGTCGACCATGCCCGCGCCGGCGGAACCTACACGATCGAGCTGAACCTCAATCAGAGCGGCCGGTTCGACCGGTACCTCGAAAGGGTAGCTACTGAGACCGTCCCGGAGCTGGTGAACCTCATCCTCGGCTGACCCAGGAAACGGCCGGCCACTGCGCATGTAAAGGTCGTGAACTTCGAACGACAGCCCACTGCCCTTGAACTTGCTCAGAAGCGGAAGTCCCGCGCGAACAGCAAGGTCCTCGCCGCCCGCAAAGCGCTCGCCGAAGCCGAACGCGAGCTCGCTGACGCGCACGTCGAGCTTCGCGTCCTGCAGAAGGCCGCAGCATGACCGCCGCCGGCATTGACCTCGTCACCATCACCGGCACAGCCCCCGACCACCTCCCGACATCTGTGGTGACGGTATTGGGCGTCATCGCCGTTTTCGTCGCGCTCTCGCTCGGCCTCTCGGCCCTCGACGCCAAGAAGGACGGTGAGAGCCCCCGCTGGTACGCGCTCAGCTTCGCTGCTGTGGTGCTCATCAACTGAACCGAAAGGCCACCATGTCCCGCTTCAAGCACCTGTACCTGACACCTCAGGGGAGCATCTGGGATCTCCCGGACGACGCCTACGCGGTGGTCGAGTTCATCGACACCCCTCGTCGCCCTGTGATGAATGTGACCCTCGGCGAGCGTTTGCTGTACCGGAACGCTGTCGCAGAGATAGATGTGGACGCGGTCACCGCGGAGGTCGAACGGTTCAACGCCGACCCGGAGGCCGGCCGCAAGCACCTGCTGGCCGACATGGCGGACGCGATGCTGGAAGGTGAGGCGCGGGAGTTCATCGCCGCCGCCAGCCGCGTCGCCCAGCTCGCAGACCACCTCGCCCCAGCGGCGGGGCTCGCACCGCTGGAACTGGACTGGGACCAGTGGTGGCAGATCGACCCAACTAGCCACCGGACCGTCTCGCAGGCGACGATCACTGCCGACGACACCGGCACCGTCGTGCACGTGGAAGCGGACGGCCAGGTCGTCCCGCTATTCCTGTCCACCCTCAGCCGGCGTATGCCCACGCTCGAGGGAGCGGTCGCGGCCTTCAATTACGACCCCAGCACCCACTTCCGGGCCCTGCACATGGACGCCATCCGCAAGGGCTTCTACATCGCGTCCTACGACGCGCGCCGCGCCGCCCTCGCCATGACTGGCCGCGCCGAGCACATGGCCGCCCTCATCACCGACTGACCGAAAGGCCCACCATGACTGAGTTCCGAAACCTCCGCCTCCGCGTGTTCGCCGACACCCCGCTCGTCGACGTGTGGTCAGCGCCCGCACCGACGGCCGGTGAGCTCACTGTCCGCATCGAGAAGATCGAGGCAGACACGTTCCTCGCCTCCGCCAAGGCGGGCTCGCACACGCTGCTGCCAGTGACAGCATTCGACAGCGCCGGCATCGCCGAGCTCAAAGCCGAGGCGCTCGCGTACCTCACCGACCCGGAAGGCTCCTGGAAGCAGCTGCTCAGCAACCTCGCGCACCGCCGCATCCAAGGGCAGGTGCGCGCCATCCAGAACGTCACCACCGAGGCTGCCGACGCCCGCCCGCACCTTCGCTCAGACTCAGGGTTCACGATGCTCCGCTTCCTGGAAGATCACGAGGCGATCGGAGGGCGAGGACGCAAGTCGCTGACGGTGACCGGGCCCGCACAACTGTTCATCGACCCAGACTTCCAGCGCCCCACAGTCACCGCACCCGTCAGCGACGGGGACAAGATCCTGCTGTACGACGCGGAGGAGACCGCCGCGCCCGACGGGCTGGAAGCTGAGATCGACCGGTTCAACGCGAGCCCGCAGTCCAGCTTGAACGCGCTGCTGCGTGCTCGCGCCCTGTCCGCGTACATCGCCCAGATGGACCTGCTCGAGAAGGTGGCGGTGCGTGTCACCGCGTACGCTGATGCCCTCCGGCGTCTCGACGAGGCGGGGGAGAGGTCCCCCTCGGACCTGTGACCCAACGAGGCTGTGAGTGTGGTGCCTGAGCGTCGCGTCCCGTGACTTCCAGCCGGTCGGCCAGTAACGTCAGGCACCTGGGAGTCGCACGGGGGATGCGGCAGGGGAGTGGGGACATGATGCAACGTCGTCGAATCGCGGTCGCCGCGGTCATCGCGGGAACGCTCGCAGTCACAGGCTGCAGCACGAACTACGGCGCCGGCGGACCCAACCCGCCACAGCCCGCGGAAACCGTCGAGGAAGCACCGCCGTCACCGGCCGAGTACCTCCTCGGTTCGTGGGAGTGCCAGTTCAACCCGACAGGCTCGAACCGGTTGAAGAACACGTTCGTCATCAGCGAGGACGTCATCGAGTGGACCCAGCTGGACGAGGACCTCGACCACTACAACGAGGACTCGGTCATGTACGCCATCGTGGACAACGTCCTGACCATCACGCCCCGCTCCGGGCAGGGAGTCAGCATCCGCCTGCCGGAGAGCATCGACTTCGGGGCTACAAACAAGGCCACCGTCCTCCAAAGCACCGGCGACCTGGCCGTCGACGCAGACCTGACACCCGACTCCGCCAGCCTTCAGATCGAGGGCTTCGACGAGCCGATGACCTGCGATCGCACCTCCCGCCGATAGGTCACTGCCGAAGGAGCTCGTCGCCAGCTCACACTGCGGTGGGTTGCGCCGAGGCCTCACGAAAGCCAGCCATGCCTCATGAAGGATGAGGATCCGATCGCAAGCGTCCGGCGGTGGGCGGAAGGTAGCCGGCAGCTGTCAGCGGCCGTGGAGATTCTCATTGCCTACGACCTGGTCGACCGGAAGGCGTCGTGGGTCAAGCGCGGAAACCACACGCAGGCGTGGATCGGCTACTGGGTGGACTTCGACGAACTGCTGTCGGCGGCAGTGTCGCGGGACCATGAGGACCGAGTGGCAATGAAAGTCGCCGCTCGCGTTGCCTGGCCGCGCCAGGACCGCATGACAAAAGTGCGACTGCTCACCGGCGAAGAAGAGATCCCCCTGTGACAGCCTCAGGGGAGACCTTCAACTCTTAGAAGCGTGCGCATAGACGCTCGAAACTGACATAAGATACATTATCGGCGTTCCGGGACTTGCACAAAATGCAAGAATCCTGCATCAGATGAAAGCATCTTGCATCAGATGCGGGCTCCGGCTGGTGCCCGGTCGTCGAGAAGTCCAGCCTGCCGGGCGGCGGCTGCTACCGGTTCGCTGCAGGTGAAGACGAACATCTCATGCAGGTCGGCGATCGCAACTGTGCATGCGTCCACGAGCGACAGGTCGCCGTCACGACGCCACTGAGCGATGCGAGCCGGCTCATCCGGGTGGCCGTCGGCAACGCGCAGACCGACGCTTCGCAGCACATCCCAGACACGCTCGGACATCCCGCGTTCAGAGGCGGCGACGAGGACCTCGGCGGCTGCGGCCGCGTGGATCGCGCAGGATGTGTTCCTGGCTACGAACTCCACAGCGGCGGCATGGTCCGGGTGCGTCTTGTCCAGCAGTGCCACGGCCGCGGACGTGTCGAGGACGATCATTGGGTTTCGCGGATCCTGTCGATGTACCCGGGCCCATACATGTGACCGTACGTCCCGGCGATGTCTTCGAGCATCTGACGGCGTTCAGCGGCGACGAGCTCGTCGTAGGCTTCGATGGCTTTCGCGCCTTCGACGATGAGGTTCGCCAGCAGCCTGCCGGTGCTGCGTTCGGCCGGCCACCGGCGCCTGGCCACCTCAAGGGCGGCCTCCACCTCCGGTGTGTGTGTCACCTGAGTGCGCTGAAGATCGGTCGGCATGACGCGAGTGTACCACTCCCCCGGTCTGGTGCAACACCTCCCGGGACTGCGGCATGGAGAACGCACAGACCAGTGACAGCGTCCGCTCCCTCTGGTAACGTTTCTCACAAGCACAAGCGGTCGGAAGGTTCGTGAGATGGCTGTTGCACGGAGCATGCTTAAGGGCGAAACCCCACGTGGGAAGGTCATCGCCGAGGCTGTCCGCGCAGGCGCAAGCCTGAGCAAGCTCAGCGGTGACGACCTCATGGAGGCCTACCGGAGCGCGCCCGACCGTGATCGAGAGGCGCTGTTGATCCTGGCCCAGGTCGCCCGCCAGCGTGAGGCTCGGCGCCGGTTGAAGCAGGCCATCCAGGACGAAGCTGCCCCAGTCACCCCGGCAGTGGCGGCGGCCACTCAGGCGACCGAGAACGCCTGGCGCCAGCTCGAGGACGAGTTCGGGATGTTCACCTCCACCGAGGTGTCCGAACTTCTCAGCCCCCGTGGCGTGAACCGGAAGCTCGCCAGCGACATGCGAACCCGCGGTGAAATCCTCGGCACGCGGCGGCGCAACACCGTCCGGTACCCTGCCTTCCAGTTCGACACGGCCCGCCGTGAAGTGCGTCCGTGGGTGAAGCGGCTGATAGCCCTCGCCGACGAGTACGAGGTGGACCACGACGAGGTCATCCTGTGGCTGATGCGACCCACCGCCTACCTCGGCTCTCTGCCAGACGGGACCGCGCCGCGACCAGTGGACGTCGCCGATGACCAGAACAAGATCGTGGACGTGGCGGAGAAGGTGTGGGAGTCCCGCTGGTGACCGTCCCTCCCCCGCCTTCCCCGTTCACCCCGCTCACCTACACCCTCCCCGCAGGCACGACCCTCTTCCGGTCCCACTGGAAGACACTGCCGGCGACCAGATTCATCCAGTACAAGAAGCCCGGGACCACCCGGTTCGGGCCGTTCACCGGTGCCGCCGGGACAACCCTCGGCGTGCTGTACGTCGGCCAGACCGACGAAGCTGCCGTGTGCGAGTCGGTCCTCCATCACATCCCCGCCTCCGGCGGCGTCGTCGGCCGCAGCGACTACGAGGACAGGATCCTCACTGAGCTGACGATCGACCGGGAGGTGAAGCTCGCGTCCTTCCTCGGGAAGGGACTCCGTCACCTGGGCGTGGACGCCCACGAGCTCACCGGTCCTGAGGCTGATGACTACTCTCTGACGGTGAAGTGGGCAGAGGCCGCCTACCAGGCCGGTTTCGATGGAATCGCATGGATGAGCGCACGCCTGAACAGTGACCGGGCCTATGTGCTGTTCGAAGACAGAGTCAGCCCCGCAGACTTCACTGCGGTCGGTGCTCTCAGCTTCGACCCCGACCTCGACAGCGTCGACGGAGGGTTCACCTGGCTGTCCGCCTTCTGCCAGCAGGTGAACGTCACCGTCACCATCTGACCCACAAAACGTCCGAGACGGCGCATGTAGGTGGCATGGAGAAGAACGACACTCGCCCCCGCATCCGCACCAACGCCAGCCTCAGCCGTGGAGACTTCGGCCCGTACACCGTCTCGAACATCAAGAAGATGATGGGCCGGGAAGGCACGGCGTACAGCGCCACCATCAAGCGCGGCCGCACCGCCATCGCCGACCTCATCCAGGACGGCAACGGCGGCGAAACCCGCGTGTACCCGCACAGCGCCGAGGCCCGCCAGGAGCTTGAGGCGTATGTCGCCGAGCACTGGAACTTCGACCTCGTCTTCGATGGCTTCGGCGATGGCCCGCTGCGCACCCCACACACAGTCGCGTCGTTCGCGGACGCCATCTTCGAGGAGTTCGACCTGCGCCGAGTCCTCGCCCGCAACGTGAAGGCGAACAAGGCCGTCATCCTCAACGACGAGTGCCTCGCCGACGTCGAGAAGTATGACCAGGTCAGCAACATGCTCGTCATCACGAACGCGCTGGACAACATCACCGCCGTCTACAAGCAGTTCGCCGCCAAGGGCCAGGTCAACGAGAAGACCCTGTACTGGGACGGCCAGCAGTGGGCTGAGATGTCCAAGGGCGCCTGACCGAAACGGCACACGATTCAGGTCGCAATGCGATGAACGCATAGGCGACTTATGCACCCCAGGGTCTTTCATGACATGCCTGTCCCCAGGTTTAGGTTCCCCCGCTTCACCATCGCTGCCGCAACGACATTCGTACTCGCCGCGTCCCTGCTGGGGCCGGTCTCCCCCGCCACCGCTGCCGCAGCTGATTCGCACAAGATCGTTTCCGACACGTTCACCCGCACGGCAGCGCAGACCTGGAAGAACGCGACTTTCGGCGGTCCGTACAAGCTCCGCAAGACCAAGGGCGCGTCGTTCGCCGTCGCGGGCGGGAGGGGTCGGTCGGCCGTGAAGCCGGGGAAGACGGTTGTGGTGCTCCCGTCACAGAAGAACAAGGGACGGGAGGTTCGGGTTTTCTTCGACGTGAAGCAGCGTGTGCACACTCGAGGCACGGCCTACTACGGCGCGGGGGTGCGCTCCCTGAAGAACGGGTCTGAGTACCGGGTGCAGGTCCGGGTCACAGGGACAGGGAAGACCGTCCTAGCGGCGCAGCGTGTGAAGGGGAAGAAGGTGACGACGCTTGGGAAGGCCACCGTCCCCAAGCTCGACATGCGCAAACAGTGGCTGGCGGTCGAATTCAGCGTGACAGGCACCAAGCCGGTCACGATCGAGGGCAGAGTGTACCGAAAGCATGGCCAGACGGCACCGAAGAAGCCGCATCTGGTCGTGACCGACACCTCCTCATCCCGCATCACCAAATCCGGAGCGGTGAACCTCCGTTTTCGCGCGTCGAGGTCGTCGAAGAAGACGACCAAGGCGTACGTGGACAACCTCCGCATCCTCGCAGCGTCGAAGCCTCTCAGCTACACCAGCCCCGCGCCGAAACCGAAACCGGTGCCGACCAGCAGCCCCTCCCCCGCGCCCACAGGGACGCCTACGCCTACGCCTACGCCTACGCCTACACCTACGCCTACGCCGGAGGTGACGGCGACGTCCGCCCCGGCCCCATCGCCTTCCCCCACCGTCACATCACCGCAGCGGAGCGGGGACGTCGGAGCGAAACCCGTCGGCACCGCCACATACCCGATCCCGGGCGGCTCCGTGTTCGTGGACGGGGCGGCCAGTCCGCTCGGAGCGGACGGGAGCGAATCGTTCCCCTACCCCACCGTCACCGCAGCCGTGAAAGCCGCGAAGACCGGGGCGACGATCGTCATCCGCGCCGGGGAGTACAACGAGCAGGTGAACATCCCGTACTCGAAATCCCTCACCGTGCAGGCGTACCCCGGTGAAGCGGTCTGGTTCGACGGGTCCGTACCCCTGACCGGCTGGTCTAGCACCGGCGACGGGAAGTGGGCATACCGAGGCTGGACGCACGAGTTCGACTCGTCGATGCAGGGTGACCCGCTCTCCCGGTGGGTGGACGAGGACAACCCGATGGCCAACCACCCCGACCAGGTGTTCATCGACGGCGCGAACCTCCGGCAGGTCGCTTCGTCCTCCGACGTTGTCCCCGGCACATTCGCCGTCGACTACGACACCGACACCATCACCATCTCCGACGACCCGGCGGGCCGCCAGGTCCGCGCGTCCAACCTCAGCCGCGCGTTCTACGTCCAGTCGGCCGGCACCACCCTGCAAGGGTTCGGCGTGCGCCGATATGCGACCAGCTACGCCGACCGGGGCGCCATCCGCAGCGAGAACATCGACTTCACCGCCCGAGACCTCGAAGTCACCGACAACGCCATGATTGGGCTAGCCCTGTCCAACAACGGTGTCACCGTCGAGCGCGTCACCGTGCTACGCAACGGGCTGCTGGGAATCGGAGAGAACGCCGCGTACGGGTCGCGACTTGCAGACTCTGTCATCAGCTACAACAACGCGGAGAACTTCCGGGTCACCCCTGTGGCTGGCGGCGTGAAGATCACCCGCACCCGGGGCACCGTCATCGACAACATCCGGGCCGACCACAACGACGGGCCCGGCGTCTGGTTCGACGAGTCCGTCTACGACTTCACCGTCACGGGCAGCGACTTCACTGGCAACACCCGCGACGGAATCGCCGCTGAGCTCAGCGACACCGGGATCCTCGCGAACAACACCGTCGTCGGCAACTACATCGGCATGTCCATCCACAACACCGGGAACGTGGACGTGTTCAACAACGACTTCGGCGCCAACAAGTGGATCAGTATCCGCCTGGTCCAAGACGAACGCCGCCAGGCCGCTGGCACTTTCGCTGGACGCGACCCCCGCGTCGGCGGCGTGGACCCGACCGTCACCTGGGTGACCCGGAACATTCGTGTCCATAACAACCTCTTCGGCAACGGCGGCAGCTACACCCTCCACGCACTCGACTCGAAGACGAACCGCCCCGTCGACGACTGGAACCTCACCATCGACGGGAACCTGTTCAACAACCGCGCCGCGAAAGGCCCGCAGATGGTGCTGTGGGGCCAGGGCGACAACACCACCCTCGTCGAATACCGGACCCCGGAAGCGCTCGCCGCCGCGAAGAACCCGGCCTGGCGCAACGCGATGACCGAGACGTCCCTGACGGCCGCGCAGATGCGGGAGCTCGCGCCTGCGCACGCGGCGATCGCCTCACCTCTCCCCCAGCAGGTCGCGGCTGCCGTCAGGGCACCTGCCGGGGCGCAGCTCATCGGCGCGTGGCGGTGACGCATAGGAGTCGGGCCCTCCCCGAACCTTGCCCGCCTCTGAACGGAGAACCTCATGACCGGAACCGCCAACGCCGCCGACTGGGTGCGCGTGTTCCCCGCCCGCGCCCTCTGGTACATCGGCGCGCTGCTCGCGCTCATGCTCGCCGCAGCAGCACACCCCGCGTTCCTCATCGCCGCGACCGCTTTCACAGTGTTCGGTGTCGCGGGGATGATCGGCGAGCAGATCCGCGGCTACAAGAAGGCCCGCACTGCAGGCTGACACCCGCCATCAGCACGAAGCCCCCGGCGCGCCGGGGGCTTCGTCGTGCCGCAGGGTACATCCCCGGATTGCCCACACCGACATTGAATGGAAACACCATGTTCCGCCATGCCCTTGTCCGAATGCTCGGCCTCGAGCCTGTCACCCACGAAGAAGCCGCCGCTGCGGAGGAGTCGCTGCGCGATTCCGGCTCGCACCACGCGATAGTCCGCGCCCAGCACGAAGCACACACCGCCCGGTTCGGGCTCCGGTTCTGACGTCGCAGGCCACCGGTACGATCAGCCCATGACCGACGAACTCGGGCCCCGCCTGGGCGAAGTCATCGGCCCCTGCTACACGGCAGATGCGATGTGCCGGGAGACCGGGATGAGCCCCGCAGGGCTCGACGCAGCTGTCCGCGAGCTGCGCGTGCTCCGGCTCGTCTCCTCCGACAGCGTCGACCTGTACCCGGCGTTCCAGGTCCGGGACCACACACCACTCCCCCACCTCGATGCGGTTCTCTCCCTGCTGCGAGAGGGGATCGACTCACCGTGGGCGTGGGTGCTGTGGCTCGCGGGGCAAGCGCCCGGGAACCCGCTCAGCCGAATCGAGCAGCTCGCAGCCGGCGAGGCCGAGGACGTCATCGCGGACGCCGGCCGCACAGTCTGGTCCTGGGCATCCTGAAAGGCCGTCAGCTCTGCCCGCCGCTCCCTGTCAGCATCGCCATGAACCTTTGGAACGCTGCCTCGGCGGCAATGCGGTCGAAGTGCTCCCCGAGGTGCACGCGTTGGAGGGGCATGCCGTCTACCTTCAGCTCCACCGCGACTTTGATGCCGTTCGCTCCCCCGAAGTAGGTTGCCTGCACGCTGACGAGATGGTCGGGGTTGATGTACAGCGTGGGCTTCCCGGTCTCGTCCGGGATCGGAAGCAGGCGCATTCGCCCACCATACTGGGGGCCGTGGCGCCGACGGTGTGTGGGAAATCGAACACACCATCTGGGGAACTCGCCGACTTCGCCGAATAGGAATGTGCTCGACACGCCGCGCCGATGCGGATTCTGATTCAGGTTCTCCGTCAAGATGGCGTCATGCCTCAGCCGAGCAAGGGTGACCGAGTCCCCATGACCGTCCGTCCCACACGGCCGTTCGCGGAGATCATCAAGGAAAACGCGAAGGCCCTCGGAATGCACCGCAGCGATTACGTCGTCTACCTCGCGGCGCACGCCCTGGGGCGTGAGGAGTTCGCTCCTGAACCGTCGAAGACGTTGGAGACGCTCGCCGGCCTCGACATCGATGCCGCTCCCCTACCGTCCAGTCGCGCACCGGAGCTGGCGCACATCCAAGACATTCCCGTGACCGCGAAGGAGCTGCGCCACAAGATCGCCAGCTAACAAGAGAAGGCCCCGTCCGAAGACGGGGCCCCCTGAGATTTTCGCCGGACCAGAAGCCTGCAACCTGAGGTCCGGAGCTACCAACCAACCGAGGAAGGTGTCTTCATGCTACCCCGAAACGCGTCAGCGCGGGCGGATTTCTGCAATGTCCGCCGCGTGTCGCCGGCAAGCGCCACCGCCTCCTCGCGCAAGCGAGGGCGGGCTGCATGAGTTCACCGCGCACCTCAAATGGAACTAGTACGAGCGTCAGTAGCTTCGGACGTATGAAGCCCGCCCGTGTACCCCGCGACACCCGCATTGAGCCAGTGAAGTTCGGCGGATATGTCGTCGACAAGGTCTACCGGGAGAAGTTCGAGCGCATCGTGGACCGCACGGGCGTCTCCGGCGCGCTGTTCCTGGAGCGGCTCATCGAACACCTCGAAGACGAGCTGGACGAGCGCGGGTTCCCGGCCTGGTGGCCGGACAAGCAGCTCGAGGACGGAGAACTCGACATGAGCGGGTGACCCCAGAAACAGCTCAGGCCCTCTGCACTTTGGCGAGTGCGAGGACCTGATAGCTGAAGAGCAGATGCTTCATTCGGCAGAGGTTTGGCGACTGAGACCGGAGGAAGCAGATATTCAGTTCGAAGATCCGGATTGGCGTCCGGCGCTTCGTGTTACCCGAAAGGGAATAGCTACATGGTAGCCACACACTTCCGCCGTACCCACGCATTGACGCGTGTCGTCGGCGTGTCGCGCCGCTCAGTCGCC
>CALALQ010000229.1 GCA_937925595.1 uncultured Demequina sp. | reverse complement strand
TGGTGAGCCACATGACGTCGCGGACGCTCTTCGCGATGTGCTCGATGTCGTCCTCCATCTGCATGACGAAGCAGTTCGACAGCTGGGGGTAGGACGTGCCGGCGTTGACGAGCGTGGAACCTGCGGGCAGGTAGTCGAGCTTGGAGATCTTGTCGTAGAACTTAAGCGCCATCTCGGTGGGGTTCGCCTCGTTGAGGGCGAGACCCATGGACACGCGCATCCAGAAGTACTGGGGGACCTCGAGAGCCTTTCCGTGGCGGTCGGTGATCATGTAGCGGTTGCGCATGGTCACGGTGCCGATGTACTTCAGCAGGTCGTCACGAGTGTGGTCGAGCGCTGCCGCAAGCGCGTCGAGGTCGAAGTTGGTCTCGAGCCGAGTGTCGAGCAGACCCTCCTCGACCGCGTCACGGATGTAGCCGGGGAAGCGAGCCTGGTGGAGGAGCGCCAGCTCAAGCTCGGACTCGTAGCCGCCAAGCACGCGCTTGTAGATGACCTTGCGCAGCAGGCGGGCGGCGATGACGTCGAAGTTGGGGTCGTCCTTGACGTTCTGCACTGCCACGCCGATCGCGGCCTCGTCGAGCTGCTCGGTGGTGATGCCGTCGAAGAGCGTGATGGCGAGCTCGGTGGCGACCTGGGTCGTCATCGAGATGTGGTCCGGCAGCCCCTGGGCAGCGCGCTCGATCGCCTTGTTGATGCGGTCGGCGTTGTAGGGCTCGCGCGTGCCATCGCGCTTGGTGACGTGAATGCCAGTGCGAATGCCTGCCGTGATGGCTGGCGCCTCGGACTCGCTTGCGGTGTTTTCGGTGATCGTCACAGCGCTCCCCTTGTGTGATCTGAGGGCTCTTGGCCCTTGTACTGACGTCGATTTGCGGCGCTCTTGGCGGCGGCGAGGCCCTCCCACGGGCCACATCGTCGTCAACTCGAGGCGTAGTCCCGAACCTAATGCAAATTACATCGATGTGCAACTAGATATAGGGGGTGTTTCTCGAAGTCGCCCCTAGATGTTGTGGTCCTGTGTATAACTCTGTGTATGCGTTGTGGATGACGCGGCGTGTCGTCCACACCCTGACTGTCTTTCTGTTGAACACTTCGCCGCCGCCTTTCACTCCCACCTGACCATGGTCTCAGGAGGGTCTGACATGGAACCCAGCCACAGCGTCGGGCAGGACGGGAAGGGGCAGCCTCCAGGGGGCGAAGGCCATGGGCCGACGCTACCCCGGCTCTCGCTCAGACGAGCCCGTAGAGCCGGTCGCCAGCGTCCCCAAGGCCGGGAACGATGTAGCCGACCTCATTGAGCTTCTCGTCGACGCACGCGACAACCACGGAGACGTCCGCACGCTCGCCTACGGACTGCTTCACGTGCTCGATGCCCTCCGGCGCCGCGAGCAGGCACACGCACGTCACGTCAGTGGCGCCGCGTTCGAGGACGTAGTTGATCGCGGACACAAGCGAGCCGCCCGTCGCGAGCATCGGATCCAGGATGAACACTTGGCGGCCGTCGAGTCGCTCCGGGAGGCGGTTCGCGTAGGTGATGGTCTCAAGCGTCTGCTCATCGCGCATGAGGCCAAGGAAGCCCACCTCCGCGATGGGAAGCACTCGCGTCATGCCGTCGAGCATTCCCAGGCCGGCGCGCAGAATCGGCACGATGAGCGGCGCGGGGTGAGCGAGCTGCGTGCCCACCGTCGTGGTCAGTGGGGTCTCGACCTCTCGCTGCTCAACACGCACATTGCGCGTCGCCTCATAGGACAGCAGCGTCACGAGCTCGTCGACCAGCAGCCGGAACGTGGGCGACGGGGTGTTCTTGTCACGGAGCACCGTGACCTTGTGGCGGATGAGAGGGTGATCGGCGACGTGCAGCTCCATGCCCCCAACGTACCGCGCCGCACCGCGCCCGCGGCCCCCGCTAGCCTGGTTCCGTGAGCCGGTACGACGCTGCGATGGGCCGAGCGCTCGAACTCGCCTCCGCGGCGGCGGCAGCAGGCGATGTGCCGGTGGGCGCGGTGGTGCTCAACGCCGCAGGCGAGATCATCGGCGAGGGCCACAATCGGCGCGAACTCTCCCACGATCCCACCGCCCATGCGGAGGTGATCGCGCTGCGCGAAGCCGCCGCAGCGTCGGGCCGCTGGAGACTCGACGACTGCACGCTCGTGGTGACGCTTGAGCCGTGCCTTATGTGTGCCGGCGCGGTGCTTGCCGCGCGGGTGCCGCGCCTCGTGATTGGCGCGTGGGATGAGAAGGCGGGCGCGACGGGCTCGCAGTGGGATGTTGTGCGGGATGCGCGAATCGGCTCCAAGGTGGAGGTGATCTCCGGGGTGCGAGCAGAGGAGTGCGCGGCGGTGCTCAGGGAGTTCTTCGAGCAGCGCCGCTAGCGCCATGGCGCGCTAATGGGACATGAGGTCCGGGTTTTCGGGATCCTTGTCTTTTAATGGGACATGAGGTTCGGTGCCAGACCGCGCGGGTCTAGTGCGGGGTCC
The DNA here is from genome assembly GCA_937925595.1 of uncultured Demequina sp. The sequence continues at coordinate 12,187 of CALALQ010000229.1, read as the reverse complement.
GGTGGGCGCGGTTCCGGTGAGGCGCGGGGCCCGGTGGGCGCGGTTCCGGTGAGGCGCGGGGCCCGGTGGGCGCGGAGTGCTCGACCGGGCGCGCGCAGGACCCGAGCGAACCCCATGTCCCATTACGGAGCCGCAACCGCTGAAACCCGGACCTCATGTCCCATTACGGCGCCCCCTCGCAAGAGGGGAACGCGCAGCTACTCCGTGACGGTCAGCACCGTACCCAGAGAAGCAGTCGAGTCGCCGCCAACCCACACGTCGAACTCCGACACCTCCTGCACCCAGTCGCGGTGCGCGGCGCTCCAGTACTTCAGCTCCTCCGGCCCCAGCTCGAACTCGACGGTCTGCGTCTGTCCGGGGGAGAACTCCACGCGGCGGAAGCCCTTGAGCTCGCGCACGGGACGCGCCGCGGATCCAAACCGCTGGTGGATGTACAGCTGCACCACCTCGTCGGCCTCGATGCGCGAGGTGTTGGTGACGTCAACGGACACCGTGACCTTCTCGCCCACCGCGATCGACTCGCGGGACAGCCGCACGTTCGCGTACTCGAAGGTCGCGTACGACAGTCCGTAGCCGAAGGGGTACAGCGGTGTGGTGTTGTCGTCCCAGTAGCGCGTCGCGGCACCGTCGGGCTGGAAGGTCGTGAGGTGCGAGTAGTACATGGGAAGCTGCCCCACGTGGCGCGGCCACGAGAACGGCAGGCGGCCCGCGGGGCTCGCCTCGCCAAGCAGGACCGACGCCACGGCCTCACCTCCGCGCGTGCCGGGGTGCCAGATGTCGAGGATCGCGCTGACGTTCTCGCTTGCCCAGCGCAGGTCCAGCGGACGCGCGCTCATGACGAGCAGCACGATCTTGGTGCCGGTCGCGGCGATCTGCTCGAGCTGGGCGACCTGCGCCGGGGGCAGCTCAAGCGATGAGCGGGAAGCAAACTCTCCGGACTGGGTGACGCGCTCGCCGACCACCACCACGGTGACGTCGGACTCCGCCGCGAGCGCGACGGCCTTGGCGGTCTCGGCCTCGTCGTCGTAGTCCGCGGGCGTCATGTCCTCGGGCTTGGTGTCGGCGTCGAAGAAGGACTTGTTGATCTTCTCGGGGATGCTCGCGCCGGGGGCAAAGGCGACCTCGACATCCGGGCCGACGGCCTGGCTGAGGGCCTCGAGAACGGTCACCGTGTCTTCGGTCACGTGGTCGAAGGACCACGAGCCGAGAGTGTCGCGCTTGCTTGCCGCGAGCTGACCGATGACGGCCACCTTCTTGATGGCGGTGCGATTCAGGGGCAGCACGCCGTCGTTCTTGAGCAGCACGAGGGAGTGCTCCGCGGCACGACGGGCGACCTCGCCGTGCTGGGGCGCGCCGAGCACCTCAGTCCCGATCGACTCGTCCGTGTAGGGGTTCTCGAACAGTCCAAGGCGGAACTTGGCCGTGAGGATGCGCCCCACTGCAGCGTCGATCTCGGCGACGTCCAATCGGCCCTCAGCCACAGCGTCGGGCAGGTGGCTGTACGCGGGCTCGAACATGGTCATCTCCATGTCGAGCCCCGCGGTGAGCGCGCGCACGCCGGCGTCCTTCTGGCCCCGAGCGAAGTGCTGGGCCTCGAGCGAGAAGACGGCGTTGGCGTCGGAGACGACCCAGCCGTCGAAGCCCCAGGCCTTGCGCAGGACGTCCGTGAGGAGCCACTTGTTGCCGGTGGCGGGGACGCCATTGAGCTCCATGTAGGCGCTCATGATGTTGCCGGCGCCCGCGTCGATTGCGGCCTTGAACGGCGGGAGGTAGACGTTCCACAGCTCGGAGTCGGAGATCTCCGCCTCTTCATAGTCACGGCCGCCCACAGCCGCGCCGTAGCCCGCGAAGTGCTTGGGGCCGGCGATGATGCTCTCGTTGCCAAGGTCGCCCTGGAAGCCGCGCACCTGTGCTGCCGCGACCGCCGAGCCGAGGTAGGGGTCCTCGCCGGAGCCCTCGAAGATGCGGCCCCATCGGGGGTCGCGGGCGATGTCGACCATGGGCGCGAAGGTCCAGTGGATGCCGTGGGCGCGAGCCTCGCGCGCGGCGACGGCCTGAGCCGCCGCGATGGTCTCCGGGTCCCACGTGGCGGCGAGGCCAATGGGCGCGGGGAAGATCGTGCGCATGCCGTGGATGACGTCAAAGCCGAAGATCAGCGGAATGCCAAGACGGGTGTTCTCGACGGCGAGACGCTGGATGCGGTTGGCGTTGTGGACGTCGCGCACAAACAGGACGGAGCCTGCGCGGCCGGCCGCGACCTCCGCCTCGACAACCTGGGGCACGCGGATGCTCGTGAACATCTGCTCGCCCTCCGGCGGCGCGTCACCGAACATCGAGCCGAAGTGGAAGTACTGCGTGAGCTGACCGGCCTTCTCCTCGAGAGTCATGCGGCTCAACAGGTCTGCGACGCGCTCCTCGACGGGCAGGGACGGGTCGCGGTACGGCTCGGTGGACATGATGCTCCTTTGCGACGAGTGACTCCCGCCATGATAGGTCATTTCCCTACCAAGTGGTAAGCAGGCGGTCGGTGAGGGGGTGCGCGTTTGGAGGGGGCCCTTGCGAGCGGGTATTGTCGTCCGCGGTGACGTGTCCGAGCGGCCTAAGGAGCACGCCTCGAAAGCGTGTGTGGGGGCAACTCCACCGTGGGTTCAAATCCCACCGTCACCGCCACTGAAATCCCCTGCTGCGGCGGGGGTTTTCTGTTTCTCCGGCCAGTTCCGCCGCGTGGAACCGTTCGCGAGCTCGGTGCCGATCACACCAATCTCTTGACGCCGTACGTTGTACGGTGCATTATGTACGTCGTATCCGTACGCCGTACGCGAACATATCGACAACGTAAGGACCGCTCATGATCGCCATTCGCCCCGCCACGGCCCGCGACGCCGCCGCGCTCGATGTCATGGTCCGCGAACTCGCGGCCATCGAAAACTCCCTCGAGCATGTGGATGCCACCGCGGAGACGTGGACCACTCTTCTGTCCCTGCCCGAGGTCGCAGTGCTCGTTGCCGAGGAAGACGGCGAGCCCGTGGGCTTCGCATCGACCGTTCGACGCCTGCACCTGTGGAGCGGCCGAGAGATCCTCGGACTTGATGACCTCTACGTCCGCGACGGCCACCGCGACCGTGGGATCGGCAGCCAGCTCATGGCCGCCGTGGCACGCTTGGCAGACAGAGAGAATCTGCTCGTCACCTGGGGAGCCCGGCTCGACAACCGCAATGCGCACCGCTTCTATGAGCACCTTGGAGCGATACTGAACACCAAGGTGGTCGCGTCGTGGGAGCCCTCGGCATACCGTCGCCATCTTCAAGAGGTCGCGTATGTCTGATCGCAGCCGCGCGCTGCTCGTGCCAACGCTCGTTGCCGCCCAGCTCGTCGTGATGCTCGATTCGAGCATCCTCAATGTGGCGCTGCCATCGATCACGTCCGAGTACGGCCTCGACGCCACCGGCACCGCATGGGTGCTCAATGCCTACTTCTTGGCGTTCGGGGGTCTGCTGCTCATCTCTGGGCGGGCCGCTGACATCTTCGGACGCCGCCGCATGTTCATGGTGGGCGCCGCGACGCTCACGGCAGGTTCCCTCCTTGGCGCGGTGGCCCCATCAGAGTCGGTGCTCATCGCGGCTCGCGTCCTCCAGGGCGTCGGCTCCGCGATGCTCAGTCCCGCTGCGATGTCGGTGATCCTCGCAAGCTTCACGGGAGCCACGCGAGCGCGGGCCATGAGCTGGTGGGGTGCGGCGTCGACCGCCGGCGGCGCGCTCGGTGTCAGCGTGGGTGGGCTGATGACCGGCAACCTCGGCTGGCGCAGTGCGATGGCGATGACGGCGATTGTGGCCGTGGCCATCCTCCTCACGGGCCGGTCGCTGCTGCCGGCCGACGAGAAGCACGAGCGCCGCCCCTTTGACGGACTCGGCGCGGGACTGCTGACGGCGGCCGTAGTGGCTGCCGCGAGCGCGGTCCTCAGCGCTCCCACCAGCGGGATCGCCTCGCCTCGGGTTCTTGTCGCGGCCGTCATCGCGGTGCTCGCGCTCGCGGGCTTTGTCGCAGTGGAGCGCCGCACTGCCGACCCCGTGCTGTCCCTGTCAGTCTTGGGTGAGGGACGCGTTGCGGGCGGCATTGTCGCCAACATGCTTGGCGGCGCGGCGCGCATCGCCTGCTTCGCCGTCGTCGCCCTCCTGCTTCAGCAGGTGGTTCAGCTCTCCCCGTCCACGGCGGGATTGGCGATGCTGCCCACGTCCCTCGCAGGCTTCGTCGTGAGCACCCTGCTGCTGCCGCGCGCCCTCACTCGCTTTGGGCCGGAGCGCACGGCGGTCATGGGTCTCGCGGCGCTCGTTGCCGCTCACCTGCTGCTCGCGCAAGTGGATTCCCAGTCCGCGTACGTCTGGCAGGTCCTCCCTGCGCTGATGCTCGCTGCGCTCGGAGTGGCCTACAGCTTCACTCCGACCACCTTGGTCATAGCCGACGGAATGCGCGCGAGGGACGCGGGCGTGAGCTCCGGACTCGCGTCGGCGACCACCCAGCTCGGTGGCGCAATCGGCATTGCCGTGTTCGGTGCGGTCGATGCCATGGCCAGGGGAAGAATCGCCGACGCTGGCGGCACCCAGGTCGCGGCCGCCGAGGTTGGTCTCCACGCGGCTCACTTCGCGGCGGCTGCGTCGGCGGCAGTCGCGATAGCCGTCGCGCTGATCGCGTTCCCCACTCTCAGACTGCGCGCGCCCCACGGTGCCCACACCGACCCTGACAGGAAAGGCAAGAATGACCTCGCTTGACGCTGCTCACCTGCGAATCGCCCGCCCCACCAACCACACGGACGCCGTGGTGCGCTTCTGGGTCGATGGAGTCGGCATGGAGCTCTATGGACGCAAGCCCGGCGACGGCGGGACCTTCGAGGAACTCGCCTTCGTTGGCTGGCCCGCTGCGGCCTGGCATCTGGAGCTGGTGCGCGACAGCGCGGTTCGGCCCGCACCCACGGCGGAGGACCTGCTGGTTCTCTACCTCGACGAGCCCTTCGACCCCGAACTTCTCGCACGCATCGAAGCCGCTGGCGGGGTCCGCACGCCATCGCGCAATGACTGGTGGGACCAGGGAGGCGTGACCTTCGCCGATCCCGACGGTTACCTGCTGGTCCTCACGAGTCGCTCATGGACGGGCACCCCATGACCGTGTACTGCATCTATGCTTGCGCGTACGCCGTACGCCGCTGAGTGGGAGGAGAAGCATGGCCCCCAAACTGTCACAGCGGACCATCGCCCAAGCCGCCCTCGCCGTCATTGACGCGGAGGGTCTCGAGGCGCTCACGATGCGCCGACTCGCGCAGGAGCTCGGCGTCTCCCCCATGGGTCTGTACACCTACTTCCCTGATCGCGAGGCGCTGCTGGATGGCGTGGCCCAACTGCTCCTCGCGGAGGTGGACACCCCTCCAGAGGACGCGCACTGGCGGGACGCGATCCGCCACATCATGCGGTCGGTGCGCGAGGTCGGACTCCTTCATCCCAACGCCGCCCGCCTCATCAATCAGTTCCCTCCCCACACCCCCGACGCTCTTGCGTTCGTCGAGGCGGGGTTCCGGAGCTTCCGCCGAGCAGGCTTTGATGAGGTGAGCACGGCACGGTGCTATCGAGCCCTCGCCGCCTACTCGCTGGGCACCATTGACGTCGAGCTGGGTGGCTACTTCTCGCCCGATGCGCGGGAGATCACGGCCGACGGCAGGGACGACATGGACACGGTGACGGCGGCCAAGGTGCTCCCGCTCGTGACCGAGGTGAGCCCCCTCCTGTTTGCGCAGGATGACGCCGCCGAGTTTGAGTACGGCCTCGAGCTGCTCCTCGACGGTTTCGCCGACGCTATGAAGAGGGCCGGCCGCACGGTCTAGCCGGCCTGCGCTCACCCCAGCGCGCGTCGGACCCTCGACCTAGCATGGGTAAGGCGCAGTCCCCGCGCACTCGGGGTGGGGCGCGCACCTCATCAAGGGGGAGTCATGGGCGACTCGAATCAAGGCCTCACTCCAGCGAAGTTCCACGCCTCCGACGGCGTCGCCGACTGGCGCGTCACAGGCACCGGACCACAAGCTGTCTTCCGAGCCACGTCGCTGGACCAGGCCGCAACCCTGGTCGCGGACGTCGTCTCCGCGGCCACCGAGTTCGGGCTGCGCCCCGATATCGACCTGCGGCCAGAAGGAGTGGTGGTGCGCCTGCCGTACGGCGAAGACTGGGCCATCCCAGCGTCGGCCCCCGTGTTCGCCGCCGCCGTTTCCCAAGCCGCCGCCCGGCGTGGACTCACACCAGACCCCGCGGCGGTGCAGGCGATAGGCATCTACGTGGCCCAGCACTCGGGGGTGGATGCGCGGCCGTTCTTCCTCGCCGCGCTCGGCTACGACGCGGTGGGTGAGGGCGACGCGGCTGATCCCCTGCGCTGCGGACCGCAGCTCGCGTTCAACCCCATCACCGGGAACGTCGCGGGGCGCGGTCGCACCCACTTCGACGTCTTTGTGCCAGCGGATCAGGCGAGGGCTCGGGTGGATGCGGCGATCGCGGCAGGCGGGCGACTGGTTGACGATTCACACGCCCCCGACTGGTGGACGCTCGCATCCCCTGACAACCACGGAGTCGACATCGCGAGCTGGACCGACTCCTACGACGCCTAAGGCAGGCCGCGACTACTCGCCGCTGGGCGAGACGCTCGGCGTCGGCTCGGGCGTGGGCGAGGCGAGCGGGTCGACCGGGTAGATACGCGGCGCCGGCTCCGGTTCGATCTGGCTCACCGGCAGGCAGGCACCCTCGGCGGCGAGAGGGTTGTCGGGGTCGAGTCGCGGGTCGAGCGGGCTCACGAGGTTGGTGAACGCCTTCCCGAGCACCACATCGACCGTCGCATTCTTGCGGTCGTCCAGGACCAGCTCGGCCTCCGGGAAGTGGAGGGCGACGGTGTAGGCCTTGTGCAGGCCCTCCTCGCTGAACATGATGCGCGCGGTGCCGGCGTAGTCGCGCGACCAGTTTGTGGCGCCAAGGCCAACGAAGCCGCGGCCCACGAGGTCGGTCAGCGTGTTGCCCGCAAGGCCCTGGATATCGGTGCCGTTGAGGACGCGAACGGCAACCTCGTCAGGCTGCATCGGCAGGGAGTCGGGCGGGCACGGCAGGGTGATGTCAGAGGTGAACTCCGACTGGGGCGTCACGAAGGCCGCGTTGAACGGACCCTCGATGGTGCCCTTGTAGATGCCCATCGCGATGAAGGAGATGGCCGCGAGCGCGATCAGCAGGATGCCGAAGACGAGCACCTGACGCTCGCGACGGTGGCGTCGCACAGCGGCGCGCCGCGTACCCCGCGGCGGTCGAGCTGTTGTCACGTGCGGTCTCCCCTTGGACACTTAGTGCTGACTGAGGCGGTCAGAATCACGCCTCAAAAGGCCTTCAAACCGATGGCTAGTCTAGCCTGCCGGGACCCAGCGAACTCCGGGTCCCACAGTGAGCGAACGACCCGGTAACATAGTGGGGTTCCAAACGGAACATGGTGACGTACTCAAGTGGCCGAAGAGGCACGCTTGGAAAGCGTGTGTTGTGCAAGCAACCGTGGGTTCGAATCCCACCGTCACCGCCAGCTAGACTGGAGGAGACCCTCCACGTGGCGTTATCTCGCCCAACTCCCCCAGGTCAGGAATGAAGCAAGGGTAAGCGGGCTCTGACGGGTGCGTGGAGGGTCCTTTCATGCCCGACGCTGGGACTGGGTTGCGCTGTTGGCGGTCTCTCCTGTGGATCGCGAGCGCGCTTGTCTCACCGTCCTACTAGGCTCGCTTCCGTGACCACCGCCCTGTATCGCCGCTACCGGCCAGACACCTTCGCCGATGTCGTTGGCCAGGAACACGTGACGGTCCCGCTCATGCAGGCACTGCGTGCCGACAAGGTGAATCACGCCTATCTGTTCTCGGGTCCGCGCGGCTGCGGAAAGACCACCTCCGCGCGCATCCTGGCCCGCTGCCTGAACTGCGTTGAAGGACCCACGGACTCTCCGTGCGGGAAGTGCGACTCGTGCGTCGAGCTCGCTCGTGGAGGCGCCGGCTCCGTCGATGTCGTGGAGATCGACGCCGCGTCCCACAACGGCGTTGACGATGCTCGCGAGCTGCGCGAGCGCGCGGCCTTCGCCCCTGCTCGCGATCGCTACAAGATCTTCATCCTCGACGAGGCGCACATGGTGACGACGCAGGGCTTCAACGCCCTGCTCAAGCTCGTCGAGGAGCCGCCGCCGCATGTGCGTTTCATCTTCGCCACGACGGAGCCGGAGAAGGTCATCGGCACCATCCGCTCCCGCACGCACCACTACCCCTTCCGCCTGGTGCCGCCCACGGTGCTCACCGAGTACCTGCAGACGCTGTGCGATGCCGAGGGCGTGAAGGTGGCAAGCGGAGTACTGCCGCTCGTGGTGCGCGCAGGCGGTGGATCCGTGCGCGACTCGCTGTCCGTGCTGGATCAGCTCATGGCCGGTTCGGGCAAGGAGGGCGTGACCTACGAGGGTGCGATCGCACTCCTGGGATTCACCGACGCGACCATGCTCGACGACGCTGTGGATGCCTTGGCTGCAGGCGACGGCGCTTCGCTGTTTGGCGTGGTGTCGCGGGTCATCGCCACGGGTCACGAGCCGCGCCGCTTTGTGGAGGACCTGCTCGAGCGACTGCGCGACCTGCTGGTGCTCGCAGCCTCTGGCGATGCTGGTGTTAAGGCGCTTGGCGCCCTGCCCGAAGACCAGTTGGCGCGCATGAAGGACCAGGCACGCTCGCTTGGCCTTGCGCGCGCGTCACGCGCCGCGGACCTCGTCAACGATGCCCTGACGTCGATGATCGGCGCGGCCGCTCCTCGTCTGCACCTCGAACTGCTGTGCGCTCGCCTCATCGCCGCGGACGGGCCTGGTGGACAGCCTGCTTCTGCACAGACCGTCACGGCGTCGATTGCCCAGGCGGCAGCCGCTCCGACCCCCGCACCACAGGCCGCGCCAGCCGCTTCCGCTCCGGCCCCGGCAGCGGCTCCTGCGGCGGCAGCTCCTGCGGCAGCGACGGCACCGCCCACCCAAGCGACGCCTGTCGTCGCGCCCGCGCCACAGCCTGCCCCCACTGCAGCGACCCCTGTGGTTGCCGCGCCAACGGGCGATGTTGCATCCGGCCCCGAGGACGCAGAGCTCGTGCGTCGCCGCTGGCCAGAGGTGCTCGGCACGCTCGAGCGCCGGCGCGTCACGTGGGCGATGGTGAGCCAGAGCGCGACCGTCGCCTCGGTGGAGGCCGGTGTTCTCAAGCTGACCTTCGACAACCCGCAGCTTGCCGCTCGTTTCCAGAGCAGCGATCACGCCGAGAACGTGGCGCTTGCGGTTCGCGAGACGCTCGGCCTGCATGTCCGGGTCGAGGCCGCAGGCGGAGGCGCGGCCAACGCCCCAGCCAGGGGCGTGTCCCCCGCTGTTGCTGCCGCAACCGGCATGACGCCGGTGGTGACGGCCACTTCCAAGTCCTCCGCAGCGTCGGGCAAGAAGGGCGCCTTTGTGGCACCGGCGGACGAGCCGCCACTGCCCGACGAGCCGCCGGAGCCCTACGACGAGATCAGCGAGGACGACGCGCCCGCAGAAGACGCCCAGCTGACCGGTGCAGATGCCGTGGCGAAGCTGCTCGGCGGCACCGTCATCGAGGGGTAGCGCGCCTGGACTGCCAAGTCGGCGCCCACGCTTAGGCTTGTCCGCATGTACGACGGCGCGGTGCAGGACCTTATCGACGAGCTTGGGCGACTGCCCGGAGTGGGACCCAAGAGCGCCCAGCGCATTGCGTTCCACCTGCTCGGCACCGACCCTGCGGACGTGCAGCGACTTGCGGACGTGATCACCACCGTCAAGGAGAAGGTGCGGTTCTGCGACACGTGCGGCAACGTCGCGGAGTCCGAGCAGTGCCGCATCTGTGCCGACCCTCGCCGCGACCAGACCCTTCTGTGCGTGGTGGAGGAGCCCAAGGACGTGGTGGTCATCGAGCGCACTCGCGAGTTTCGCGGTCGCTATCACGTGCTCGGCGGCGCAATCGATCCCATGAATGGCGTGGGGCCTGACGACCTCCGCATCCGCCAACTGCTCACGCGGCTGGGCGACGGCTCCGTGGAAGAGGTCATCATCGCAACCGACCCCAACATCGAAGGCGAAGCAACCGCGACGTATCTCACGCGCATGCTCGTGCCGCTGGGGGTGACGGTGTCGCGACTCGCCTCGGGCCTGCCGGTTGGCGGCGACCTCGAGTACGCCGACGAGGTCACCTTGGGCCGCGCCTTTGAGGGCCGCCGCAAAGTCTCCTAGCCGACGCGAACGAAGCCCCGCGAACGACCCTCTGACTCACGGATGTGAGGGTCGCCCGCGGGGCTTTCCTGACGTGGGTGGCGGTTACGCTCCTCGCTTACGCGACTCGCGTTCCCACGCGCAGCTTCTTGTAGGGCACCCGGAGGCGCTGGACGACGATCGCCATGGAGGCCACGAGGATTCCGCCGGCGAGGGCAATTCCCGGCCAGGGGTTCGGCTTCACGAGACCCATGGCCCGCTGCTGCTCGTCCCAGGTCATGCCCTGGCCACCTGCTTCGCAGAAGTTGCGCTCGACGATGGGCTCAGAGCGAGCCTCGCTGACTCCCTGGTGAAGGAAGGCGAACACACCGGGAGCGGCGCGGCCATCCGCCTGGAAGGTCTCTACGTCGATCACGGGAGCGGTCTCAACCACCACCACCGCCGGGTTGATCAGCAGCAGCCAAGCGAGCTTGTCAGTGTGCGTCACCATCTCGGTGCTCTCGGTGGGCACGCACGGCAGCTGGCTGGGGCTGAAGTTGGGGTCAGACCAGTCTTCCTCCGTGGCCTGCTCATAGTCGTGATCCCAGTAGGTCACCGTCTGCTGCTCGCTGACGAGCGGCATGGAGAACGCGAAGATCAGCAGCGTTCCCAGTCCCAGGATTCCCGACGTGATGTGGGTGAGCGACACCGACGCAACCGATCGCGCCGCGATCGACGACCACGCGAGGCCCATTGCGGTGAAGGCGAGCACCACGAACAGGATCACGCCAAGCACCCACAGCATCTCGTCGAAGTGCCAACCCGACTTCGAGAAGGCATAGAGAAGGAATGGGGTGGTGGTGAGCAGCGCGGCGAAGCACACCGCCCACGATGCGAACAGCTTGCCCAGTGCGAGGTCGGCTGCGGACAGTCGCGACATCTGCAGCGGGGCCAGCACGCCTTCGGAGGAGTCGCCATTGATGGACGTCGCGGACAGCGACGGGCCGATCAGCATTCCCGCTCCCAGGACCAGGATCATGACCAGTTCCATGGGGTTGGAGTTGAGCTTCTCATCCGAGGAGACCGCGACGAGGATGCCAAGGCCAACGATGAGGGCGACCGTGATCCCGTAGACGAGGTAGCCCTTCTTGCTTGGCCGCCTGCGGAGCAGCTCAATCCGGGTCGCGAGGGCCACTCCACGGAACGTGGGGTGCCACGGGTTGCCCTTGATGGAGTCCGACGCTGTGGTCGCCGGAGCTTCGAGAGTTTCGGTGGTGGTCATCGCCGCTCCTCATTCATGAGCATGTAAGTCTGTTCAAGGGCCGAGCCGGCGGGTCCGAATCGGTGGACGGGAACGCCGTCCTTCACAAGCGATGCGAGCAGGGCCGCTGCCTGTGCCTCGTCCGCGACGCGAACGATGGCGCCGCCGTCGAGGTCTTCGTGGTCGATGCCCTGTCGACCCAGGGAAGCGGCGAGGGCCGCGAGGTCGAGTGCCTCGACGCGGTAGCGGGTCTTCGCGTCCGCGACCATGGCGTCGGCGTCTTCGCCAAGGGTCGCGCCCTTCGACATGAAGATCGCGCCGTCGACCATCTCGTCGAGTTCGCTCAGCACGTGGCTCGAGACGAGGATGGTCTTGCCGCCAGCGGCGAGCTCGCGCACCAGCTGGCGAAGCTCAACGCGCGAACGCGGGTCAAGTCCGTTGGCGGGCTCGTCGAGCAGCAGCACTGAGGGGTCGTGGATGAGGGCACGGGCCAGCGACAATCGCTGCTTCTGTCCGCGAGAGAGGACTCGTGTGGGACGGTCAGCGAACTCCTCGAGGTGAACCAGCTTGAGAAGGCCGAGTCCACGCTGGCGCGCGTACTCCTTCTTCTCGCGGTACGCCTGGCCCATGAGGGCGAGGGTCTGCACGCACGTGAGGTTGTCCCAC
>CALALQ010000228.1 GCA_937925595.1 uncultured Demequina sp. | reverse complement strand
GAGGACGCGGCAGAACTCGTGGCGCGGCTTGCAGCGATCGGCGTGACCATCCGCATGGTCACCGGCGACAACCGGCTCGTCGCATCCCACGTCGCCGAGCAGATCGGACTTCCCACCAGCATCGTCTACACCGGCGTCGACGTGGACCGGGCAGGCGACGAAGCCCTCTCCGTCGCGGTTGAGAGCGCCTACGTGTTCTGCGAGATGAATCCCGTACAGAAAGAGCGCGTCATCCGAGCCTATCGGCGAGCCGGTCACGTCACCGGCTACCTGGGGGACGGGATCAACGATGCGCCGCCCCTGCGCGCTGCGGACGTCGGGCTCACGGTCAACACCGCCGTGTCGGTTGCGAAGCAGTCCGCGTCGATCGTGCTGCTCGACAAGAACCTCGAAGTGACACTCGAGGGTGTCAGGCAGGGGCGCCGCACGTTCCAGAACACGATGAAGTACATCTCTGTCACGACGAGTGCCAACTTCGGCAACATGCTCAGCATGGCCATCGCGGCACCGGTGCTGCCCTTCCTGCCACTTCTCGCAAGCCAGATTCTCGCGGTGAACCTGCTCTCCGATGCGCCGGCGATGACGATCGCCACCGATGCAGTAGATGACGAACGCGTCACCCGCCCGGAGAAGTGGGACATCAGGCTCATCCGAACGTTCATGATCGTGTTCGGCGCACTGTCGAGCGTCTTCGATCTCGCGACATTCGCCCTCTTGCGGCTTGCGTTCACTGCAGATGCGCCAGAGTTCCGCACCGCGTGGTTCGTGGGCTCCGTCCTGACCGAAGTCGGCGTATTGCTCGTGCTGCGCACACGCCTTTCCATCTTCAAGAGCAGGCCCGCGAGCGGTCTGATCCTCACAAGCCTTCTGGTGATCGCCGTGACGTTGTGGCTGCCTTACTCACCGGCTGCTCCCGCGCTTTCCCTGGTCGCGCTTCCCGGCGAGCTCCTCGCGGCGGTCGCGGGTGTGGTGTTCGTCTACCTGATCGCGAACGAGATCGCCAAAGGAATCTTCTGGACGCGAATCGAACGGGGCCGGCTGCGCCGAACAAGACCGGACGGATCATGACGTTGCGGGAAGCGCTCAGAAGCTACGCGGCGATCGCCCTCTCGGGCACCGTGCTCGTGGTCGTGCTCATACTTCACCTCATGGGGATGGCGGGCGCGGCGCGGGCAGCCGCAACAGCGTTCGTCAGCCTGTTCGTGGCCTGGACCATCGCCGGGATGGTCCGTGACGTGCTGAGGGGGCATGTCGGCCTCGACGTTCTCGCCGTCGTCGCGATGGCCGCGACACTCGCCGTCGGCGAGTACCTCGCGTCGCTGATCGTCGTCCTCATGCTCGCGGGAGGTCGTGCGCTCGAAGAGTTCGCGAGCCGTCGGGCACGAGCCGATCTGACCGACTTGATGAACCGTGCGCCGCGCACCGCGCATCGCGTGACGAAGACCTCAGACCGGACCGACCGAGTCGACGATTGCGCGGTTGATGACATCAACGTGGGGGACCTGCTACTCGTGCGCCCTTCCGAAGTCGTGCCCGTGGACGGCACGCTCATCACCGCCGACGCCACGTTCGATGAGTCATCGTTGACGGGGGAGAGCCTTCCGGTCGTCCGCGTCGAGGGTGAAGAGGTGCTCTCTGGAGCGATCAACGGGACACGCGCGGTCGTGATCCGGGCGGTGCATCGGAGCGAGGAGAGCCAGTACCAGCAGATCGTCGCGCTCGTGCGAGAAGCGCAGCAGAGCCGTGCGCCGGTCGTGCGGCTGGCCGACCAGTTCGCCATTCCGTTCACGGCGGTAGCGCTGGTCTTGGCGGTGATCGCTTGGGCGGTTTCCGGCGCTCCTTCTCGCTTCGCCGAGGTGCTTGTACTCGCCACACCGTGCCCGCTGCTGATCGCGGCGCCCGTCGCGTTCCTTGCAGGACTGTCGCGGGCGGCGAAGTCCGGCGTGATTCTGAAGAGCGGCGCCGTCGTCGAGCAGCTCTCGCGAGTACGGTCCGTTGCTTTCGACAAGACCGGCACGCTGACGGAGGGACGCCCGCGGTTGGTGTCAGTCCGGCCCGCGTCCGGCCTCGACCCGGACGAGCTGCTGCGCTTGGCTGCTTCGGCGGAGCAGTACTCCTCCCACGCATTCGCCGACACGATACGTCGCGACGCGGAGATGCGGGGTCTCCGTCTTCTCTCCGCCGATGACGCCACCGAAGTCGCGACGAACGGCGTGACCGGGACCTTTGGGGACCATCGCGTCGTTGTCGGTAAGTCCGCCTACGTCGAGTCCGTCGTTCCTGACCTGGCACACACGAGCCAGACGACGACAGACGGAGTCGTGTACGTCGGGGTGGATGGTCACTTCGGGGGAACGATCATCGTTGCTGACGAACCCCGCGCGGAGTCGCAGCGCGTCGTGGAATGGATGACCTTACACGGCGTCGAGCGCGTCGTGATGCTCACCGGCGACGCCCAGAGCACAGCCACCGCAGTCGCGAACCGGGTCGGAATCAGCGAGGTCCACGCCGAACTGCTGCCGAGCGAGAAGGTCCAGCTCGCTGCCGCACTCATGCCGAGACCGATGATGATGGTGGGGGACGGGGTCAACGACGCGCCTGTGCTCGCGGCCGCCGACGTGGGCGTTGCGATGGGAGCCCGTGGCGCAACGGCAGCAGGCGAAGCCGCTGACGTCGTTCTTCTAGTCGACTCTCTCGACGCGATCGTCACCGCGATGTCCGTCGGCAGGCACACGGTGCGTGTAGCCCTCACGGCGATCTGGATCGGCATCACGCTGAGCGTCGGACTCATGCTGGTCGCGACAACCGGCGCGATTCCCGCGGTGGCCGGCGCGCTCCTACAGGAAGCGGTCGACCTGACCACGATCCTGTACGCCTTGAGGGCCCTGAGCGCCGGTGCCCAGTAACTAAGGACCGACGTATAGAGCGGCCGGCATCCTGCCGACCTTCAAGCACTTCCCTGGGCTTGGACGAGTCACTGCGAACACAGACTTCGAGCCCCACGTCGTCGACACGCAGGTGGGGCAAAACTCCCCGGACGTGGACACATACCGAGAGCTGCTCGCTCGCGGGACGGGGATCGTCATGGTGTCAACGGCTGTATACCGGCGTATTGACCTAAGTGCTCCGGCAGCATTCTCCGCCACGGTAGTGACAGACCTCTTGCGGCGTGCTCTCCACTTTCACGGCGTCGTCATGACGGACGACCTTTCTGCCACAGCACAGGTCGCCGATTGGAGTCTGGGTGCCCGCGCGATTCTTTCGATCCGGGCGGGCGTAGACCTGCTGCTCGTGTCGGCCGACGCCGAAGCCTTCCCGCCGATGTACCGAGCGGTGCTGCGGGCTGCTCGCGAGGACCCTGCGTTGGCCGCGAAGGTTGATCTTGCGGCAAGGCGCGTCATCACTGCGAAGGAGGAGTTCCCTGGGCCTCTTGACGGTGACGTTCAGGCAGAGAGGTGGTGACGGGCCCGCAACTGTCCGCACCGTCTGCCGTCAATCGCGCGCTTCGTCCGTGTGTGAAACGAGGCCGTAGCTGGTGAGGCGGCCCGCGCGGTCGTCGCCGGGGAGTGGGCGGGAGCGGCGGCCGTAGATCAGCTCGGAGGAGTCGAGCAGCCACGGCACGAGGGTGATGGCGACCCCGTGGACGACCATGAGCTGCTGCGCGATGCGTCGCGCTCGCCGGTTGTGCAGCAGTGTTTCCCACCAGTGGCCGACGATGTACTGCGGCAGATAGACGGTGACAACGGACGCCCCATGCTTCTCGCGGTACTGGGAGATGAATCTTGCGACCGGCGCCGCGTACTGACGAAACGGTGACTCGATGATCACGAGCGGCACCGGCACCGCGTGCAGTTCCCACTGCTCCTGCAGCTCAGCGGAATCCTGAGCGTCCACCTCGATATGAAGCGCGATGGTGGTGTCGTGGCGGGCGGCGAGGGCGTAGTCGATCGCCTTGGCGGCGGGCTTCTGCAGGTGGCTGACCAGCACGATCGCGACATCGCCGGTGGACCCGAAGCGCACGTCGTCGTCCATCCCGATCTCATGCTCGACGTCGCGGTAGTACCGGTGCACACCGATCATCAGCACGGAGAGCACCGGCACGGCGACGAAGACCATCCAGGCGCCATGAGTGAACTTCGTGACGGTGACGATGGCGAGCACGAGTACGGTGGCCGCGGCGCCGAACGCGTTGATGAGAAGCCCGGTTCTCGCCTCGCGGCGCTCAGCACGGTGCGCCCGGGACAGCAGTCGCAGCTCGCGTCGCCAATGCCGCACCATGCCGAGCTGGCCGATCGAGAACGACACGAACACGCCGATGATGTAGAGCTGGATGAGCGTCGTCAGGCGGGCCTGGAAGATCACGAGCACGGCGATCGCGGCGGTGCCGAGGACGATCATCCCGTTGGAGAAGACAAGCCGGTCGCCGCGGGTGTTGAGAGACTTCGGGGCGTACCCGTCGCGGGCGAGCACGGAGCCCAGCAGCGGGAACCCGTTGAACGCGGTGTTGGCCGCCAGCAGCAGCACGCAGGCCGTCGCGGCTTGGATGACGAAGAACGGGACCGACCCGGCCCCGAAGGTGGCCGACGCGACTTGGGCCATGAGCGACGGCTGCGGGGTCGTGCAGTCGAAACCGACAAGGTGGCACGGATTCTCGACGTAGTGCACGCCGGTCACGAGCGCCAGCAGCGTCAGGCCCGAGAACAGCAGGATCGCGACCGCCCCCATGGTCACGAGCGTGCTCTGGGCGTTCCGCACCTTCGGCATCCGGAAGGCGGGCACGCCGTTCGATACCGCCTCGACGCCGGTGAGGGCCGAGCATCCGCTGGAGAAGGCCCGCAGGATGAGGAGGATCGTCGCCGCCTGCGAGAGATGTTCGGCCTGCACGGTATAAGCGGCGCTTGAGGCGGTGGGCGGATCGCCGGCAACCCATCGCAGGATGCCGACGACGATCATGACGGCGACCGAGCCGATGAAGAGGTACGTGGGCACCGCGAATGCGGTCGACGCCTCCCGCACCCCGCGCAGGTTCACGATGACGATCAGGATGACGAAACCGACCGCCAGCTCGACCCGCCACGGGTCGAGCACTGGGAGCGCCGAGATGATGTTGTCGACGCCCGACGCGATCGACACCGCGACGGTCAGGATGTAGTCGACGAGCAGGGCGGATGCCACGACCACGCCGGCCCGTTCGCCGAGGTTCGTTCGGGCGACCTCATAGTCGCCGCCACCCGACGGATACGCCTTGATGAGCTGCCGGTAGCTGAGCACGACGACGATCAGGAGCGCCACGACAGCGGCCGCGACGGGCGGGGCGAAGGCGAGGAGCGCACTGCCTCCGATCGCGAGGATCATCACGAGCTCCTGCGGGGCGTACGCCACCGACGACAGCGCGTCGGAGGCGAAGATCGGCAGTGCTCTGCGCTTGGGGAGCGCCTGCTCATCGAGCTGTTCACTCGTGAGAGGCTCGCCCAGAAGGATGCGTTTCGCGATCGGGGTGGATTCGTCCGCCGGGTCGCGACTTTCGTCAGTCACGGCGCGCGACACTACGCCTAAGCGCGCTCAGACACAATGATCGGGCCGAACGTGCTGCGCCGGCGGAGTGACGTGCGCCTCCGCTGAGGCGGCGAGTCGTTCGCGGTGCGAGGAGCGAGCCTTCGACACGCTCTCCAGCAGTGACGGTGTGAACCTGTCTAAGCAATGCGTCGGCGCCCGCGCTGCTTCTCGTCGCGCTCATGAAGACGTCTGTTGGCCGTCGATGGTGACGCGGCGCGCAACGCCTAATGCCGGGTGGACAGATCGTTATTCGCGCCGTGGATGATCAGGTCCGGGGTTACGTTCTGTCCGTGCCAACTATCGTGACGCCGCACAAAGACCCTGTGCGGTGAAGACGACCGC
>CALALQ010000227.1 GCA_937925595.1 uncultured Demequina sp. | reverse complement strand
GCCATTGAGATAGCCCCGCCGACCAGGGCCGCGGCCCCCGCCAGCAACACTGGCGTGACCTCCGCTGTCGCTCCGGCGACACCGACGACGACCGCCGCCGTGGACACGATCCCGTCGTTCGCTCCCAGCACTCCTGCGCGCAGCCAGTTGAGTCGCTGCGCGAGCCCCGTTGCGTGAGGCTCGCCGGAATGCCGGTATGGAGGGGATTGCGTCGTCACGGCTCCTCACGGTAGTTCGGTAGTTCTCCTGCCGCCAGGAAGGAGAGGCAACCCTGCACCTCGGCTCTTCGCCCGCAGATTCCAGTCGTGGTGCTCGGGTTTCAGAGCGTCACACGCGGTGCGAGTCGGACTCCGTGTCGGATCGGCGTGACGGCGGCGGTGCGGCAGCGGGGAGTCCGCTCGGCGGGCCGCCCAGCGCGCGGAGCGCGTAGAGGATCGTGGCGAGGTCCACGAGCTCCTGCGTGAGAGCGCCGGCGACGGCGGGGATGGCGCCCGTCATGGCGATGACCATGAGGACCACGCTGAGACCGATGCCGAGCCATATCGCCGTCAGCGCGACGCGAAGCGTGTGCCGCCCGATCGACACGGCGTCGACCACCTTGCTGAGCGAGTCGACAAGGATCACCACGTCAGCGGCATCGCCGGCCGCGGTCGCGCCTTTCGCGCCCATCGCAACGCCGATGTCGGAGGCGGCCAGCACCGGGGCGTCGTTCACCCCGTCGCCGACCATCATCACGGGTCGTGGATGCAGGTCGGCCGCGAGATGAACCTTCTCTGGCGGAAGGAGCTCGGCATGCACCTCGTCGATCCCGGTCTGCCGCGCGATCGATTCGGCTGTCGCACGAGTGTCTCCCGTGAGCATGACGATCCGTTCGACACCGTTCGCGCGCAGCCACGACACCACCGCGACGGACTCCGGGCGGGGATCGTCGGCGAGCACGAGGACGCCGGCGAACCGGCCGTCGATGGCGACGTAGGCCGCGGCCTCGCCCGTCGTCAGGTCTGCGCGCACCGTGTCGGCCGCCACTGACGCGACGTAGGAGGGCTTCCCCACGACGACCGTTCGCCCCCCGATCACCGCGGTCACACCATTCGTGGCGACCTCACTGGCCTCCTCGGCCGCGAGAAGGTCGATGCCGCGCTCGACCGCGGCCCGGCGGATGCTGTCTGCGAGCACATGCGACGAGTACTGTTCAGCAGACGCGGCGAGCTGCAGCAGTTCGCCCGCCTCGAAGCCGCCGACAGGGCGAACGTCAACGAGGGTCGGCTGGCCCTGCGTCAGCGTTCCGGTCTTGTCGAAGGCCGCGGACTGCACTCGGGCGAGCTGTTCTACGACACCTCCGCCCTTCATGATCACGCCGGCCTTCGCGGCCCGCGAGAGCCCGCCGAGGAACGCGACCGGTGCAGCGATCAGCAGCGGGCACGGCGTCGCTAGCACCAGCACCTCAGCGAAGCGCGTCGGATCGCCCGATACCGCCCACGCTATGCCGGCCAGGGCGAGCGAGACGGCCGTGAAGGGGATCGCAAACCGATCCGCGAGCCGCACGACGGGCGCACGCGAGTCCTCCGCGGCACGCACGAGCGCGACGATCTGCTGGTACTGACTGTCCGCGCTGCGCCGCACCGCCCGGATCCGCACCGCCCGGTTCCCGTTGATAGCGCCGGAGAGCACGTCGCTGCCCGCCTCACGAGTCACCGGCAGACTCTCCCCAGTGAGCGACGATTCGTCGAACGTGCCGCTCTCGGTGAGCAGGATGCCGTCGACCGGCACGATCTCGCCCGGCCGCACCAGCAGCACATCATCGATCCCTACGTGCTCGACCGCGACATCCTGCACCTCGTCCGAGTCCGACGCATGCTCGTGAGTGAGAACATGCGCGGTGCGCGGCGATCGGTCCAGCAGCGCGGTGAGGTCGCGCCTGGCCCGCCGGGCGGCGAAGTCCTCCAACGCTTCACCGCCGGAGAGCATCAAAACGATGATGAGCGACGCGATGTACTCGCCCACGGCGAGGGTTGCGACCATCGCCACCACCGCGAGGATGTCGAGCCCGACATGCCCGCGAAGCACATCACGCACCATCCGAACCAGCGTCCACACGACGAACGCTCCGACGTAGGCCGTCGCCGTCCACCGTCCCACCGCATCCGCTCCGACGGCGTGGAGGACCACGACCGCGGCGAGCACCACGACGGTGACCGAGATGATCGGGTATCGCCACAGCGGCCGCAGCAAGCGCATACGTCTCAGCCTTGTCGACTGCTGCACTCGCCGCTAGCTGTACTGCCCAGGGAGGTTGTTTGATCTGGCTTCCCTGATGTGACGAGAACCTCCCGGCAGAGTGGAGCTGCTACCGCATCCGCTCTGAACCAGGAGGTTCTCGTGTCTCACGCTAACGCGGCGCTCACCCCGCGCCAAAGGCTCCGTCTTGCACAGAAGATCGTCGACGAGGAGTGGACGGTCGCCGCGGCGGCGGACTACTTCCGTGTCTCCTGGCCCACCGCCGCGAAATGGGCGCGACGCTACGTCGAGCTCGGTGAAGCGGGGATGGCCGACCGGTCCTCGCGCCCGCATGCGCATCCGAACAAGACCCCGACGCACCGTGTGAAGAAGATCGTGCACCTGCGGATCCGCAAGCGCCTGGGGCCGGTCCAGATCGCCGACCGCGTCGGGATGCCGGCCTCGACCGTCCACGCGGTGCTGAAACGGTGTCGACTGAACCGGCTCTCGCATGTCGATGTGAAGACCGGGGAACCCGCCCGCCGGTACGAGCACGACAAGCCCGGCGCGCTGATCCATGTCGACGTGAAGAAGCTCGGCAACATCCCCGACGGCGGCGGCTGGCGCTACGTCGGACGGTCCCAAGGCGACCGCAACCGAGCAGTCACGGCCAAGCGCACCGGAAAGCGAGGCATCGCCGGCGACATGGTCACCGGCACCGCCTACGTCCACACCGTCATCGACGACCACTCCCGCGTCGCTTACGCCGAGATCCACGACGACGAACGCGCCGAGACCGCGATCGGCGTCCTGCAACGGGCCGTGTCCTGGTTCGCCGACCGCGGCGTCCGCGTCGAACGGGTCCTCTCGGACAACGGCCCCGCCTACCGCTCCCACGCCTGGCGACGCGTCTGCGCCGAGCTCGCCATCACACCCAAGCGCACACGTCCTTACCGTCCGCAGACGAACGGGAAGATCGAGCGATTCCATCGCACTATGGCCGACGGTTGGGCCTACGTGAAGCACTACAACAGCGAATCAGCCCGCCGCGCAGCCCTGCCCGCCTGGCTGCACTTCTACAATCACCACAGGCCCCACACTGCGATCGGGAAGCTCCCGCCCATCAGCCGGATCTCAAACAACCTGCCTGGGCAGTACAGCTAGGCTGGCGGAATGCCGGTCATCCTCCCCTTCGACGGGCACGAGCCCGACATCTCCGCCGACGCCTGGGTCGCCCCGAACGCGTCCGTGATCGGCAAGGTGCGCATCGCTGCAGATGCCAACGTCTGGTTCGGCGCGGTGCTGCGCGGCGACATCGACGAGATCGTGCTCGGCGAACGCAGCAACCTCCAAGACAACGCGGTGATCCACACCGAGGCGGGCAACCCGACGATCATCGGCGCCGACGTCAGCATCGGCCACGCCGCCGTCGTGCACGGCTGCGTCGTCGAAGACGGATGCCTCATCGGCATGAACGCGACCGTGCTGAACGGCGCCGTCATCGGCGCGAACTCGCTCGTCGCCGCGGGGGCGGTGGTGCTCGAGGGAACCGTCGTTCCGCCGCGATCGCTCGTCGCGGGCATCCCCGGCAAGGTGCGGCGGGAGCTCACCGACGAGGAGGTCGCCGGGCTGCTCGGCAACTCCGCGCGCTATGTGCCGCGGTCGAAGATCTACCGCGCGGCCGAGGTCTAGAAGACCGCCGCGAGGTCACCACCAGAACCTCGCCCACCCCGAACCTCCGTCATCGATCCCCGGATGCCCGGGCGCATCCAATCCGGCGACCTCGCGCACCAGGGCGGCCAGCCTCGCGGGCTGCTCGTATGTGACGAAGTGCCGGGAGCCTTCGATGGTGCGAGTCTCGTAGCCCAGCCGCCGCAGCTCTCTCGCAACATGGTGCCTGGGCGCAGCCGACCGAGACCCCGTCGTGACCACGCATCGGGGTCCCCCGACCGGTCGACGTCGAGGCTGAAAGCTGCGGAACATGGCGATCTCCTTCGCCGTCGTCGCGTCGACGTCTCCGTGGTCATCGAGCAGGTCGACCGACCACCTCCTGCCATAGAGCGCCTTACCCACCGCTGTCGTCCCGCCACGGCGAAAGGCCTCGGCGGTCGGGGAGAGAAGGTCCGGCACCAGGTTCCCCGCCGCCGGCTCATGGAGGACGAATCCATGGCACGCGGCACCCATGCCCGCGAGCGCGAGACCGAGGGTTGCCCCGCCTGACATCCCCACGATGACCGCGCCCGCCGCATACTCGGCCAGCCACTCGATCTCGTCCTCCAACCGACCGGTCTTCGGGCGACGAAGCGCCCGGAGCTGTGGAATCAAGCGCTTCAGAGGATCCCAGACGGCAGGTGAGGCCGCGACCCCGTGAACCGCGAGGATCGGGACGTCGTCAGCTGGCATCGGCCGCCCTGTTGAGATCATCGGCCGCCGCGGCCATATACGAGCGCCACCCGCCGTACGCGGTGATGTCACGCGCTCCCTCGAGCGCCGTCGGATCGCAGACGAATCCGTGGACGGCGGTGCCGTCGTCGAGCTCGAGCGTGCCGATCGCCAACGGTGCACTCACACCGCGGAGAAAGGACCCGACGGTAGCAGTCGGAAGCCGATAGACCTCGACCTCGATACGAGCGCCTTCTCGTAGATCGGTCACCAGCCCGGGACGTCGCGGCTCGTCGCCGGGGAGCGCGTAGAGCCGGTACCGGGGTGCGGTCATCGTGCGCCGGCTCAGGAGCCCGCCGCGATCGGTGATTTGGTGATGAAGTCCGAACCCCTCGAGATGGGCGCCGACGACGGCGACCTCCATCAGCGAGTCCTGGTCGACCGCATCCGCGAGCGCCGACGCCAGCCCTGCGAGTTCCTGGTCGGCACCGGAAGGCCCATGAAGGGTGACACCGAAGGGGACGTGCGCCGCCGTACTCCCCGCCGGGACCGCGATGGCGCACATGTCGAGCAGGTTGGTAAAGGTCGTGTAGGTACCCAATTGCGCGTTGAGTTCGACGGGGTCAGCGCGCATCTGCTCGACCGTGTAGGTCTTCGTCACCGTGGGAGTGAGCAGAGCATCGACCGAACGGAGGATGTCATCCGCCTCCCGCCGCAACTCCCACACGCGGTGCATACTCGACCAGACCTGTGCGGCCGACATCGCACCGGCGCCCGCCAAGATCTGGCGCACGACCGGGTCGACGTCGTCTCGGTCCTCCTCGAGCGCGACCGAGACGGCGGTCGCGCGCTCAGCAAGCCACGCACCGCCATACAGGTGACGACCTGCCTCGAGAAGCGGGGTGTAGTCGATCTCAACCAGTTCGGCTCCGGCTCGGACGAGGTCGGCACGGACCCGACTCCACGCGTCCTCCTCGCCACGCTCGCCCCATCCGGCGACAACCTCAGGCACGCCCAGGCGGACTCCGGCGAGCGAGACCGAAGCAACCCGGGCGGAAGGAACCGGGAGCGGGCGCGACCAGGGGTCCTGATCATCGAAGCCGGCGATCACCTGAGCCACGATGGCTGCGTCGGCAACCGAGTTCGCCATCACCGAAACGCAATCGAGCGACCGGCACGCCGGCACGACACCGCGAGTGCTGACAAGGCCCACACTCGGCTTGAGACCGACGACCCCGTTCAACGCCGCGGGAACGCGCCCGGACCCCGCGGTATCGGTCGCCTGAGAAAACGCAACCAG
>CALALQ010000226.1 GCA_937925595.1 uncultured Demequina sp. | reverse complement strand
CCGCTCATGATGAGGATGAGCAGGTTGGCCGCGTTGCCGATGAGCATCAGCCCGATGATGACTCGCGTCAGGCTGCGCTCCAGCAGCACATACACACCAGCCGCGTACAGCACGGCCATCACGATGATGAGGGTCAGCGAAGCGCTCATGACTTGCGCCTCCTCTGTGCCGCGAGCAGCTGGTCCTGGTGGCGGTCAACCTGCGCGCCAAGGCTGCGCAGGATGTCGAGCACCACGCCGAGCACCACGAGGTACACACCGATGTCGAACAACGTCGAGGTGCCAACACTGATGCCGAACGGGCCAAGGCTTCCCTCGAACCACGTGGACTGCAGCACCTGCTGACCAAAGATGAGTGGCACGGCTGCGGTGCCGGCGGCCAGCAGGATGCCACCGCCGAGCAGGCGTCCGGCATCGAGCGGAGCAGCCTCGCCAAGCTCGTAGCGGCCACCCGCCAGGTAGCGCGCGACCAGCGCCAAGCCGGCGAGCAGTCCGCCCGCGAAGCCACCGCCGGGTGCATTGTGACCCACGAACAGCAGGTACACGGACACCACCATCGCCGGGTGGAACAGGAAGCGCACGAGCACCTCGAGCAGGATCGAGCGATTCGCGGCGGACAGCGTTCGCCCGGCGAGCAGCCATGTCTGTCGCGTGGGCGCGCGGTTGGCTCCGGCGGAGAAGTCCATGGGTTCGTCGCCAGCGATCTCGTAGGAGTCGCCATCGATCTTGG
Source organism: uncultured Demequina sp. (assembly GCA_937925595.1). The sequence goes on along the minus strand of CALALQ010000226.1, from coordinate 12,145 downwards.
TGACGGGCTTGGACGTCGCCGGCTCCGTGACCTGAGCGGCGGCGAGGTCGCGACGTCGCGGCGTGCGGCGCGAAGACTCGCCACGGCGCGTAAGGCGCGGGGCGGTCCCCTCACGGCCAGTCACGAACAGCAGGCTCGCGATGCCGGTAGCGACCGCGACGAGCACCGAGATCTCACCCATCGTGTCCCACGCACGGATGTCGACAAGGAGCACGTTGACGACATTGCGGCCGTGGCCCTCCTCGTACGCCATCTGCGGCAGCTCACCCGAGATGGGCTCATCGACGCGCGACCCGAGCGACGCGACCGCAACGACGGCCATCGTGAGGCCAACGAGGATGCCGATCAGCGCTCGGGGCACGCGTTTGTTGGGCTTGTTGCGAGCGGCGATGCGGTGCGGAAGTCGCCGCAGCACCAGCACAAACACCACGAGCGTCACGGTTTCCACGAGCGCCTGCGTCAGCGCGAGGTCCGGCGCCCCGTGCAGTCCGAACAGCGCGACCATGCCGTAGCCCACCATGCCCACGAGCAGGATCGCGGTGAACCGCTGCCCCACCATGGCCGACGCTATGGTCGCCAAGATCATGAGCGTCGCGATCACCGTCTGCATGGGGTAGTCCCACAGCACGAACGAGCCGCTCAGGTTGCCATCGGCGATGGCCGTCACGGACGCCGACGCCACGAAGACGATGAGGATCATCGTCAGGTAGCCGGGAAGGCCCCGACGCTGCAGCAGCCCCGTGGTGAACAGGCCGACGCGGTCGACAGACCGCAGGAACGCGTAGTAGCCGCGGGCAGCGTCGGGCAGTTTCGGCACAGAGGACTGGATCCGCACCACGGCGGCGCGCTGCAGGTACAGCAGCAGACCGATAGCGATCACACCAGCCGTGATGAACAGCGCGGGGACCAGGCCGTGCCATAGGGCCAGGTGCTCCGGCCCCTCACCGGAGAACGCGTCCGCGTACGGAAGGAAGGCGCGCTCGAGCACGTTTGGCACGATGCCCACCACCAGGCCAAAGGCCGCGAGAACGGCAGGGACGGCCACCATCATCCACGGCGACGCATGGGTCTTGCTGTCCTCAGCGTCGGGCCGGGTACCGAAGGCGCCGCGCACAAAGCGAGCGCTGTACGCGAACGTGAATACCGAGCCCAGGACAACGCCGATGAGGGCGGTCCACGACCAGACCTGCTCATGCGCGGTCTCCTCAATGAGGGAGGTGAGAACCGCCTCTTTCGCGACGAAGCCCAACAGCGGCGGCAGGCCGGCCATCGATGCCGCGGCGAGCGTCGCGACGGCGGCGAGGCCGCGGCGAGTGCGGCCAAGGCCGGACAGCTCGCGGATGTCCCTGGTGCCGGCGTCGTGATCGATGATGCCAACGACCAGGAACAGCGTGGCTTTGAAGGCCGCGTGCGCCACGAGCATCGCGAGGCCCGCGAGCGCCATGGCTGGAGTGTTGAAGGCGAAGCAGATGGTGAGCAGGCCCAACTGGCTCACGGTGCCGTAGGCGAGCAGGAGCTTGAGGTCCGTTTGGCGAAGGGCGCGCCAGCCGCCCACGATCATCGTGGCGACGCCAAGGACCACGAGCGCTGCGCGCCAGCCGGGGGTGTCCGCGAAGCCGGGAGCGAGGCGAGCGATGAGGTAGATGCCTGCTTTGACCATCGCCGCCGCGTGCAGGTAGGCGCTGACCGGGGTGGGCGCGGCCATCGCGGCGGGCAGCCAGAAGTGGAACGGCACGAGGGCGGACTTGCTGATCGCGCCGGCGAGCACCAGCAGCACCGCGGTGACGATGAGCGGCTCGCCAAGCGCGGGGGGACTCGCGACGATGCTGGCCATCGACGTGGTGCCCGTCTGGGCGATGAGGATGACGATGCCCACGAGCATCGCGAGTCCGCCGAACGTCGTGACCATGAGCGCCTGCAGTGCAGCACCACGGCTCTCGCGGCGCCTCGTGAAGTGGCCGATGAGCAGGTAGGACAGGACGGATGTCGCTTCCCAGAAGATGAACATCAGGATGATGTCGTCTGCCGTGACGAGGCCGAACATGACGCCTGCGAAGCTCAGCAGGAACGCGGCGAAGCGACCGAGGCCCTCAGAGAGCGGGCCGAAGTACCACGCACAGTAGACGAGCACGAGAGCGCCGACCACGCTCACGATCATCGCCATGACCCACGCGAGCGCGTCCATGCGGAACGCGAGATTGATGCCCAGTTCTGGGATCCAGGCGCGGGATTCGGCGACCACTCCCCCTGCGAACACCGCCGGTCCCTGCAGCGCAGTCCAGACGGCGGCGATGGCGGGCGCGATTGCGATGAAGAGGAAGGTGCGCGGACCCCACCGCGCGACGAGCCAGGGCGTGACAAGAGCCAGTGCGCCGAACATCAGCAGCAGAACTGACACGTTGCTCCTCGCAGGCCGAGACTTCGTTGTGTGGACGAGTCGCTCGAGGCGGCTGCATGCACCCTCGAGGGCGCATACGAGCGAGGAACCAAGCGCCTCGTGCGGTAAGTCTACCGGTTGCTGCGGGCGCCCAGAGAGCCTCGACGGAGCCGATTACTCGGCGTTTGCCTCGACCTTGAGTGGCTTGGTTGCAGGGATGACCGCGAGCGCGAGGACGGACACCGCACCCACCACGAGGAGGGCGTTGAGCACGCCGAACTTGTCGCCGAAGAAGCCAAGCAGCGGAGGTCCGGCGAGGAACGCGGTGTAGCCGATGGTCGAGACCACCGACAGGCGCATAGGAGCGCGACGCGGGTCGTCGGCCGCCGCCGACATACCCACCGGGAAGCCCAAGCTCGCGCCAACACCCCACACAGCAGCGCCGAACAGAGCGATCCACACATTGCCGAACACGACCAGCAGGCAGCCAACAATTGCTGCGGCGAACATCACGCGCAGCACCAGCAGGCGGCCGTACTTGTCGAGCAGGTTGGTGCCCAGGATGCGGCCAGCCGTCATGAAACTCAGGAAGACAGCGAGCGCCACCACGCCCATGGCGTTGCTGACGTCGTGACCGTCAACGAAGGCGACGGCCATCCAGTCGTTCGCCGTGCCCTCCGCGAAGGCGGCCGCAAGCACCACCAGGCCAATGAGAAGTGTGCGCGGCTCAAGCCAAGCGGAGCGCTGCTTGACCTTGGTGCCGTCCGCAGCAGCGTCGGCCTCATGGTCCTCATCGAAAGCGGGAAGGAAGTTGGCGGTGCCCCACCACGCGGCGAAGGCGCACGCCACGGCCACCGCCACAAGGTGCGGCACGATGCCGACCCCCGCCCAGACGAGGCCCGCACCGATAAGCGCGCCGAGCACGGTGCCACCGCTGAAGAGCGCGTGGAACCAGGGCATGATCGCGCGGTCGAGCGCTCGCTCGATGATGGTGCCTTCGAGGTTCTGCGAGACATCCCAGACACCAAAGCCAAGGCCCACGAGGAACAGTCCCGGCATCACGAGGTACATGGAATCGGTGAACTGCACGGCGAGCGCCGCGAGCACCAGGCCGGGCAGCGAGGCGACGGCGCCAAGGCGCACCGCGAACGCCGCACCCCAGCGGTGCGCAATGCGACCGGCGACAGGCAGACCAATGAGTGAGCCGACGCTGATCGACAGCAGCATCACGCCCAGCTGGCCAGGCGTGAGGTCAAGCATCTGCTTGGCGTCGGGGACGCGGGACATCCAGGTGGCGAACGCGAAGCCGTTGGCAGCGAAGATCACGAAGTCCGCGTTGCGGGCGCGAAGTGTCGCGGGCGCAGGCGCAGCGGCGCTGGTCATAGGGCCTCTTTCACTACGCGCGCGAGAGCCGCGCGCCTACCACTTGGTAACTAACCAAAGGTACCAGAGCGACCCTGTCGCAAACGTCAGAAATCCACCGGACATTTCACTCCGGCACAATGGGCACATGAGCAAGAGCGAACTTGCACAGTCCCCCACGCCCCACAGGCTTGGCGTCTTCCCCGTCGAAGGCGGCGTCACAGTGGGGGTCTGGGCCGCTCACGCCACGGCCGTCCACCTGTGCCTCTTCGATGATGAAGGCAATGAGACGCGCCACCTGCTGAATGGTCCAACGAACGGCGTCTGGCACGCCTTCGTCCCTGGTATTGGGGTGGGTCAGCGATACGGTTTCCGTGCCTCGGGACCGTGGAATCCCAAGCAGGGACTGCGCTACAACCCCAACAAACTGCTGCTCGATCCCTACGGTCGCGGCATCGAAGGCGAGCTCGCCAAGATGACCGATCCCGGAGCGTCGGCCCTGCTGTCCACGCGCGACGGGACGGACTCCGCTCCCCTCATGCCCCGCTCCGTCGTGACCGAGCCGCCGCTTGAGCCGCTGCCCACGCCCAAGCCGCGCATCCCCGCCACCGACACAATCGTCTACGAGATCCACGTCAAGGGCTTCACCCAGCTCATGCCCGGCGTCCCAGAGGAGCTGCGCGGCACCTACGCAGGCCTCGCGCACCCCGCCTCTGTCGAGTACCTCAAGAACCTTGGGGTCACCGCCGTCGAGCTGCTGCCCATCCACGCCTTCGCTTCGGAGCCTCACCTCGAGCACTTGGGCCTCAGCAACTACTGGGGCTACTCGACGCTCGGTTTCTTCGCGCCTCACCCCGGCTACGCAACGGCCGACGCTAGGGCCAAGGGAGCGCAGGCCGTCCAGGATGAGTTCCGGGGCATGGTTGACCTGCTGCACCAGGCCGGCCTCGAGGTGATCCTCGACGTGGTCTACAACCACACCACGGAGGGCTCGCCCACGGACCGCGTGGTCAGCTGGAAGGGTCTCGACAACCGCACCTACTACCGTTCGCAGCCGCACAATCCGCAGCACTACGACGACGTCACGGGCACCGGCAACACGCTCGACTTCGGCCACCCCACGGTGGTGAAGATGGCGCTCGACTCGCTGCGTTATTGGGCGTACGGGATGGGCGTCGATGGCTTCCGCTTCGACCTCGCCGTCACGCTTGGCCGCACGGCGAACGGCTTCTCGACGGACCACCCGTTCCTCGTGGCCCTCACCACCGATCCGATCCTGAGCGGCGTCAAGCTCATCGCCGAGCCGTGGGATGTGGGCCTTGGCGGCTGGCAGGTGGGCAACTTCCCGCCGCCCATGGCCGAGTGGAATGACCGCTTCCGCGACTATGTGCGCTCGTTCTGGCTCGAGTGGGGCTCCGGCAAGGTGGGCGACCGCCACCACCCCACCGCACCGGAGCTCGCAACCCGCGTCGCCGGGTCGTCTGACCTGTTTGGCCACTCGGACCCCTACGGCATGCGCGGCACCGTGGCGTCCGTCAACTTCATCACCGCCCACGACGGCTTCACGGCGCGCGACCTCGTGACCTACACGAACAAGCACAACGAGGCCAACGGCGAAGACAACCGCGACGGCACTGACAACAACCGCTCCTTCAACCACGGCGTCGAGGGCGAGACCGACGACGAGAAGGTCAACCGCGCGCGCCGGCGCTCCCTGCGCAACCTGCTGGGCACCCTCCTGCTCAGCGCCGGCACTCCCATGCTCCTTGGCGGCGATGAGATCGGCCGCACCCAGCGCGGCAACAACAACGCCTACTGCCAGGACAACGAGATCGCGTGGATCGATTGGAACTTGGAGCCGTGGCAAGAGCAGCTGCGCGCCTCCGTGGCACGACTCATCGAGCTGCGCCGCACCCACCGCGCGCTGCGCCCCTTCCGCTTCTATGACGGCACCGACGAGGACCCGCGAGACGGCAAGTTCCGCGCCGACCTCGCCTGGTTCCGCGCTGACGGGGAGCACGAGGACGAGGACTGGTGGGAGGACCCCAAGACCCGCGTCCTGCAGTTCATGCGCTCAGTGAGCGACGAGGATGAGGCCGACGCTCTGGTGGTCATCAATGGATCGCGCAGTGTCGCCGAGGTAACCATTCCCGACGACGGCGGCGAGCCGTGGGAGCTGGTGTGGGACTCGGCGCTCGAGACGCCGGACGACATTCCGGCCGGCATCGTGAAGCCCGGCGATCAGCAGGAGCTGCGCCCCATGAGCCTGCGCCTGTACATCAGCCACCCCGCGTAGCGCCCCCAACCCGGCCCCCCGCGGCCCTCCTCCACACAAATCAGGTGAGCGAGCGTCGGGCATTTTCAACATGCCTGGTAGACGGGTTCTATGCTCCGGGCGCAACCGAAAATTCGTGGAGGAGGGCCGCGACGCGGGAGGTGGTGCCCAGACGGCGAAGCGGGGCCCAGCCGCCGTGCCGGACCCCGCCGAGTGCGGTGGCGCTACCGCACCGTCTTCGCGGATGAAGTGTGACTCGTAGGCAGGTAGCCCGACTTCTTCGCTGTCACCTTCACCGTAATCCGCTTTCCCTTGTCCGCGGCCTTGACCTTGTAGGTCGCTTTGTTGGCGCCAAGGATCGGCTCGCCGTTGCGGTACCACTGGAAGGTGAAGCTCGACGGTGCGGGCTTCCACACGCCGCGGTGAGCGGTCAGCACCTTGCCCACCTGAGGCGTGCCGGAAATGGACGCGTAGCCGGTCGAGGCGAACTTCTTGACCACCTTCACCGGCGCCGAGGTGCTGGTCACCGTTGTGTAGCCCGAACGCGTAGCCTTCACGGTCACGGTGATCTTCTTGCCCAGGTCGGCACCCTTCACCTTGTACGTGGACTTGGTGGACACCACATTGGAGCCGATCTTCCACTGGTACGTGAACTTCGTGGGCTTGGGTGACCAGGTGCCGACCTTCGCGGTCAATGTGGTCCCCACGACCGGCTTGCCGCTGATCTTCGGCTTGGGAGCCTTGGTGAAGATCTTCTGCACTGTGACCCCGGCCGAGACCTTGGTCGTAGTGACGTAGCCCTCTGCAGCACCGGTGACCGCGACGGTGATGGTGCGGCCAGCATCGGCCTTGGCGAGCTTGTAGGTCGCCTTGGTCGCCCCAGCGATGTCCGCGCCGTCACGGCGCCACTGGTAACTGACCGACGCTGCGGGAACCCAGGTGCCCGCCTTCGCCGTGAGCGTCGAGCCCACCTTGGCAGAGCCAGAAATGGTTGGCGTGGGGGCCGTGGTGAACTCCACGTCGATGAGGTCAAGGCCGTCGAGCGCCCCTTGGAGGGCGTTGGTCGCGGCCGTCACCTTCGACTGGCTGGGGTGATCGGCACTGAGCACCGTCGTGGCCCCAGCCACAGCGGCATCGAGCGCGGCGAGCGTGTAGTCCGTGTAGAGCTCGCGCTCAATGGCGGCAGCCTCGTCAAGCAGCGCCTCGAGTGCAGAGGTGTCGACGTCGACTACGGCCTTGGTGAGGCTGAAGTCGTCGAAGAATGCCCAGTCGCCCGCCCCGCCGGTGCCACCGAGCGCGACAAGGGCGTCGCCGTCCTGAGGAACCGTGAAGTTCACCGTGAACGTGGCCCAGTTGCCCCAACCACTCACGGTGACGGGAGTGCTTGCTGTGCCTTCGCTCGTGGTCGCGGAAAGTGACATGTCGAACGCCGGCTCCGCAGCGTCGGATCCGCCGTGGGCCTGCGCCGCGAGCGTGTAGTCACCAGCCGGCAGGCCAGAGACGGCCTGGGACAACGCGAAGTCGTAGGCGTCAGAGCCGTAGATGTTCACCGCTGTGGTGCCGTGCACGCTGCCACCGTCCTGGCTGTACCAGAAGGTGCTTGGCCAGTTCGTTGCCGTGGTGGTCCATCCGGTGAGATCGCCGGCCTCGAGGTCCCCGTTGACCAGGTACTCGCGAGCCGCAACGGTGATTGTTGCGGTGGTCGGCAGGCCGTCCTCGACGCCCTCGTAGGGCACGAGGCCGCGCACGGTGTAGGTGCCGGGACCGTCGATCCACTCGAGAAGGTCCTCCCACACCACCGGCTGCTGCTGGTGGCGACCATCGAACAGCGTGATGGTGACCTCGCTGGGCAGCGTAATCGCGTCGCCGTCAATGACGCTCATGACGGTGGGCGTGACGGTGGGGTCGGGAACGTCTCCCACCACCACGAGCGCCTCGAAGGCGGTGCTCAGCAGCTCCGTCGCGTCCGCGATCTGATCGGTCGTTGGGCTGGAGGCCTCGAGCACGATGTTCGCGATCTCGAGGGCCGTGTCCAGCACCGCAAGCGACTCCTCGGAGTACACGGAGCGCGTGATGCCGTTCGCCTGGTCAACGAGAGCCTCGAGCTCGCTCGTGTCGGCGCCGCCAACGGCCGCCTCGATGAGCGTGTAGTCGTCGAACCACGCCCAGCCTTCTGCGGCTCCCGTTCCCACGGTGCCCACAGTCACGGTCTCAGCGGCGTCGAGAGTGAAGGTGACAGAAGGCGACTTCCACGCAGTCCAGCCGGTGAGGGTCGCTGACGCCTCCTGCGTGCCCGCAGAGGTGGTCGCGTAGACCTTCGGCGAGACGTTCTGGCCGTGCATCTTCCCTGAGAACGTGTACGTGCCCGGCTGCAGCTCGACCGCCTGCCGGACGTCGATCTCGAACTCCGTGCCGCTGTAGACGTTCACGGCATAGGTGCCGATGGCATTGTTGCCGGGAGAGCTGTAAACCCCGAAGGTCGAAGGCGGAGGCCCAACGGCCACCGCACTCCACGGAGGCATGGCGCCGGATTCGAAACCGCCGTTTACGAGGAAGTTCACCGCATTCACGACAATCGTCGCAGTGGTTGCTAGCCCGTCCTCCGTGACGCCGCGCACGCTGTACGTGCCGGGCGAAGTGATCCAGCCGAGCACGTCGTTCCACGTCACCGACTGCTCCTCGGTCGAGGAGTCGTTGTACGTGACCGTGACTGTCGCTGGCAGCGCGATCGTGTCGCCCTGCGTGAAGGTCACCGTGGGGTTCTCCACGTCAGTGACCTCGCGCGGAGCGGTCGCTCCAGTGCGCGCGTACTGGAAGATGCGCAGCGAAGCGAGTGGTGTGCCGTCCGGCGCGAAGAGCGCCTGGTTGTCCCATGCGGAACCGCCGTACCACACACCCGCATCGTCGGGGTCGTACTCGGCGGCGGCACTTGTTGCCCAGCCGGAGCCGTACTGCTCCCACAGCGCCTGGCGCTCGCCGAGGGTGTCGCCGGGAACGGGAAGCCACGCGGGCTCCCAGTAGAAGACGCCAAGACCGGCAGCGCCAATGTCGCTCACGGCCGCGATGACATCGCGCACCGCGGTGGCCTGGCCCTGCACGCTCACCGGATAGGTGATGCCGGTGGAGCCGGGCTTGATGACGTTCTCATGACCGTCCGCGTCGTCGAGCGTGTACGCGTAGGAGGTCTCCGCGACCATCACCTTCTTGTCGTACGTCGCCGCGATCGAGCTCAGCACCGAGGTGAGGTTCGCCGTGGTGCCGTGCCAGAACGGGTAGTACGAGGAGGCGAAGACGTCGTAGTCCACTCCCCTGCTGTCGAGCTCCGCCGCATAGCCCGCGTACCTGCCCGCAGTCTCCGGATTGGTGAAGTGCACGGCGACCAGAGCGTCGGGGTACACCTCGCGAACCGCAGAGGACCCGGCGTTGAAGACGCCAGCCATGTTCGCCCAACCCGTGAGACCCGCAACGCCGCCGTTCGTCTCGTTGCCCACCTGGACCATGCCCACGTCGACTCCGGCCGCCTCCATCTGCTCAAGAGTCGCCTCGGTGTACTCGTGCACCGCGTCGATGCGCTCGGCGGCGTTGAGCGCCGACCACGCCTTTGGCTCGTGCTGCTTGCCGGGGTCGGCCCAGAAGTCCGAGTAGTGGAAGTCGACGAGCACCTTCATGCCCGCTGCCGTGGCACGCTCGCCGATCTGCGTGGCGCGCTCCGCATTGACGTTGCCGCCGCCATAGCCCACATGGCTCACCGAGTTGAAAGGGTCGTTCCACACGCGCACGCGCACATAGTTGACCCCCGCGTCGGCAAGCACCTCAAAGGGGTCCGCGATGTTGCCATCGAAGTCCTTGAAGACCACGCCGCTCTCCTCGAGCGACAGGATCGACGAGACGTCGACGCCGTTGATGAAGTCTGCGGAGAGGCCGTCCACCTTCTCCACGTAGATGGGCGCTTCAACCGGCCCATCGTCTGCCGCTGCTGCTGTCGCCACGAGCCCGCTCGCTGCTATCGCGAGCGCAGCTGCCGCCGCGGTCGCCGCTCCCCATCGGTGTGAGGTCGTCATTGGCCTCTTCCTCTCCCTCTCGCTGCCGGCCCTCCGCCTCGTCGCGGTGGGCGTCGTCCTGCTATGTCGACGCGATCGCGCCTGTCCGCGCGTACTGGAACACGCGCAAAGATTCGAGTGGCGTACCGTCCGGAGCGAACAGGATCTGGTTGTCCCATTCATTGCCTACCGGTGCGCCCGGCTTGCCCGTGAGGTACAGGGCCGACGCTGTGGTGCCCGCTCCCGAACCGAACCTCTCCCACAGCTCGGCGCTGCGTTCTGCCTCGCTGGGTGGGCCAACCGGAAGCCACGCCGGCTCCCAGTAGTGCACTCCCAAACCTGAGGCACCCACGTTGGCGACAGCCTGGATGACGGCGCGCAGAGCGTCGGCCTGACCCTGGACTGATGGCGCGAACGTGGCGACCTCGCTCGCGTCCTTGACCATGTTGGGGTAGCCGTCGGCATCGTCGAGCGTGCTGACCCAGCTGGTCTCCACGACGATGACCTGCTTGCCGTAGGTCTCAGCGATGTCCTTGAGCAGGGCCGTGAGGTTCTCCGTGGTGCCATGCCAGAACGGGTAATACGAGGACGCGAAGACGTCATAGTCGACGCTGTGCTCGTGGAGGGTCCTGGCAATGTGGGCGTATGACCCCTCGACCTCGGGGTTCGCGAAATGGACGGCGACCTGGGCCCGGGGAAGCACCTCGCGCACGGCGGCAGCGCCGGCATTGAAGATCGCGCACATGCCAGGCCAGTCGGTGAAGCCCGCGACGCCCGTGTTGGTCTCGTTGCCTACCTGCACCATCGTGACCGCGACGCCCTGGTCGCGCATGAGGGTGAGAGTGTCGCGAGTGAACTCGAAGACCGCACCGGTGACCTCGTCGATGCTGAGACCGGCCCACGCCTTGGGTGCGATCTGCTTGCCTGGATCCGCCCAGAAGTCCGAGTAGTGGAAGTTCACGAGCACGTTCAGTCCGGCAGCGGTGGCGCGCTTGCCGATGATCGTGGCGCGCTCTGCGTTGACATTGCCGCCGCCGTAGCCGTTGCCGTACTCGTCGAAAGGGTCATTCCACACACGCACGCGGATGTCCGTGAAGCCGTGGTCCTTGAGGACGACGAACAGGTCCGCGGGCTGCCCGGCCGCGTCCCGGAAGACGACTCCCGACTCCTCGAGCGAAAGCACCGACGACACGTCAGCTCCCACGATGAAGTTCTCCGGCAGGTTCTCGACCCGCTCCACAGAGATCCCGGCGGCGACAGGACCGCCTGAGGCAGCGTCGGGCGGCAGAACTGTGACCGCTCCCAGTGCGGGGTGTGTGGAAGCCAAGGTGACCTTCATCGACGCGAACTATCCCTTCACGGAGCCGGCCGTGAGGCCGCCAACGATGTAGCGCTGGAGCGTGAGGAACAGCACCAGAATGGGAATGGAGGCGATGACAGAGCCGGCGGCGAAAAGACCCCAGCGAGCGTCGAGCTGATCGGAGACCCAGCCGTACATGCCAACAGCGAGCGTCCAGTTGTCCTCGCTCGTCAGCACGATCTTGGCAAGGATGAAGTCTCCAAACGCGGAGATGAAGCCCAGCAGCGCGACCACCGCGAGGATGGGCGTGACAAGCGGCATGATGAGTCGCCAGAACGTCTGCGCGTGAGTGGCGCCGTCGACCTTCGCGGCCTCGTCGAGTTCTTGCGGGATCGAGTTGAAGAAGCCATACATGAGGAACGTATTGGCTCCGAGCGCTCCACCCAGGTACACACAGATGAGCGCGATCTTGGAGTTCAGCCCCAAGGCCGGGAACACATTGCCCAGCGAGATCAGCAGCAGGAACACCGCGATGAACGCGACGGTCTGCGGGAACATCTGAATGATGAGCAGCGCGGTGAGCGACGTGCGGCGGCCCTTGAAGCGGAAGCGCGAGAACGCGTAGGCCGCGGCGGCGCCCATCAGGGTCGCTCCGATCGCTGTCGAGATGCCGATGATGAGGGTGTTCGCGCCCCACGTCCAGAACTTGGTGTCGTTGAGGGCCTCGTAATTGGCGAGACTCAGATCCGAGAAGAGCCGCCGCGAACTCGACAACGTGCCGGACTTCGAGA
>CALALQ010000225.1 GCA_937925595.1 uncultured Demequina sp. | reverse complement strand
GACGGGGTGTACGGCGCGGTGGCCGTGCTGCCGGACGGGTCGGGGGCGGTCGGGGCGGTGCACATAGGGCCGCGTCCGGCGCTGGACCGGCCGGAGCACCGGGTCGAGGCCTACCTCATGCGCCCGGACGGCTCGCCCTGGACGCCCCCGCCGGGGATGCCGGAATCGGGCTGGTCGTGTACGCTGCGGCTGATCGGGCGGGTGCGTGACCTGGTCCGGGTGGACGGGCTGGAGGCCCTGGTGGGCCAGATCCGGCGGGACTGCGAGCGCTGCGTGGCGATGGTCACGCCGGTGATGGGCGGCATGGACGCGTTGGCGTCGAAGGCGCGGTGACGATGGACGCAACATCGGGGACGTGGACGCCGACGGTGTCGGTCGGGGAGATGGCCGATTGGATCGGCTCGATGCGGACGGCCGTGCTGCTGACGCACGTCAAGCCGGACGGGGACGCGCTCGGATCCACGCTGGCCCTGGCCAGGACGATCAACCTGACGCGCCGGACGACCGGGGCCATCTCCGCGGCCGAGTGCTGGTACGCCGCCCCCATGCCCGAGTGGGCCCCCGTGCTGATAGGCTCGACCAAGGTCCGCGTGATCGAGCCGGGCCAGCCCGTGCCCGCGGCGTTCGACCCCGAGGCGGTCGTCATCTGCGACACGGGCTCGTGGAACCAGCTCGACCCGTTCCGCACCTTCATTGAGGAACGCCTGGAGCGCACGGCGATCATCGACCATCACCTCCAGGGGGACGCGGAGATCGCGGACCACCGCCTGCTGGACACGACCGCAGCGGCGGCGGTGCAGCCCGTGGCGGCGGTGTGCTGCCGGTTGCTCGGTCTGGACTCGCCGGCCCGGCTGCCGGTCGAGGTGGCCACGCCCCTGTACGTGGGGCTGGCGACGGACACCGGGTGGTTCAGGCACTCGAACGTGGACGGCCGGGTGATGCGCCTGGCCGCCGACCTGCTCGAGGCCGGGGTGGACCACGCGGGGCTGATGGAGCTGATCGAGCAGAACGACCGGCCGAGCCGGTTGCGGCTGATGCAGCGGGCGCTGGCGAGCCTGGAGCTGGTGCCGGCCAAGTACGCCGCGGGGATGAGCCTGACGACGGAGGACTTCCGCCAGGCCGGCGCCGCGCCGGGCGAGTCGGGCGGGTTCGTGGACATCCCGCGCACGGTGCCGAGCATCCGCGTGTCGGTGCTGCTGACCGAGCAGACGGACGGCCAGGGGGTGTTCACGAAGGTGTCGATGCGGTCGAAGGCGACGGGGTGGGACGGGCGCGAGCCGGTGGACGTGAACGCGGTGTGCCAGACCTTCGGGGGCGGCGGCCACGCCCGGGCGAGCGGGGCGCGGATCCGGGCGCCGCTGGCGGAGGCGAAGCGGATGGTGGTTGAAGCGCTGCCATGAGGACAAGCCGCGCCTGTCAAGAGCGGCCGCGGCCTTTGCCGACGGAGCACTACCCTTTCCCCGGCCACGCTTGACCCATCGGTCGCTCCTTCACAGTCTCGCCTGGTCGGACCGTACACTCGGGCATGCCCACCCCTCCGCGCAAGCCGTCCTTTCGTGACAAGATCGAGCGGGCGGCCAACGACCCGAAAGCCGGGCGCAACGACCGTCCCCGCGGCCCCCGTCCTGGAAGGCGGCCCCCGCTGCGGGTCATGACGACCACGCTGTGGGAGTATCCCAGCCAGCACTACGACGGACGGGAATCGAACTTCCAGGGCAGCAAGGACTACGCGGGCGCCACGCCGAGCTGGGTGGTCTGGCAGCTCCTGCAGCGCTACACGCGTCCGGGGGACGTGGTGCTGGACCCGATGTGCGGCTCGGGCACGACGCTGGACGTGTGCAAGGACCTCGACCGCAAGGGCGTCGGGTTCGACCTGAACCCGCAGCGGGCGGACATCACGCGAGCGGACGCGCGGGAACTGCCGGTGGACGATCAGTCGGTGGACTTCTGCTTCGTGGACCCGCCCTACTCGACGCACATCGACTACTCGGACGACCCGGCCTGCATCGGCAAGCTCGACGCCGGCGCGCCCATGCGCGGCGACGACGTGATGCCCGGCCAGGCCTACTACGAGGCGATGGAGGAGGTCATTGCCGAGATCGACCGCGTGCTCAGGCCGAACCGTTACATGGGCCTGTACGTGTCGGACTCGTGGCGCAAGGAGAAGGGCGTCAAGGGCGGCGTGTTCATGCCCATCGGCTTCGAACTGTTCTCGATCATGCGCGACTACTTCCGGCCGGTCGACATCATCGCCGTCGTGCGCGGCAACACCAAACTCCAGCGCGGCAACTGGCACAAGTCCGCCGAACAGGACAACTTCTTTCTCCGCGGGTTCAACTACCTGTTCGTGATGAAGAAAGAGGGTGAGTCGAGAGGCACCGGACGCGGATAACCGGTCGTTCACGGCTGAAACGGCCGCCCCTTCACCGTTCTAACCATGCAGGATACACCGTCCCACAGCGAAGAAGGACGTATCGTCGCACGCGGCCTCGCCGCGGCACTGGTGTCGGCGCCACACGTTTACCTCGGCATGCTCGTTGCCGTCGCCGTGCACGAGTTCGTCGGCCATGGGCTTGTCTCACTCTTTGTCGGCGGCCAGTTCCACGGTGTGATGCTGGACTTCAGCGGCATGGGCTGGGCCGACATCACGACGCCACCGACCGGGCCGTTCCGGCAGGCGATTGTGCTTCTTGGGGGCCCGGCATCGACAACCATTCTTGGTTTCCTCCTGTTCGGCACTGCGTGGCCGATCCGCCGTCACCCGCATGTGGCGCTGCCTGTCACCATCCTCGCAGGACATCACGCGCTTGAGGGGACTTCGTACGCATTCTGGAATGCCGTCTACATTTCCGTCTTCAATCCGCAGCCCGGCGCCGACATCGGTGACATCGGACGTGCCGTTGAGCATTTCCCGAGCGTTCACCTGCCGGTGATGGTACTTGCCGGCGTGCTGATGGTCCTTTCCATCTGGATCCTCACGGCCATGCTGCTCTGGATCGTCGAGTCATACCTGTACGCAGGGAGGCGGCTTCACGGGGCCACACTACTCGCGTGGGCCGGCGGAGTGGCGATTATGCCGGCTGGCGGGTGGTTCTTGTTCGACTGGAATCTGTTGCTTCCAGGGATGGGGCACTGGCCTAATGGTGTTGCCGTCGTTCTCCACGCCGTGATGGGTGCATTACTGATCTTCAAGCGTTTTCGCCCCGAGCCCGTACGATGCGCGCGGGGGGCAATGATCGCTTCGGCGGCCGCTGGTTTCGGATTGATGGCCCTGATGGCCGCTCTTGTTGGATTGTGGCTGCGGTACGGCGTCACTTGGTAGGTTTGTACCGGGGGGCACCTCCAACGCCCGGATTAATCAGAGTTCACCGGCGAGCAGCCCCGGTTCGGGTACGGTGTCCGCGAGCGACCAGCCCACGGAGCCGCCCTATGTCCAAGCACGACGACACGACGAACCGCAAGCTCGAAGCCCTCGAACGCGACCGCGAGCATTCCGAAGACGCCCGCCTGACCACGAACCAGGGCCTGCTCATCTCGCACACCGACGATTCCCTGAAAGCGGGGGAACGCGGGCCGACGCTGATGGAGGACTTCCATCTGCGCGAGAAGATGATGCACTTCGACCACGAGCGCATCCCCGAGCGCGTGGTCCACGCCCGCGGGTCGGCCGCCCACGGCTACTTCGAGTGCTACGAGAACTTTTCCGACCTGACCAAGGCCGGCCTGCTCACGGACCCGTCCCGAAAGACCCCCGTGTTCGTGCGGTTCTCCACGGTGGTCGGCTTCCGCGGGTCCGCCGACACCGTCCGCGACGTACGCGGCTTCGCGACCAAGTTCTACACCGACGAGGGCGTGTTCGACCTGGTGGGCAACAACATCCCGGTG
>CALALQ010000224.1 GCA_937925595.1 uncultured Demequina sp. | reverse complement strand
AGGCCCGGCTCCCCACTGGGAACCGGGCCTCACGCCTGCTTGCTCTACGCGTCGCTCTTGGCGAGGGCGTCAACCGGGATGCCCGGACCGGTGGTCGCGGAGATCGAGGTCTTGAGAATGTAGCGGCCCTTGGACGAGGACGGCTTCGCGCGAAGCACCTCGTCGAGGACGGCCTGGAAGTTCTCAAGGAGCTTCTGGTCACCGAAGGACGCCTTGCCCAGCACGGTGTGCAGGTTGGCGTGCTTGTCGACACGGAACTCGATCTTTCCACCCTTGATGTCGGACACGGCCTTGGCCACGTCCATCGTCACGGTGCCCGTCTTGGGGTTGGGCATGAGGCCACGGGGACCGAGCACGCGGCCCAGACGGCCGACCTTGCCCATGAGGTCCGGGGTGGCCACGACGGCGTCGAAGTCCTGGCGGCCGCCGGCCACCTCTTCGATGAGCTCGTCGCCACCGACGATGTCCGCGCCGGCCTCACGGGCGGCGTCTGCCTTGTCACCGTTGGCGAAGACCAGGACCCTTGCGGTCTTGCCGGTGCCGTGCGGAAGGACGACGGTGGAACGGACCATCTGGTCCGCGTGACGGGGGTCAACGCCCAGCTTGAAGACGACGTCGATGGTCGAGTCGGTCTTCTTGGAGGACGTCTTCTGCGCGAGGCGAACTGCCTCGAGCGGGGTGTAGAGCTGGCTGCGGTCAACGAGCTGTGCAGCGTCGTTGTAAGCCTTGGAGCGCTTGGTCATCTGCTTCTCTTTCTGTGCAGTCGTGGTGCGGGCCAGCGCGACCCTCCCACTGGGTTGTGGCCTTAGGAGACCGTGATGCCCATCGAGCGGGCGGTGCCCTCGATGATCTTCGCCGCGGCGTCGAGATCGTTGGCGTTGAGGTCTTCGAGCTTCTGGGCGGCGATCTCGCGCACCTGCGCCTGGGTCAGCGTGCCGACCTTCTGCGTGTGCGGGACACCGGAGCCCTTAGCCACTCCTGCGGCCTTCTTGATGAGCTCTGCGGCCGGCGGGGTCTTCGTGATGAACGTGAAGGAGCGGTCTTCGTAGACCGTGATCTCCACGGGGATCACATTGCCACGCTGCGACTCGGTGGCCGCGTTGTAGGCCTTGCAGAACTCCATGATGTTCACACCGTGCTGACCCAGTGCGGGGCCAACCGGCGGGGCGGGGTTCGCCATACCAGCCTGAATCTGGAGCTTGATCAGGCCGGCAACCTTCTTCTTAGGGGGTGCCATTTGTGGGTCCTTTACTAACTAGCATGTGCGGCTGGCGGCCGCTGGTTTGCTGTCGCGTCAGATCTTCTGGACCTGGTTGAACGACAGCTCGACCGGGGTCTCCCGGCCGAAGATCGACACGAGCACGTGGAGCTTCTGGCTCTCCACAGAGATCTCGGAGATGGTGCCGGGCAGCGTGGCGAACGGACCGTCGATGACGGTGATCGACTCGCCGACCTGGAAGTCGACGTCCACGGTCTTTCCGACACCAGGAGTGGCCTCCTCGCCGACAACGGCGGCGGGAGCCTGGGCAGGGGCAAGCATCGAGACGACCTCGTCGAGGGTCAGCGGCACCGGCTGGTGGGCGTGACCGACGAAGCCGGTGACACCGGGAGTGTTGCGCACGGCACCCCAGGACTCATCGGTGAGGTGCATGCGGACCAGCACGTATCCGGGCATGCGCACACGGGTGACCTGCTTGCGCTGGCCATTCTTGATCTCGGTGACCTGCTCCATGGTGACTTCCACCTGGAAGATGTAGTCCTCCATGTGCAGCGACTCGATGCGGTGCTCGATCGCCTGCTTCACGCGCTTCTCGTGACCCGAGTAGGAGTGGACAACAAACCACTCGCCCTCGCGCGAAGCGAGCTCGTTGCGGAACGCCTCAACCGGGTCCGCGTCCGACGCTGCGGGAGCCTGAGCCTCGTCCGTCGCCTCAGTTGCGTCCTCAGCAGGAGCCTCGTCGGCGGCGTCCTCGGCCGGAGCCTCGGTCTCGTCAGCGGCGTCATCAGCCACAGCGTCGGCCGTCTCCTGGGCGACGTCGTCGGCGACGACGGAGTCGCCCTCGACCACAGCGTCGGCCTCAATCGAGGCGTCGGTCAGGTCGACGGACATGCCGTCAGCAGTCTCGTCAGACACGCGAATCTCTCCTTACAGCAGCGACTAGTCGCTGAAAACCCAGTTGGCGCCGAAGTTGAACACGAAGTCCAACCCGAACACGATGGCCATCACCACGGCAACGAAGCCAAGGACGATCCAGATGTAGCGGACGGTCTCTTCACGCGTGGGCGTGACGACCTTCTTGAGCTCCGCAATGACCTGGCGCCAGAACAGCACGAAGCGGGCGAAGATGTTGCGGCCCTCGCGCTCGTTCTTGCGCGGGCCCTTCGCCTCGTCGGTCACGGCAGTGTCGCTCACCGAATGTCCTTTGCTTGTGGGATGGATTGGCACAGGACATGCCTGCGTCAAGCAGGGCAGGAGGGACTCGAACCCCCAACCGTCGGTTTTGGAGACCGATGCGCTACCAATTGCGCCACTGCCCTTCGGGGGTTGGGCCCCGAGGCTCTTGATTCCTGTCATGGGGCTCACGAGGGCGCGCGCCATCATGACGATTGTCAATCGCCGACTCGCCAGTGTACGTGGTTTCCGGTTCTGATGCGAACTCGGGTTTTCACGGGTTGCGTCCCGCCGCCTCGCCACCCTCACTCACTTTCCAGAGGGACGAACTCCAGGTTAGTCCCTGCTGATGCGAAGTACTCGCTGCCCAGAGGGACGGATCGCCCCAAGATCCCTCGCGCGCCAACTGTTCAGGGCATCGCGCACCTCACCTACGAGGTCCGGGCTGTACTCGCCAAGCAACTCTGAGGCGGCGTACGACAGCTGCGGTCGACCCGCTCGGATCACAGCGCGCGATCCGCGGCGGTCCCGCACGAACGCACGCTTGCTGCTGTGAGGCTCGTAGCCGTCAACCTGAAGGATTAAGAGCCCGTCGACCTCGAGGTCGACGCGACCAGCCCCTTCCACGTACGCCTGCGGCCTGACCGAGAACCCGGCTCGGGCAAGGCGCACTCGCGCGATCGTCTCCCCAGGCGCTTCAGCACGGGCATCTGCGAACGCCAACAGGAACTCTCTACGCTCACGTGAGGTGCGAGTGAACCCCGCAACGTCGCCAAGAAGGATGACACCGCGGTTCAGTGCGGCGTCCACCGCCGCGAGATGCCACTCCTCATCCAGGCAGTCCCCAGCAGCGTCCAGAGCTGCAGCCACCTCGGCGGTCGCTCCAGGCTCCGGGCGGCGCGACTGGTAGTGCAGACGTGCACCGCCCAACTCGTGCGCCGCGGCATGGAAGTTGCGCGCCACCGCCAGGTGGGGAGCGAGCGGGGTTCGTGGCACTGGCAAGCCATGACGCGCCAGCGCGGAGATGCATGTGAAAGCTGCGCCCAGTTGCACCGCGCGAACGACCTCGGGATGGGCATGTGCCAGTGCGTACACGCCTCGCGACGCGCGCAGCACGTCGCCACGCGCGAGCGACTTTTCGATCAGGAACGGCGTCAGCCCCCGCGCTTTGAGTTGCGAAGCGCGCGCGGCGCCGCCAAGGGACCTGAGGATGTCAACAGGTTTCATTCCCAGATACTCGCCCGCGTGGCCCTCTCCAGGAGTCCACGGTGTCGAAGTCTGTGGATAGGGCAGGGGCCGGGAGCTTCTGGGGAAGATCGTCGCCCGGGGAAAGGGAGTGTTTCAGGCGAGCGCGTCCCTCTCCAGTGCAAGTAGTTGTCGCCAGGAGGGATCGAGCGCGCCGCTGTCCCTCCACGAGGTGAGCCCCGGGGCGCCAACTGCGACCGGGGCGCAACCGGCGCCGTGGAACAATAAGGTCCATGACCGCTCCCGCTCGTCGAGTCTCTGCACGCCTTGGCGCCATTGCGCCGTCCGCAACCCTTGCCGTCGACGCGAAGGCCAAGGCCCTCAAGGCCGCCGGCCGGCCCGTGATCGGCTTCGGCGCCGGTGAGCCGGACTTCCCCACGCCGGAGTTCATCGTCGAGGCCGCGGTCGCCGCCGCTCGCGACCCCAAGAACCACCGCTACACGCCCGCGACGGGTCTGCCGGAGCTGCGCGAAGCCATCGCGCGCAAGACCCTGCGCGACTCGGGCTACGAGATCGACCCCGCCAACGTCATCGTCACCAATGGCGGCAAGCAGGCCGTGTTCCAGGCCTTCGCCTCGATCGTCGACGAGGGCGACGAGGTCGTCCTCCCGGCGCCGTACTGGACCACCTACCCCGAGGCGATCAGCCTCGCGGGCGGCCGCGCGGTCGAGGTGTTCGCGGGCGCCGACCAGGACTACCTCGTCACCGTCGAGCAGCTTGAGGCCGCGCGCACGGACCGCACCAAGGCGCTCCTGTTCTGCAGCCCCTCGAACCCCACCGGCGCCGTCTACTCCGAGGAGCAGACCAAGGCGATCGGCGAGTGGGCGCTCGAGCATGGCATCTGGGTCATCACCGACGAGATCTACGAGCACCTCATCTACGACGACGCGGTGTTCTCCCCCATCGTCAGGGCCGTCCCTGAGCTCGCTGACCAGACCATCGTCGTCAACGGCGTCGCCAAGACGTACGCGATGACCGGTTGGCGTGTGGGATGGATGATCGCTCCCACGGATGTCACCAAGGCGGCCGCGAACTTCCAGAGCCACCTCACGAGCAACGTCGCGAACGTGTCGCAGCGCGCGGCCATCGCGGCGCTCGACGGCGGCCTCGAGGACGTCTATCTCATGCGCAAGGCGTTCGACCGTCGCCGCACCACCATGGTCGAGATGCTTCGCGAGATCGACGGCGTCGTGGTGCCCACGCCCAAGGGTGCGTTCTACGCGTACCCCTCGGTCGAGGGCCTCATCGGTCGCGAGATCGCGGGCCGCGTCATCAACTCGAGCGCGGACCTCGCAACGGTCATCCTTGAAGAGGCAGAGGTCGCGGTGGTTCCGGGCGAGGCGTTCGGCCCCAGCGGCTTTGTGCGCCTCAGCTACGCGCTTGGCGATGACGACCTTGTCGAGGGCGTCTCGCGCATTCAACGCCTGCTGGGCTGACGGCCCGACGCTCACTCACCTTCCGCTCTCGCGTCACCGAGCGCTTGGGTTACGCGAGTGCCAGCGCGGCGGCCGCGCCTAGCGCAAGCACGGCTGCAGCGGGGGTCCAATAGCGGTCGTCTGCTGCAGCGAAGCCCGTTCCGCGCACGCTCTTGGTGACGCCCACCCACCTGCCGTCTCCCATGACACGAGCGCTGAGGACGACGAGAGCGCCCACGGTCAGCACCGTGGCGATCACGCCGCCGCGACCGGCAGCCACCGCCCAGATGAGAGCGGCGAAGAACAACAGCAGCGCGGCCACACCCGCGGTTGCGGGACCGTCGGGGCGAAAGGTGCGCTCGCCGTCGGGTCGCTGGGGGATCACGTTGGCAGCGCCAGCCCGCACGCCGAACGCCCACGCAACGTGGAACAGCCCGGCGATCACCGCGACCGCCGACGCGGCCGCAATACCCGTCCACAGCAGCCACACGGGAAGCAGTCCGGCGTAGCCCAGCGCGAGCAGGCCAGCTGCGAGGAACGCTGGCCAAGCCACATGCCCCGGGACCCTTGCGATGATGACCGCGAAACTCACGAGGCACACTGCGGCACATGCGACAGGGACCGACGCACCCACGAGCACCGCGGCGAGCGCGACCCACGCCACGGAGGTGAGGTGCCACGCGAAGCGGAAGATGCGGTCGGCGGCGGGGCGCGGCACCGTAAGCGACCACTCGAGACGCAGCAGCGGCCCCAGCAGCTTCAGTTCGCCAAGCACTGAGTGCGCGATGGCGATCACCACCAGCAGGCATGCCGCAAACCACTCAAGCATCCGATTCCCCTCCATACGCTTCCGTACGGTGACGCTAGAACATACGGTGGCGTATTGTCAACGCATGGCAACCCTGACGCGAGTGGACTGGACCCTCGCGGCCTTCCACCGCTTGTCCGAAGGGGGCGTGGACGCCGTCCGCATCGAGCCGCTCGCGAAGGACCTGGGAGTCTCCAAGGGCTCCTTCTATTGGCACTTCGAGGACCGCCAGGCGCTGCTCACTGAGATGCTCACGTTCTGGCGAGAGCAGGGCACCCAGGCGATCATCGAGCAGATCGAGTCGGAGACCACCGACCCTCGCGAGCGCATCTACGCGCTCACCCACTTGGTGTTCGGCCAGCAGCAGGGGGACCGAGCAGAGGTTGCCCTGCGCGCCTGGGCGGCCCGTGACGAGCAGGCGAGACAGGCGGTCCGCGCCGTCGACGAGGCGCGCACCTCCTACGTCACGAGCCTGCTCATCGCCGCAGGCGTCCCCAAGGAGGCCGCGACCACCCGCACCGCGATCGTCTACCGCACGCTCCTTGGCGAGTTCCTGCTGCGCCGCTCAGGCGGCGAAGCGCTCAGTAAGGAGGGCATCGACGCGGTAGTCGCCAACGCTCTCGAGTCATCCTCAGCGACGAGCGCGTAATCATCCCGGCGGCGGACGTTCTCGCGACGCGGGAACGACTACCGTCAGTGGCATGTCAACAGCTATCGAAGTCGCCGGCCTGCGCAAGGTCTACGGCGACAAGCCAGCGGTCGACGGTCTGGACCTCGAGATCCGCACGGGCGAGGTGTTCGCCCTGCTGGGTCCCAACGGTGCCGGCAAGTCGACGACAGTTGAGATCCTTGAAGGCTTCCGCCAGCGCAATGGCGGCGAGGTCAGCGTCCTGGGCCATGACCCTGCGCATCCCACTCGCGAGTGGCGAGAGCGACTGGGCATCATGCTCCAGAGCACGTCTGACCAGTTCCTGCTCACCCCTCGCGAGGCCATCACCCACATGGGCCGCCTCTACCCCAACCCCCGCAGCGCAGATGAGCTGCTCCACGCAGTGGGCCTCGACGACAAGGCCGACGCCAAACCCCGCACCCTCTCGGGCGGCATGCGCCGCCGTCTCGACGTGGCGCTCGCCCTCGTGGGCCGCCCAGAACTCGTCTTCCTCGACGAGCCCACCACGGGCTTTGACCCCGAGGCGCGCCGTCAGTTCTGGTCCCTCATCGAGTCGCTGCGCGATGACAACATCACGGTGGTCCTCACCACCCACTACCTCGATGAGGCCGAATACCTCGCGGACCGCATCGCCATCATCAATGCCGGCCAGGTCGCGGCGCTCGACACCCCGGGCGGACTGCGCGCTCGCGCGACCGACGCTGTGGTGACCTGGCGCGAGAACGGCGAGGAGCGTCGGGAAGTCACGGCGACGCCCACCGCAACCCTGCGCGAACTGCTCGCCACCACAGAAGGAGAGATCGAAGACCTGAGCGTGGTGAAGCCGTCGCTTGAAGACGTGTACTTCCAGATCATCGGAGGTGCGCAGTGAATCGCCCCTCATGGACCGCGATCGCGGTGGACCGCACGCGCGTAGAGCTCAAGGAGTTCTTCCGCTCCAAGGAGCAGATGATCTTCATCTTCGCGTTCCCGCTGATCTTCATGGCGCTGTTCGGCGCGATCTTCGGCGGCGAAGAGGTGGCGCAGGGCGTGAGCTTTGCGCAGTACTTCCTCGCGGGCATGATCGCCACCGGCATCATGAACACGGGCTTTCAGTCGCTTGCCCTTGGCCTCGCTACAGACCGAGACCAGGACATCCTCAAGCGCCTCCACGGCACTCCCCTGCCAACGACCGCGTTCTTCGCAGGGCGCCTCGCCACGGCACTGCTCGTGTCGATCGTTCAGCTCGCCGCGCTCATAGTGCTTGGCGTGGTCGCCTATGACATCACCATCCCCACAACGGCCGACGCTTGGCTCACCTTCACCTGGGTGTTCCTGTTGGGCACGGGCGCGTCTGTGGTGCTTGGCATCGCGGTGAGCTCGCTGCTGCGCAATGCTCGCGCTGGCTCGGCGATTCTCACGCCAGTGACGCTGTTCCTGCAGTTCATCTCCGGCGTGTTCATCGTGTACTCGCAAGTGCCGTCGTTCCTGCAGAACGTCGCTGCGGTCTTCCCGCTCAAGTGGCTGGCACAGGGCATGCGCTCGGTGTTCCTGCCGCCTGAGTTCGAGGTGGCCGAGGTGAGCGGGTCGTGGCAGCACGGGCCCACCGCGATCATCATGGGTGTGTGGTTCGTGGTCGGCACGATCTGGGCCGTGCGCAGCTTCCGCTGGCAGCGCCCTGAAGACAAGTAAGCCCTCGAATAGGCTTTGACGATGCGCATCAAGTGGCCGCGGCTCGGCGATGTTCTCATTGCCGGCAGCGTGCTGCTCATTGCCGCGCTGAGCGCGATATCAGGGGCGAGTTCCCCCGAGGGCGTCCAGCGCGGCTGGGACGCGCTGGGGTACACGCTCATGGTCGCCCAGGTGCTGCCACTGCTGTGGCGGCAACAGGCGCCGCGCGGTGTCGCGTGGACTACAAGTGGTGTGTGGATCGTCATCCAGGGTTTGGGCTATCCGGACTCCCTCGCGGTGATTGCGCCGTTCATCGCAATCTACGGACTCGCCGCATACACGCCTCGCCGCACCGCCTACAAGCACGCGGCAGTCATGGGCGGAATCCTGCTGGCATGGACGGCGGTTGGCGTGTTCGCGGCAGACCTCGCGGACATCACCGCCCTCGTGACGGTGGCGTTTGGAGTGATCCTCCCCTTCGCCCTCGGATTCATCGAGCACGCGCGTGCCGAGAACCTCGCCGAACTCGAGCGCACGCACGCTCGCCAAGAGGAGGCCAAAGCAGGCGCAGCGCGAGAGGCCGTCAACAGCGAGCGCGCCCGCATCGCTCGAGAGCTTCACGACGTCGTGGCCCACGAGATGACCGTCATGACCCTGCAGGCGGAGGGCGCTCGTCGCCTCGCGGCCAACACCGACCCGCGACTGACCGAGGCACTTTCCACTATTGCGGCATCCGGCCGCAGCGGCCTCGCCGAGATGCAGCGCATGATCGCCGTGCTGCGCGAGACGGACGAGGCCGACAGCCAGGGCCTCACCCCCGCGCCGTCGATCCGCGACATCCCCAGTCTGGTGCGCCAGGTGCGCGAGGCCGGCATGCCCGTGCGCCTGTCCATGACCGGCGACGCGCCCATGCCCGCGGGCGTGGAGCTCAACGCCTTCCGCATCGTTCAAGAGGGACTCACCAACGCCCTCAAGTACGCCGGCCCCGGGGCGTCCGCGACCGTCGAGGTGCAGCGCCTGCCCGATGAGGTGCGCATCACCGTGCGCGATGACGGCAGGGGCGCGGCGGCTGAGTCCGGCTCGACGGGCGGTCACGGGGTCGTAGGCATGCGCGAGCGCGTCGAGGCGCTCGGCGGCACCTTGGACGCGGGCCCGGCGAAGGGCGGCGGCTACGTCGTGAAAGCCGTCCTGCCAACGGCCCGACGCTCGGGCGAGTCCAAGCCCAAGCGCACCATCGGCATTCTCACGGGAGGCAATGGATGATCCGAGTTGGACTTGTCGACGATCAGGCGATGGTCCGCGCGGGCCTGAAGATGATCCTCGATACAGAGCCCGACATCGAGGTGTGCGGCGAGGCGTCCGACGGCGCCCACGCCTTGGCCCTCGCGAGGGACGCCAACCCCGACATCATCCTCATGGACATCCGCATGCCCGGGGTCGACGGCATCACGGCCGCTCGCGAGGTGCTCGACCAGTGCCCCAACGTGCGCGTGGTCATCCTCACGACTTTCGATGATGACGAGCACGTCTACGAGGCGCTGCGAGTGGGCGCGAGCGGCTTCCTGCTCAAGAGCGCCGACGGCGACACCCTCGTCAATGCGGTGCGCGTCGTCGCATCAGGCGAGGCGCTGCTGGCTCCCGAGGTCACGAGGCGAGTGATCGAGCAGTTCGCAAGGGGAGCGTCGGGCATGCAGCCTGCCGTGACCCCCGACCTTGGCGACCTGTCCGAGCGCGAGGTGGAGGTGCTGCGGCTCATGGCGCGCGGCTACTCCAACCAGGAGATCGCCAAGGAGCTGTTCGTCTCTGGCACCACCGTCAAGACGCACGTAAGCCACATCCTCACCAAGCTGGGTGTGCGCGACCGCGTGCAGGCAGTGGTCGAGGCGTATGAGTCAGGAATCGTCGTTCCGGGGGCCTGACCCTAGGGGACCATCCCCCTAGAGGACTAGTGAGAACCATCCTCTCGGCGGATACCGCTCGGGGCCGCGTTCCACAAGACTGAGTGCATTCCTCAAGAAAGCATCCAGGAGAACACAATGACAACTGTCGCCCCTGACACCGCACAGGTGCAGATCGCCGCGAGCATGCGCGGCGGGTTCAAGGACTACGGACACGGCGAGGCCGCGGTGCGCGCCCTCAATGGCATCAACGTCGACATCGCGCGCAGCGAGTTCACGGCCATCATGGGTCCCTCCGGCTCTGGCAAGTCGACGCTGCTGCACACGCTCGCGGGCCTGGACCGCCTCACGGCCGGCCAGTCGAGCATCGCTGGCACGGTGATCACCTCCCTCACCGAGGCGCAGGTGACTCAGGTGCGCCGCGAGCGCATCGGCTTCGTGTTCCAGTCCTTCAACCTCATCCCCTCGCTCACCGCGAAGGAGAACATCACCCTCCCGCTCGACATCGCCGGAGCGAAGGTCGATCCCGCATGGTTCGACGAGATCATCGGGATCCTCGGCCTCGGCGACCGCCTCACGCACCTGCCCGCCGAGCTCTCGGGCGGTCAGCAGCAGCGCGTCGCGGTTGCGCGCGCTCTCGTGTCGCGTCCCGAGATCATCTTCGCGGACGAGCCCTCAGGAAACCTCGACGCCAAGTCCGGCGCCGAGCTGCTCGCGTTCATGCGTCGCGCCGTCAAGGAGTTCGGCCAGACGATCGTCATGGTCACGCACGACCCCACGGCCGCGTCCTACGCGGACCGCATCCTGTTCCTCGCCGACGGCGTGATCGTCGACGAGATGCGGGAGCCCACCGCGGAGAAGGTGCTTGACCGCATGAAGCAGATGGGTCGCTGATCGATGTTCAGACTTGCAGTTCGATCGGTCCGGCAGAAGCCGGGTCGACTTATCCTCACGGCTATCGCGGTGGCGCTCGGCGTCTCGCTCGTGGCCGCGACTTTCACCTTCACGTCTGCCCTGCGCAGTGGGTTCAACGACCTGTTCAGCGACATCTACGGTTCGCAGGACGTAGTCGTTGAGATCGACCCCGACAGCCAGGTTGGCGGCGGCGACCCGTTCGTGGCAGGTGACCCTGTGTTCAGCGATGCCGACGTTTCGGCCGTCCAGGCCATCGATGGCGTGGCAGCGGCCAGCGGCGGCATCCAGGTCAGGGGCTCTCTCCTTCCCAATGAGGAGGCCGGCGGCGCGCCCGTCTTCAGCGGCACGCAGATGTTCAACTGGACAGGCGATTCCGCCATGGATCTGTCGACCATCGAGGACGGCCGTGGTCCGCAGGCAGACGATGAGATCGTCATCGACTTCGACGGGGCGGCGACGCTCGGCTACGAGATCGGCGACGTCGTTCGCGTGACGACCGACGAGGGCGTCAAGGAGTTCACTCTCGTTGGCACCATCCGCTTTGGCGAAGACAACAGCCTCCAGGGAGCAGCCCTGGCTTTCATCACCACCGAGGCCGCGCTGGAGATCCAGGGGGAGCCGGGCTACGCCTCGATCGGGGTGGTGACGGAGGAGGGCGCGAACAACGACGACCTCGTTAAGGCGATCAATGAGGTGCTCCCCGAGGGAACCCGTGCGATCACCGGTGAAGACAAGGCAGAGGAGCAGATCGAAGAACTCGGCACATTCCTCAACTACATCAACATCTTCGCCATCGCGTTCGGCCTCATCGCGCTGTTCGTCGGCTCGTACATCATCGTCAACACGTTCCGCATCATCGTCACGCAGCGCACCAGGGAGTTCGGTCTGCTGCGCGCGATCGGCGCGACGGGCCACCAGGTGCGCACCACCGTCCTGCTTGAGGCGGGCATCGTCGCGATCGTCGGATCGAGCATCGGTCTGCTGATCGGCTACCTGCTTGCGCTGGGTGCAGCGGCCCTCGTGAGCACCTTCGGCGCGAGCATCCTGGGCACCGTAAGCCTGCCGATTGCGGCGAT
This sequence comes from uncultured Demequina sp., assembly GCA_937925595.1. The sequence goes on along the minus strand of CALALQ010000224.1, from coordinate 22,623 downwards.
CGCGTGGAGCTACATCCTGGGTCTGATCGTCACGATCGGTGCGGCTCTCGCGCCGGCGATCCACGCATCGGGCATCTCCCCCATGGAGGCGCTGCGCGAGGCGGCGACGGACTCTCGCAAGCCGCTCGCGCGCCGCAACATCGTGGGTGGCGCGATGGCTCTGCTGGGTCTCGTGGCGGTGTTCATCGGCCTGTACACGTCCGTCGAGAAGCCGTTCATCTATGTGGGTGCCGGCGCGCTCTTGCTGGTCCTTGGAGCAACGCTCCTTGCGGCCCAGGTGCTCGTTCCCCTCGCCTATGGTCTGCGCGGCGCGCTGACCAGGATGATGGGCATTGACGGCAAGCTCGCCGCGAACAACATCAAGCGAGAGCCCCGCCGCTCGTCCAACACGGCCGCGGCGATCATGATCGGCGTCATGCTGCTCGCCCTGACTTCGACGTTCACGGAGTCGCTCAAGTCCAGCCTCACAAGCGGCTTCGAGCAGATTCACGCTGAGTTCGTCGTGATCGGTGGCGAGGGCAGGATTCCGCAGGGCGCTCAGGACATCATCACGAGCAATGACGACGTGGACATCCTGTCGACGTTCGGCTTCTCGCAAGTGGAGCTCGACGGCGGCGAGTACTTCGTCAACGTCGTCGATCCCGCCACGGTCAACGCCACCATGGAAGTGGCGACGGATCCCGAGCTGTCTGAGCTTGACGGCGGCGTCTTCATCGACCCCACGGTCAAGGCTCTCGGCTACGACGTGGGCGACCAGATCACCCTCGAGGGCAACGAAGGCACTGCGACGCTCACCGTCACGGGCACTTATGCCAACGATGACGGCTCTCACCTGTGGGTGGACTGGGAGACCAGCGAGCAGCTCTTTGGCGACCTCGACGTCATCCAGGCACTCGTGCTCCTCAACGACGGCGCTGACGTCGACGAGGTGCAGTCCGCCATCGAGGAAGAGCTCGCAGACTCCTACCCCATGGTGCTGCTGCAGCAGCCCAGCCAGCTGCAGCAGATCGTGACCCAGGCGATCGACTTCATCCTCGGCGTCATCTCGGCGCTGCTGCTGACGGCTCTGCTCATCGCCCTGCTGGGTGTGGCCAACACGCTCCTGCTGTCCGTCACCGAGCGCACCCGCGAGGTGGGACTGCTCAGGGCCGTTGGTCTGCGCAAGTCCTCGATCTGGAAGATGATCACCATCGAGTCGATGGTCATGGCGATCTTCGGCACGATCCTGGGCATGTTCCTTGGCGTTGGCCTGGGTTCCGCCCTGGTCATCTCGCTTGAGGAGCAGGGCTTCGGCACGGTGGCGATTCCGTGGGTGTGGCTCGCGGTCTACACCGTGCTGGCAGCGATCGCGGGCGTGCTCGCGGCGATCTGGCCCGCCTGGCGCGCCTCTCGCCTCGACATCCTGCAGGCGATCGCGGCAGACGGCTGAGCCACCACTTCAGAATCCGGGCGGGGCGCGCAAGCGTCCCGCCCGTTTTCGTGTCTAGACGATCACCGGCTCCGGAACCAGTTCGATACCGAACGCGTCGCGCACGCCGGCCTTGATGTGGTCCGCAAGTTCGAGCACCTGGGCCGCCGTGGCGCCCCCCCTGTTGGTGATCGCGAGCGTGTGCTTCGAACTCAGCGCGGCGCTCGAGCCTGGGAGCGCGAATCCCTTGGAGAATCCCGCGTGCTCAATGAGCCACGCGGCAGAGGTCTTCACACCGCCCGACGCTGGGTAGCGGGGCGCTCCCTCCGGAACCTGGTCTTCGCTCACCACGGGGTTGGTGAAGAAGGAGCCGGCGCTCCACGTGTCGTAGTCGCTGGGGTCGAGCACCATGCCCTTGGAGGAGCGCAGCGCGAGGACGGCCTCGCGCACCGCGGCCGTCGACGCGGTGCCGCCCACTTCGATGCCGAGCGCATCGGCGAGCTGACCGTACTTCACTTCGGCCGACCGCGTGCCGAACCGCATCTGCAAGGTGACGTCCATGACGACGTACCGCGGCGTCGGGCCGTAGGGGGCGACGAGGGAACGCTTGAGGATCGAAGTGCGGTACCCGAACCGCAACTCGATGAGTGGAAGAGTGCGCACCGCCGAGCTCTCGCGATCCCAGACCCGCACGGAGGCGAGTGTGTCGCTGAGTTCCGCACCATAGGCGCCGATGTTCTGGACGGGGGCCGCACCCATGGAACCAGGAATGCCGCTCAGCGCCTCGACACCCACCCACTCGTCGCTGATGGCACGCGCCACCACGTCATCCCAGTTGGTGCCGGCCGTGGCGGTGACGGAGACGCCTCCGCAGAAGCCGTCGTCCTGAATCGACATGTCCTGTCGGGCGTCCTGCAGGACGAGTCCGTCGAAGCCCTCGTCGGGAACGACGAGGTTGGAGCCGCCGCCAATGACAAGGAGCCGCGTGCCCTCAGCATCTGCGGTGCGCACGGCGTCGATGAGGTCGGCTTCGCTGTGGACCTGCTCGAAGCGAGCGGCCGGGCCGCCAACCCGCAACGTGGTCAGCTCGGAGAGGTCCGTCATGACTTCAGGGTATCGGGAGCGTCGTCGAACTCGTCAGGGACGCCATCGCCAGTGGTGTCCTCCTCGAAGCGCACCTCATCGGGCTCGATGGAGGCCTCGCCAGCGACCGAGCGTGCGAGCGCCCGGTGACTGCGGAACAGCGGGCCCTCAGTGCGCACCGCGCGGGCGATGACGAAGGACAGCACCGCACCGATGCAGACCACGGTGATCGCCTTGCGCAACTCGATCACGTCGCCGAGGCGGCCGATCACCTGGGGCATGACGAGGCCCGCGATGGTCGAGAAGGTGGACACGGCCGCGACCCGGCTTGCCGCCTTGCTGGGCTCGTCAGAGGCCGCGGAGAAGCCGATGGGCACGCCGAGGCCGGCGCCAAGGCCCCACAGCACCATCGCGACGGGGACGAGCCAGAACACCGGAGTGAACGCAAAGATCAGCACGCCCACGAAGACGAGGACGGCGGAGCTCCGCAGCGCCACGACGCGCCCCAAGCGACCGATGATCGGGGCGCCGAGTCCGCGAGTGGTGACCATCGCGACGACGAACACCCAATACGCGATGTCGCCGATGGCCTCCGACATGTCGAAGCCCTTCACGACCGCAAGCGACGCCCACTGGGCGGCAGCGCCCTCGATGGTCGAGGCGGCGAAGACGATGAGGCCAATGAGCACGACGCGACGCTCGCGGAACTCGTCACGCGCGGTCTTGAACGGCCCGCCGAAGCCCCCGCGAGCGCCCTCGGGATTCGGCTCTCCATAGACGACGGCCGGGGCGATGACCGCCATACGCACGACCGTGAGGATGATTGCCGCCCCCACGAAGTGCCACACGGGCGCAACGCCAAGGTGGGATACGAGGGCGCCCGCGCCAAGGCCCACCGCCATGCCCACAGAGAATGCGGCGTGGAACTGCGGCATCACCGCTCGCTTCATCCAATGCTCGACGTTCGCGGCCTCGGTGTTCATCGAGACATTCGTGAAGGCGAAGCCGAAGGAGACGAAGAACTGGCCCAGCGCGAACCAGAACTGATTGCCCGCTGCGGTGGACCAGGCCACCACCAAGAAGGCGGCCAGGTAGATGAACGTGGACCACCACAGCACGCTGCGCGTGCCGAAGCGGGCGACGAACCAGCCGGTCAAGGTGAGCGCGAAGAGCGCGCCGACCGCGCCCGCAAGCATGAGCAGGGCCAGGCGCCCCGTGGTCACATCGAGCAGTTCGGTGACGCTGGGCGTGCGCGACACGAAGGTCGCGAGGAACACGCCCATGATCCAAAACAGGGTGAGGACGCCGATGCGGGACTGACGCACGCGGTGGGCACTCGGCGTCGCCGCAGTGGAAGGTGAAGTCACCCTTGTATTCTCACCCTCAGAGCGGGCTGAACCTAACCACTTGGTAGGTCCAGCGTCGGACATTTCTAAACGTTTCGAAGCCGCTACTCTTGAGCGTACGTCCAATTCAAAGGGGAAGACGTGGCTAAAGCCAAGAAGCCAACCATGGCAGACGTCGCCGCACGCGCAGGCGTGTCCCTGTCGACGGTGTCACTCACCTACTCAGGTGCGGGTCCGATCTCCCCCGACACCAAGGCGCGCGTCGAGCGCGCCGCAGAAGAGCTCGGTTATGGCGGTCCGTCGCCGCAGGGTCGGGCGCTGCGCTCGGGCCGCTCCGGCATCGTCGGCGTGGTCATCCACGAGAAGTTCGCTCGCTCCTTCCGCGACCCGCTGAACCTGCGCATCCTTGACTCGCTCATCGCCGACTTTGGCCTCATGGGCGTTGGCGTGCTGCTCATCCCGCAGCCCACCGGCGAGCCCGGCGAGCGCACGCTGCTCGATACCGCCGCGATGGACGCCGTCGTGGTGCTTCGCGTGCGCGACCACGATGAGCCGGCACTGCAGATCGCGAAGCGTCGCGGCATCCCCATGGTTGTCATGGAGGGTCCCGCCCCCGAAGGCGCCGGCTCGCTCGACATCGACGACACCGCAGCGACCGTGCAGCTCATCCAGCACCTTCGCGAGCTGGGTCACGAGCGCATCGGCACCGTCACCTTGCCGTTCGGTGTGGAGGCGGACACTCGCGTCATCACCCGCGAGGAGACCACCCGGGCCGCGTGGACGCCCATTCACCACCGCCTCGACGCGTTCCAGATCGCCGGCGTGGAGCCGTGCGTCATCATCGAGTCGCACGCGTCCATGGTGGAGGCAGGCATCGCGGCCGGCCACCTTGCGCTCGCCCACGAGTCGCGACCCACCGCGATCGTGTGCCAGTCCGACCTCCTCGCTGGCGGCGTCATCCTCGCCGCGAAGGAGAAGGGCCTCTCGGTCCCCGACGACCTGTCCGTCACCGGCTTCGACGGCCTGGACCTGCCCTGGGTGGCGCCGCATGAGGTCACCACGATGAAGCAGGACGGCGCCGCCAAGGGCCGCGTGCTTGCCTCCGAGGTCAAGGCGCTCCTTGAGGGCCGCACTCCCGAGCGCGTCGTGATGCAGCTTGAGTTCCGTCGCGGCAACACCACGGGCCCCGTTCCCGCCTAACCGTTTCTCATCCCGCCCGACGCTGGGGCGAGGCTTCGCGCTGCCGTCACCACAGCGTCGGGGCGGAAAGACACGAGGGGCGCCGCCCTTGCGGACGACGCCCCTCGAGGTGGAACTGATCAGCTGATGCCGAAGAGGCTCTGCAGACCCGGCAGCGCGAAGTAGATGACGAACGCCGCAGCGCCGATCCACATGAGCGGCTTGATCTCCTTGGCCTTGCCCGTGAACGCGTTGATCACGACGTAGGCGATGAAGCCCACACCAATACCGGCGGCAATCGAGTAGCCGAACGGCATGATGATGATCGTGAGGAACGCGGGCACCGCGATGCGGTAGTCCTTCCAGTCGATGTCGATGGCGCCGCGCAGCATCATCAGACCAACGATGACGAGCACCGGAGTCGCCGCCTCGTGGGGAATGACCTGAGCGATGGGGCTCACGAACATCGTCAGCAGGAACGCGATACCGGTCACGATGGAGGCCAGACCCGTGCGGGCGCCGTCGCCAACACCCGACGCAGACTCGATGTACGAGGTGTTCGACGAGACACCGCCGAGACCACCGGCAACGGCCGAGATCGAGTCGACGATGAGGATCTCCTGAGAGTTCTCCGGGATGCCCTGCTCGTCGTTGAGCTCTGCCTCTTCACCGACGGCCGTCATCGTGCCCATCGTGTCGAAGAAGTCGACGACGAGCAACGAGAAGACCAGGAGCAGCGCCGAGAGGAAGCCCACCCCAGCGTCCTCGGTGAAGGCGCCAAAGAGATCGATCTGGAAGACCGTGTCGAACTGCAGCGGGGTGAAGTCGAGGTCCTTGAACGTGGGGGTGTTGAGGCCCCATGCCTGGGGGCGAATCGCCTCGATGATGAACGCGAGCACCGTGGACGCGACGATCGAGTACAGGAGCGCGCCCTTGACCTTCTTGACCAGCAGGATGCCCGCAAGGAACACGCCAAAGAAGAACACCACGAGCGTCCACGAGGTGATGTAGCCACCGGCACCAAACTCGGAGGGTGTGGGATCGAAGTCAGCACCCGGGTCGCGCGTGACCTTGGAGTCCCAGAACGCGATGAACGCGAGGAACAGACCGATACCTGCGGCGATGGCCTTCTTGAGGGCCATCGGGATCGCAATGAGGAACTTCACGCGAAGTTTGGTGAGCACGAGGATCAGGACCAGCACACCCTCGAGGACGATGAGACCCATCGCCTGTTCCCAGGTGAGCTTGCCGGAGCCGACAAGTCCATAGGCGACGAAGCCATTGATGCCCAGGCCAGCCGCCACAGCCAGCGGGAATCGGGCCCATCCGCCCATGAGGAGGGTCATCAGCCCGGCGACGAGTGCGGTAGCCGTCGCGATCGCGACGAAGCCGCTGCCAGGCTCGGTGCCGCCGCCAAGGTACTTGCCGGTGTTGTCCGGCACGCCGGAAAGGATGATCGGGTTGAGGACCACGATGTAGACCATCGTGAGGAAGGTCGTGAGTCCACCGCGGACTTCACGACCGATCGAGGATCCCCTTGCGGTGATCCGGAAGTAGCCGTCCAAGCCGTGCTTGGGGGCTGCGTTCTCCTTTGTTTCTGCCATGCTCGAATCGTGGCAGGAAGGGGGCCACCGGCGACGGCTGGGCGCGTCCAACGGTTGCCCGTTTCGTTTGTAGGCGACCTACAAATTCCCGCCGGTCAAAAGGGCCAAGCGAGACAAATCCCGCGCGTCGCTACGCGCAGGTGACCAGCGCCTGGGTCTTGATCAGCACCTTGGCGCCTTCGAACTCCGCCGTGACGTCGATCCTTGCCGTCCGCAGCTCGGGATCAAGCGCGCCAACGGTCGCCGTGAAGGTCACCACTGCGGCACCCGGATTGGGCACCACGACGGGCCGAGCGAAGCGCGTCTGGAAGTCCTGAACGTTGCCGGGACCCGCCCACTCTTCCACCACGGAGGCAGCAGTGCCCATGGTCAGCATGCCGTGCGCGATGACACCGGGAAGTCCCACCTGCTCCGCCACAAGGTCGTTGTAGTGGATGGGGTTGAAGTCGCCGGAAGCTCCCGCGTAGCGCACCAGGGTGTCGCGAGTGAACTCCACCTCGCGCGTGGCCACCACCTGGCCCACTTCCAGGCCGTCGAAGGACGGCAGGTTCTCGTCGCTCATGCGTCCTCCCTCACGGCCAGGGTCGAGATGACAGTGGAGACGGGGTTTCCGTCCGCGTCCGCGAGTTCCGCTCGCGTCGTCACCGTGGAGATCCCGCCGCGCTGAATGATCTTGTCGATGTGCACGGTCGTGGAGATGACGTCGCCAGCCACGATGGGGCGGTGATGCGTGAAGCGCTCATCCGCGTGCACCACTCGCGAGAAGTCGACTCCCACCTCGGGATCCGTCACCACGTGGAACTCCGCGCGCTGCGCGATGACCACCGCGAACGTGGTGGGCGCCACGACGTCGTCGTAGCCCTCGGCGCGAGCTGCCTCCGGGTTGAAGTGGGCAAAGGAGTTCGCATCCACCGCGTTCGCGAACTCGCGGATCTTCACGCGAGTCACCTCGTACGGCTCGTGCGGGCCATAGGAGCGGCCTTCAGCATCGGGATTCACTGGCACGGTTCAACCCTACCCAAGCCCGCCCGACGCTGTGGCTGGGCAACACGCGCAGGCCACCCCAGCGTCGGGCAGGGGCAGGGGCAATGGAGGCAGGGTGCTGGGCGCCACGGGCCCTGGCTGCCCGAGCTCCACGGATGAGGGGCCCTGGAGTCGACGGCCCTGCGGACGCGGCCAGCGCGCGAGCACAGCAAACGCCCGGCCCCTCACCTGAGGAACCGGGCGTTTGAAGAAAGACTCAGCGCGTCTCGCGGTGCGCCGTGTGCTTGCCGCACTTGGGGCAGAACTTGTTGAGCTCCACACGGTCGGGGTTGTTGCGGCGGTTCTTGCGCGTGATGTAGTTGCGGTCCTTGCAGTCAACGCACGCAAGCGTGATCTTGGGACGGATGTCGTTCTTTGCCATGGGAATTGCTCCTAGCCTTGTTGATCACGCGACCGCCGGGCGCGCGTTGGGTGCCGATTGCACCCCGTAGCGAGGGCGGGACTCGAACCCGCGACCCCACGATTATGAGTCGTGTGCTCTAACCGACTGAGCTACCCCGCCGGGGGAAAAACGGTCGCAAACGACCATCAAACCGAGCCCCGACAGGGAATCGAACCCTGGACCTTCTCCTTACCATGGAGACGCTCTGCCGACTGAGCTATCGGGGCAAGCCGGTCAAGGATACACGGCCCGACGCTGGCGTAGGAAATCGGCCCCGTCGCCTTGTCAGTTCTCGCGGCTATGGTGGCCGAATGAGCGCTGATCTGTCCGCCTCCGAGGCCCGTCGCATCTTCTTGAACGCGCAGGGGATTGCGACGCGCAGGCCCAGGCGGCGCGTGCGCGAGGCCGACTTCGCGCAGTACTTGGACAGGCAGGGCGTGCTGCAGCTCGACTCCGTCAACGTGTTCGCCCGTGCGCACTACATGCCGCTGTTCTCTCGATACGGCGCGTATGACCCCGCGGCGCTCGACGAGTTCCTGTGGGGACCTCCGGATGGTCACGGCGCGCACGGGTTCGAACACTGGGGGCATGAGGCGGCGGTGATGCCGCTGAGCCTGCTGCCCGCGATGCGACCTCGCATGACCAAAGACGGCCGCTGGGCGAAGGCGACTCGAGAGCGGCTGAGGGCCGAGTCGCCAGGGCTGATCGAGGACGTGCTCGCCGCCGTCAATGAGCGCGGGCCCGTGACTGCGGGCGATCTCGAGCACCTGTCCCCTCGCCAGCGACCCAAGGGCACATGGTGGGACTACAGCCACGTCAAGCTCGCGCTCGAGTACCTCTTCTTAGTGGGTGACGTCGCGGGCTCGCGCGGCCGCAACTTCACGCGCACCTACGATTCCACGGAGCGCGCATGGGGCGAGGCAGCCGCGCACGCCCCGGCGCTGACTCTCACGGAGGGGCGCCAACTGTTCTTCGACCACGCCATTGGCTCGGTGGGAGTGGGCACGCTGCGCGACATCGCGGACCACTTCCGCCTGCTCGCTCCCAAGTCACTCACCGCGAGTGAGCTGCCGCCGTTTGCCGAGTCCGCGGTCGAGCGCGGCCTTGCCCAATGGGTGAGCGTCGAGGGCTGGAGCGAACCCACGCTGCTCGCGACGGGAGCGGCGGATCCTGGCCGGGCCACAGCGTCGGCCCTCCTCAGTCCCTTCGATCCCGTGTGCTGGTTCCGGCCGCGCCTTGAACGGATGTTCGCCGTCGACTACCGCATCGAGATCTACACGCCCGCGCCCAAACGCCACTACGGGTATTACTGCCTGCCGTTCCTGCTTGGCGACCAGATCGTCGCTCGCGTGGACCTCAAGGCGGACCGCAAGAACAAGGCGCTCGTGGTGCTCGCGGCGTGGCGAGAGCCCGGCACGGCACCGGGCGCGCGACGTCGGCCCGACACTGCGGTCGCCTCCGCGCTGCGAGAAGAACTCGCCACTGCGGCGGCATGGCAAGGGCTTGAGACTGTGGTTGTGGAACCGCGCGGGGATCTCGCGGCAGCCCTCGCGTGACACGGCTGCTGGCCCGCCGCCGCGTCGCATTTCCTCGTTAGCCCCCGCGTCCAGGACACTAGTGGGGTAGAACTCAAGTTATGACAGGCACCACGGCGGTGCCGTCGCGAAAGTTGGATAGATACCGTGGACAGCAACGGTCTGCAGAACGCCGCCCGCAACCACCTCTGGATGCACTTCACCGAGCACGCTCGCTGGGCCCAGAAGGACGTGCCCGTCATCGTGCGCGGCGAGGGCGCCTACATCTACGACGAGGCAGGAAGGCGCTACCTCGACGGCCTCTCCGGCCTGTACGTCAACCAGGTGGGCCACGGCCGCACCGAACTGGCCGACGCTGCCGCCGCCCAGGCGCGCGAACTCGCCTACCACCCCATCTGGTCCTATGCGCACCCGCGCGCGATCGAGCTCGCCGAGCGCCTCGCCGCCGCGGCACCAGGAGACATCAACCGCGTGTTCTTCACCACCGGCGGCTCCGAGGCCGTCGAGTCAGCATGGAAGCTCGCCAAGAACTATTACAAGATCACCGGCAAGCCCGGAAAGCACAAGGTGATCTCCCGCGCCGTCGCTTACCACGGCACCACGCAGGGCGCACTGTCCATCACGGGACTGCCAGTGCTCAAGCAGCAGTTCGAGCCGCTGGTCCCCTCGACGTTCCGCGTGCCCAACACCAACCTGTACCGCGCCTCCGAGATCACGGCCGGAGCGCTCGACGGCTCCGACCCCGAAGCGTTCGGCCTGTGGGCCGCGGAGCAGATCCGCCTCGCGATCGAGGCCGAGGGACCGGACACGGTCGCCGCGGTCTTCCTCGAGCCCGTGCAGAACGCTGGCGGCTGCTTCCCGCCGCCGCCCGGCTACTGGCAGCGCGTGCGCGAAATCTGCACCGAGCTCGACGTGCTGCTCGTGAGTGACGAGGTCATCTGCGCCTACGGTCGCCTTGGCGAGCTGTTCGGCTCCACCCGCTACGGCTATGTGCCGGACATCATCACGTCCGCGAAGGGCCTCACCTCCGGCTACGCGCCCATGGGAGCCATGCTGGTCTCCGACCGCGTCGCCGAGCCGTTCATGCAGCCCGGCCAGATGTTCGCGCACGGCTACACGTGGGGCGGCCACCCGGTTGCGGCCGCAGTGGCACTCGCGAACCTCGACGTTATCGAAAACGAGGGACTGCTCCCCCACGTGCGCAGCAATGAGGCGGCGTTCTTCGACGTGCTGTCAGGCCTCAAGGATCTGCCCATCGTTGGCGACGTGCGCGGCGCCGGCTACTTCTACGGCATCGAACTGGTGCGTGACAAGGCCACCCGCGAGACGCTCACGCCCGAAGAGTGCGAGCGCGTTCTCTACGGCTACCTCTCCGGCGCGCTGTGGGAGGCCGGCCTGTACTGCCGCGCCGACGACCGTGGCGACCCGGTCATCCAGCTCTCGCCGCCGCTCATCATCGGCCAGGCAGAGTTCGACGAGATCGGCTCGATCCTGCGCGAGGTGCTCACCAATGCTGGAGCAATGCTCTAGCGAGCACTGCCGCTTAACTCGCGACAGCGTCGGGCCGTCTGCCGCGCCAAGCAAAGGCGTACGCAACCGTGCGGCGCGCAACCCCCGGCGCGGCACGGAACGCTCCGCACGGGCGCTGTGACGCGTGAGACTGATGTGACGCCCAACTGGGCTTTGCCGTCCCCATTCGTCACTTCAGTCACACCATCCGTGCGGAGCGTCCCTAACGCGAGACAGCGTCGGGGGTCGTGGTGACCGCCCGACGCTGTCGTCAGCTGTGTGCGAAGTCTCGCCTGTGTCTGGCCTACCTCGCCGCGAGCATCTTGCGGCGCTTGCGCGAGCCGACCTCGCCGATGATCACGAGGGCCAGGGCGATGATGAACATGAGCGTTCCGACGACGTTGACTTCCATCGGAAGGGCGCGCTGCGCGGCACCCCAGACGTACATCGGGAACGTCACCGTCTGACCGGCGTTGAGGTTCGTGATGATGAAGTCGTCGAAGGACAGGGAGAAGCTCAGCAGCGCCGCGGCGAGGATGCCCGGGAACACGAGCGGAAGCGTCACCTTGCGGAACGTCTGAGCCTCCGTCGCGTACAGGTCCATTGCCGCCTGCTCGAGGTTCGAGTCGAGGCCCGCGAGGCGGGACTTGACCGTGACAACCACGAACGAGATGCAGAACATGATGTGCGCGATGAGGATCGTCACGAAGCCCAGGTTTCCGCCCTGACCGGCGGCCACGAAGAGCGCGAGGAGCGAGGAGCCCATCACGATCTCGGGGGTGGCCATGGGCAGGAACAGGATGAGGTTCATCGTGGTGCGACCCGTGAAGCGGTGACGCACCAGACCGAACGCCGCGGCCGTGCCGATTGCGGTGGCAACGATGGTCGTCAAGAACGCGATCTTAACGCTCGTGACCACGGACTCACACATGCCGTCAGGAGCGCACATGTTGGTCCAGTTGTCCCACGTGAAGGCCTGGAACTTGTACAGGTTGCGGTTGGACGAGGCGTCGTTGAACGACATCAGCGCCACGATCATGTTCGGGATGTACATGTAGAGGATGACGAGCACACCCAGCAGCAAGGTGACCTTGCTGCGCAGTGCCCTGCCGATTCGCGCGATCACAGCAGTTCCTCCGTTCCCGCCTTGCGGACATAGAACATGACCATCACCACGATGATCGCCATCATCAGAATTGACAGCGCGCCAGCACGGGCGTAGTCACTCGTTGTGGTGAACAGAGTCTGTATGACGTTGCCGATCATCTGATCGTTGGCGCCACCTAGCAGTTCGGCGTTGATGTAGTCGCCGCTCGCCGGGATGAAGGTCAGCAGCGTGCCGCCAACGACGCCGGGAAGCGACAGCGGCCACGTCACCTTGAAGAAGGTCTTGACGGGGTTCGCGTACAGGTCGCTCGAGGCCTCGTGGAGGCGAGTGTCGATCTTCTCGAGGCTCGTGTAGAGCGGCAGGATCATGAACGGCAGGAAGTTGTAGGCAAGGCCCGCAACCACCGCGACCGGCGTGGCAAGGAGCCTGCCGTCCGGAGGCAGCAGGTACAGCGCCCGCAGCGTATCGACGACCCAGCCGTCGTCGCCAAGGATCAGCTTCCACGCGAGCGTGCGGAGCAGGAAGCTCGTGAAGAACGGTGCGATGACGAGCACGAGCATGACGTTCTTCCAGCGGCCCGCCTTGAACGCAATCGCGTAGGCCAGGATGTAGCCGAGCACGAGGCAGATGAAGGTGGCGATCAGGGCCCACCACAGCGACTTCAGCAGCAGCGGGAGGTACTCACCGAGGACATCGGCGTAGTTCGCGAAGCGCCAGGTCACCTCGTAGCCAGAGAGCGTGGAGCCGTTCGGGTCGAACAGCGAGCTCGCGAGCAGCGAGTAGAACGGGATGACGAAGAACGCCAGCAGCCAAACCGCTGCCGGAAGTATCAGCAGATACCCGGTGCGGCGTCGGGACAGGGGGGCCACGTCAGTCCTCCTCGCGACCCGCGTCGACGTCTTGCGAGGCATCGAGGAGGAATGCGAACTCCGGTCGCCATGAGACGTCCACGGCGGTTCCAGGGCGAAGCACGCCGCGCTTGCCCGTGTTCTGCTCGTGGCACAGGATGTCCTGGCCCCACGGCATCTTCACGAGGTACTGCGTGGAGACACCCATGAAGCTCGAGTCCACGACCACGGCACCGGTCATGTGGTTGCCAGGAGCGTCGATGGGCTCGCCGGCCGGTGCGATGAGCACCTTCTCCGGGCGGATTCCCACCCAGCCCTTGCCGCTGTCGGCGTGGGCGCGGTCCTCGTTGATCGAGACCACAGTGCCGTGCATGTTGACCTTGACCATCTTGCCTTCGCGGCCGACGATCTCGCCGGCGATGAGGTTGGACTGGCCAAGGAAGTTGGCGACGAATGTGGTCTTGGGGTTCTCGTAGAGCTCGGCGGGCGGACCCATCTGCTCGATGACACCCTGGTTCATGACCGCGACGGTGTCGGCCATGGTCATGGCCTCCTCCTGGTCGTGGGTCACGTGGACGAAGGTGATGCCCACCTCGCTCTGGATCTGCTTGAGCTCAATCTGCATGCTGCGACGGAGCTTGAGGTCCAGGGCGCCGAGCGGCTCGTCGAGCAGCAGCACCTCTGGGCGGTTGATGAGCGCGCGAGCGAGTGCGACACGCTGCTGCTGACCACCGGAGAGCTGACCAGGCTTCTTCTCTGCCTGCGCCGTGAGCTCCGTGAGCTCGAGCATGTCCTTGACCTGCTGACCCGGATTCTTGTTGCCGCGACGGCGCAGACCGAATGCCACGTTCTCCGCGATCGTCAGGTGCGGGAACAGCGCGTAGTTCTGGAACACCGTGTTGACGGGCCGACGGTACGGCTTGTCGAAGGTGATCTCCTGGTTGCCGATCTCGATCGTGCCGCTCGTGGGCTCCTCGAGTCCCGCGACCATCCTCAGCGTGGTGGTCTTGCCGCATCCAGAAGGGCCAAGCAGCGCGAAGAACGAGCCAGCCGGCACCACCAGGTCGAGTGCCTTCACCGCCTGGAACCCGTTGGGGTACGTCTTGGTGAGGGCCGTCAGCTTGAGGTCGCGGGGCGCGTCGCTAGCCATTGATGACATGGGCAAAATCTCCTTCGTAGTCGCGCATCTGCCCTTCCTCAAGGGCCATGAACGCATGGGTGCTGGCTAGGTACTCCTCAGTCGGGAAGATGAGGGGGTTGTCGACCAGTTCGGGGTCGATCTCCTCCATCGCCTCCCGCGCGCCCTCGACGGGGCACACGAACCAGACGTAAGCAGCGAGCAGCGCTGCGATCTCCGGGTTGTAGTACCAGTCGATCCACCGCTCGGCGTTGAGCTGGTGGCTCGCCATGTTGGGGATGAGCATGTTGTCTGCCCAGACCATCATTCCGTCGTCCGGCGGCAGGAAGATGAGGTTCTCGTCGTCCGCCGCCGCCACGTCGCCGGACCAGGCGATGCAGGCCGCGATGTTTCCGTTGGCGAGGTCATTGATGTACTCGTTGCCGGTGAACGCGCGGATCTGGCCATCACGCTTGGCCCTGGTGAGCTCCTCGATCGCGTTCTCCCACTGGTTCTGATCGAAGTTGGCCGGGTCAGCGCCCTGGCTCAGCATGATCAGGCCCATGGTGTCGCGCATCTCGGACAGCACCGTCACCTTGCCCTTGAGGTCAGGGCGGGTCAGCAACTCGGAGATGGTCTTGACTTCACCAACAAGCGACTTGTTGTACGCGATGCCCGTGAAGCCCGCCTGCCACGGCGCCGAGTATTCGCGGTTGGGATCCCATCCCACACCGCGCAGCGACGAGATCAGGTTCTTGTCGAGGTTCGGGACGTTCGCCTTGTTCAGAGGCTGAATCCAGCCCATGTTGATCATGCGCGCGGCCATCCAGTCCGTGAGCATCATCATGTCTCGCTTGGTCGGCTGGCAGTTGCCCAGCTGATTCTGAACCTTCGCGAAGAACTCGACGTTGTCGTTGACATCCGCGACGTACGTGACGTCGATGTCGTATTCGTTGGCAAACAGCGTCTGCGTGGACTCGTAGTCGTCCTCATCAGCGTCGATGTACTCCGGCCAGTTCGAGATGATGAGCCTGCGCTCACTCTCGCTCAGGTCCGGAGCCACGCAACTCAACGGATCTTGCTGTTTACCAGGGGTAGAAAACAACGGAAGTGTCGCCAAACTCGCGGCACCTATGGCCCCTCCCACCAAGACATTGCGTCTTGACACACCTCCGCCAGGACCCGTAGCTACCGCCACAGTAAGCCTCCCTCACGCCCGGCGAACACCGTCGCTCGCCGGATTTCCCGATAGTGGCACGGCTTCCCGACTAGCACCAACTCAGAGACGGGTTTTCGTTGCGTTTTGCCCGAGTTGGCGCAAGATTTCACCTTGTTGACACACGGCCGCAACACTGCGCCCTCGCTTTGACGGCCGACGCTGGGGCCAGCGACACTGGCGCCATGGCCCCTGCGCTGGCTGACTATCGATCCCTCTCCCTGTGGCATGAGACGTGCGGCGATGACCTCATCCCCGGCGGGCCGCTGACCAGTGACATCGAGGTCGACGTCGCGATCGTCGGTGCCGGATTCACCGGCCTGTGGACCGCCTACTACCTGGCGCAGGCACGTCCCGATCTGCGCATCGCCATCATCGAGAAGGAGATCGCCGGCTTCGGTGCCTCGGGCCGCAACGGCGGCTGGGCATCCGCGCTGTTTCCCAGTTCCATGGCGACGCTCGCCAAGGAGGCCGGACGCGAGGCGGCACTGCGACAGCACGCGGCGATGCGCGCCTCGATCGACGAAGTGCTGCGGGTCGCCGCCGTGGAAGGCATCGATGCGCGGGCGGCGAAAGGCGGCACGATCACGCTGGCTCGGACCCCTGTGCAGCTGCGCCGCGCGAAGGCCTCCGTCGAGGAGGCCCACGAGTGGGGCCAGGACGAGTACGAGTTCCTCGACGCGGACGCCGCCACCGCTCGCCTCAACGCCGCCCGCACCTTGGGCGCGACCTACACCCCCGACTGCGCATCAATCCACCCCGGCGCTCTCGTGCGCGGGCTTGCCAAGGTGGTGCGAGAACTGGGCGTGGCGATCTACGAACGGACGCCAGCGTCGGGCATTGAGCCGCACCAGGTGACCACCGACCACGCAACCGTGCGCGCGGAGTTCGTGGTGCGCGCGACAGAGGGCTACACGGCGACGCTCGAGGGCGAACGGCGATCCGTTGCGCCTGTGTACTCGCTCATCATCGCGACCGCGCCACTGGACAAGGAGATGTGGCAGCGCATCGGGCTTGCGCAGCGCGAGACGTTCAGCGACCAGCGCCACCTCATCATCTACGGGCAGCGCACGGCGGACGACCGCCTCGTCTTTGGCGGCCGTGGGGCGCCGTACCACTACGGCTCGCGGATCTCGCCCGCGTATGACCGGCACGACCGTGTGCACCGGTCGCTGCACGCGACTCTCGTGGACCTGTTCCCCGACTTGGCCGAGACTCCCATCACCCACCGCTGGGGCGGAAACCTGGGAATCACCAGGGACTGGCATGCCTCGGTCGGCCTCGACGAGGAGACCGGGCTGGCGTGGGCCGGCGGCTACGTTGGCGATGGCGTGACCACCACAAACCTTGCCGGGCGCACTCTGCGAGACCTGATTCTTGGGGCTTCCACTGAGCTCACCTCACTGCCGTGGGTGGGTCACCGCTCGCGGCGCTGGGAGCCCGAGCCGCTGCGGTGGCTGGGCGCCAATGCAGGGCTCACGGCCATGTCGCTCGCGGACGCCGAAGAGCGGATCACGCGGCGATCGAGCCTCATCGGCCGGGCCATGGCCCCATTGATGGGCGGCCACTAGAACGCTCCGCACGGACGATGTGACGGAAGTGACTGGTGAGACGTCTGCGACGGCCAGCGCTGTCACATGAGTCACATGCGTCCCATCGTCCGTGCGGAGCGTTCCGATGGGCGCTGGAGCCGGAGAAACGAAAACGGCCCGACGCTAGGGCGCCGGACCGCATCCGTGGCGGGTGAGGGATTCGAACCCCCGTAGCTCTCGCAGCTGATTTACAGTCAGCCCCCTTTGGCCGCTCGGGTAACCCGCCTCGCGGCGCCTGCAAGAGCAAGCGGCGCGCATGGAAGGATAGCAAGATGTTGACCCTGGGCGCGAACTCGCGTCCCCGTCAGGAAGGGAGCAGGCCATGGCCGGCGACAGCAGCTTCGATGTGGTGAGCAAGGTTGACCGTCAAGAGGTCGACAACGCGCTCAACCAGGCGCAGAAGGAAATCGCGCAGCGCTACGACTTCAAGGGCGTTGGCGCGTCGATCGAGTTCTCGGGAGAGGCCGTCCTCATGAAGGCGAACTCCCCCGAGCGGGTCAAGGCGGTGCTCGATGTGTTCATCGCCAAGCTCGCCAAGCGCGGCATCTCCCTGAAGTCGCTCGAGTATGGAGAGCCGCAGCCTTCCGGCAAGGAGTTCCGCCTGGTCGCGGAGATCAAGGAGGGCATCACCTCGGAGACCGCGAAGAAGCTCACCAAGCTCGTTCGCGACGAGGGCCCCAAGTCCGTCAAGGCGATCATCCAGGGCGACGAGTTGCGCGTGAGCTCCAAGTCTCGCGACGACCTCCAGGCGACCATCGCACTGCTCAAGAACGCGGACGTCGACACCGACCTCCAGTTCGTCAACTACCGCTAGGGATCATTGCCCGACGCTGGCTCACCTGATCTCGTAACCCTCGCCGGCCTGCCCTGTTGCGCCAACTACGTGGTGACCGCGATCAGCCGCGATAGATGCCGCCCTGCGCCATGTCCTCGAGTCGCGAGATGCGCTCGGCCATGGGCGGGTGGGTGCTGAACAGCTTCGCGATGCCCTCGCCCCGGAACGGGTTGGCGATGAACATGTGGCTGACGTTCTCGAGCTTG
Organism: uncultured Demequina sp.; assembly: GCA_937925595.1. The sequence continues at coordinate 4,611 of CALALQ010000224.1, read as the reverse complement.
GGCTCTTGGGGCAGCGGTCGCGCCTTGGTGCCGCTCTCGAGCTTGCGCAGCGCCGACGCGAGCGCCATGGGGTCGCCCGTGAGTGCGGCGCCAGAGCGGTCGGCCTCGTACTCGCGGCTGCGCGAGATCGCGAGGCGGATGAGCGTCGCCGCGATGGGCGCGAGGATCAGCACGGCCAGCAATCCGATGAGGCCGAACGGGCTGTTGCGGCTGCGGCCGCCGATGTAGAACACCATGTTCGCGATGATCGTGATGATGCCGGCGAACGCGGCAGCGACCGCGCTGATGAGGATGTCGCGGTTGTAGACGTGCTGCAGCTCGTGGCCCAGCACGCCGCGCAGCTCGCGCTCGTCGAGGATCGCGAGGATGCCGGTGGTGCAGCACACCGCGGCGTTCTTGGGGTTGCGGCCCGTCGCGAACGCATTGGGGGCGTCGGTGGGCGAAATGTACAGCGCGGGCATGGGCTGGTTGGCCTCGCGCGACAGCTCGTGCACGATGCGGTACATCGCGGGCTGCTCGACCTCGGTGACGGGGCGGGCGTGCATCGCCCTGAGCGCGAGGCTCGCCGAGTTCCAGTAGCCGTACGCGGTCGTCGCCAGAGCGACCAGCCCGAACGCCCACAGGTAAGCGCCGTCGCCCACCACCATGCCGATGCCGAGCAGGATCACCCACATCCCCATGAACAGACCAAAGGTCTTCAGACCGTTGTAGTACGACTTGCCCACTAGCCCTCCTGTTCAACCGTGGTCATTGTAGGAACGGACCGGCGCGGCGCTTGGGTTCCCACGCAGCACGGCGCGGCGAACCGCAAGCCCTCGCCCGGACGCTCCGCACGGCAGGTGAGACGAAAGTGACAGGTGTGACAGCGTCGGGCAGTGTTCTTCGCCCCATCCGTCACTCCCGTCACTTCATCCGTGCGGAGCGTTCTTGCTGGCCCGACGCTGCAGCCGGGTCAGGGTCGAGCGTCGAGCGGTCGCGGGACTAGGAGACGACGCGGCGCAGGGCGATGTCCGTCATCTCCTCGCGGGGGACCACCTTGATGCGCTCGCGACCCTCGGGCTCGCCGAGCGAGCGCTCGTGAGCGTCGAGCACCTCCCAATCGCGCCACTGCACCACGGGCACGCCGCGCTCGCGGAGCGTGCGCAGCAGGTTGTCGGGGCTGAGCTGCTCGGGGCCAGCCTGCGAATTCGCGAACAGCTGCTCCGCGTCCTCAACGAGGTGGGCGATGGTCTCCGCGGCATCGGACTTGGTGTGGCCGATGAGGCCAACGGGACCGCGCTTGATCCAGCCGGTCGTGTAGAAGGCGGGGACCGGGGTGCCGGACTCGTCGACCACGCGACCCTCGACGTTGCGGATGACTCCCTTGGCGTCGTCGAATGGCACGCCGTCGATGGGCGTTCCCCAGTAGCCGACGGCGCGGTACACGGCCTGCACCGGGTAGTCGATGTACTCGCCGGTGCCGCTTACGGTGCCGTCGCCGTTGAGAGCGGTACGCTCAACGCGCACGCCAACCACCTTGCCGTCTTCGCCAATCACCTCGTGGGGAGCCTTGAGGAAGTGCAGGTGAATGCGGCGAGAGGCGTTTCCGGGCTCGCGCAGCGTCCAGTCGGTGAGGGTCTTCACCACCTGCTTGGTCTGGTGGCTCGCCTCGATCGCGGCCATCGAGCCCTCATCGAAGTCGTAGTCCTCGGGGTACACGACGATGTCGACGTCCGGAACGTGGCCCAGCTCGCGGAGCTCAAGAGGCGAGAACTTCACCTGGGCGGGACCGCGTCGGCCAAAGACGTGAACGTCCGTGACGGGCGACTTCTTGAGACCCTCATAAACGTTCGCGGGAATTTCCGTGGGAAGCAGATCCTCAGGGTGCTTGGCGAGAATTCGCGCGACATCGAGAGCGACATTTCCCACGCCGAAGATCGCGACTTCCTTGGCCTCGAGCGGCCACGTCCGCGGCACGTCCGGGTGGCCGTCGTACCACGACACGAAGTCGGCCGCTCCGTATGAGCCTTCCAGATCGATACCAGGGATGTTGAGGTCGGCGTCGTAGAAAGAGCCGGTTGCGAAGATCACCGCGTCGTAGTGCTCGCGCAGGTCCTCGAGAGTGAGGTCGGTGCCCACATTGACATTGGCGAGAAGGCGAATGTCCCCGCGCCCAAGAATGTTCGCGAGCGCCACAACGATCTGCTTGATTCGCGGGTGGTCAGGGGCGACTCCATAACGCACCAAGCCGAACGGAGCGGGCAGCCTTTCGATGATGTCGATCGACACATCGAGTCCCTGCTTGCTGAGAATGTCGGCGGCGTACGTGCCTGCGGGGCCGGCGCCAACAATGGCAACGCGCAGCGGGCGGTTGATAGTCACGAAGATCTCGTTCTCTTGGGAATGGGGGAGAGACAATGGCGGCGTCGCCCGTGTCGGCACAGAGTATAGACATCTGATTCTCGCCTAAGTCCAGGCCGTCTACATGCCCAACGGTGCGGGACCGGTGGTGGTTCCCTCGAGAAAGAAGGTCTCGAGACGGGCGCGCGGGGCGGCCTCTCCGGCGCGCAGCGCAAGGCCGATTCGGGCCAATAGGTCGCCTTTTACCACCCCGTCTTGATGCACGGAGGTGAGCCGATGCGGCGCCAGCGACGGGATGGGCGTCGCGTCATATCCGGTGACGGAAACATCTTCTGGAACTCGCAGCCCCAACTCGCGAACTCCCGTGATGGCGCCTTCCGCAAGCGTGTCGGAGAAGCACACGATCGCCGTGGGCCGCGGCTCGAGCCGCATGAGCAGCTTGGCGCCCTCGACGGCCTCAGCCGCAGAGGCATGCGCGGTCTCGAACACGTAGCGAGGCGGCAGCCCGCCGAGCGCAAGTCCTTCCAGCCGTCCACGCACCACGAGGTTCTCGATCTGCTCATAGGGCGGCGGCTCGACGAGTCCCGAGCGCAGCACGCTCGAGTGGCGCAGCGTGATCGCCGCGACGGTGCTGTGGCCAAGCGACAGCAGGTGGCGGGCAACGTCTTGCATGGGCGGGATGTCGTCGACCTCAACCATGGGAGGGGGCGCCTGCGGCCCACCGCTTTCGAGGTGGGCGACCACGACGCCTCGCTCCGCTGCGGCCTGCCGCACGGCCGTGGTGTCCTCGGGGGTGGTGAGCAGGAACACGATGTCGAGCGGCATCGCAGCGAACACCTCGTCGAAGCGGTGGTTGTGGATCGGCGGGAGCAGCATGAGCGCGATCGCGTGCTGGGCGAGCGTGCGGTGGAGGCCGCGAGTGACGTCAAGCGAGTGCGGGTCGCGCAGCGTGCCATGTGCCGGGGTGTAGGCGACCACGCCGGCGATGTTGGTGGACCCGGGCGCGAGCGGCCACGCCGGCGCCGCGCCGGAGGCGTAGCCGAGGTCGCGAGCCGAGGCCAGCACGCGAGAGACGGTCTCGTGGGAGAAGCGCCCCTCTCCGCGCATGATGAGCGACGCGGTGGACGGTGCCACTCCTGCGCGGGCGGCGACCATGCGCAGCGTGGGCTTGGGTCTGGTCATCGCGTCGCCTGTCCCCTTCGCGGCGGCCCGACGCTGGTCCCGACTCTCGCTGTCATGTACAGCTCAGCTTGGTGCAGCGGGGCGCCCGTGAGGAGCCTGCGTGCCTCGTCGGCGAGGAGCCGGCCCTTCTCGTAGCCGTCCTGGAACACGGTGGCGAGCACGAGCGGGGCCAGCAGCGGGATGTCGAGTCCGTCGAAGCCCGTGACAGAGACGTCCTCGGGAATCCTCACCCCGGCATCCCTGAGCGCCGTGACCACACCCACCGCGAGGACATCTGAATGGCACACGATTGCTGTTGGCAGCGTCGGGCGGGCGAGGAACGCTTGGGCGGCGAGCTCTCCCTCGTCCTCAAGTGAGCGCGTCGTCTCGAAGATCGCCTCCGCGCGCAGCCCGGCTGCGGCCATGACCTCGAGGCGATCGCGGGTGGGGATGACCTCGACCGTGCTGAAGTCGCTGAGTTCGACGAATCCACGGTTGGGTCGGTGATGCGAGATGGGCAGCGACACCACGCCCACGCCTCGATGACCCGCTGCGTAGAGCATGTCCATGAGGTCTCGGTAAGCCTGCCGCTCATTGGTGACGACGGTGGGGGCGGGGTCGCCGGGTTCGGCCTCGATGACCAGCACGGGGATGCCGCGGCGCTCGAGCGAGGCGCGAGTGCTGCTGTACGTCGAGAAGCCGTGGAGCAGGAAGCACACGTCGAGGGGAATGCGAGAGACCACGTCGTCATGGCCCGGCGCACCGGCGCGCGGAACGAAGAGCAGCCCCATGCCCATGGTGCTGAGCCCCTCCGCGATGCCGGAGACGATGTCCATGTGGAACGGGTCGCTGAACGAGTCGTCCATGCCTGATGCGGAGACGATGCCCGCAACTCCTGACCGCGGCGCTGCGACGAGCGGGTCGTAGCCGAGCTCGAGGGCGACCTCCGTGACGCGGCGCCGTGTGTCCGCGGCGATGCGCAGGTCTCCGCGGAGTGCTCGCGAGGCGGTGGATTTGGCGACGAAGGCGCGCCGAGCTACGGCTTCGAGGGTGGGCCGCTTGCGGCGCGAGTCGTCGCGAGGGGTGACCGTCACGGCGCCCGGCGCCGAG
>CALALQ010000223.1 GCA_937925595.1 uncultured Demequina sp. | reverse complement strand
CCCATCGCGCGAGTCACGACATTGCGCTCAGGGTGCGTCGCCGCTTGGGCCGGGGTGATCTCGCCCGCGTCGATGAGCTCCTGCACATGGGAGTGGTCGACGGTCAGCTGAGTGATGATGCCGTCAGCGAGGCGGTACACGCGAGAGTCGCCCACGTTGATGACCATCCACCAGGGCTCGTCGTTGTGCTCAACGGCCACGACGCCGGTGAGGGTCGAGCCGGAGTGGCCGCCAACGGACTTGGACACCTCAAGCACGTTGAGCTGCGCGCGCTCGACGGCAGCTGCCACGTCAGCGGGTGTGACAGGGCCGCGACCCACGAGGGGAACAAACGCCTCAATCACTGCAGCGCTGGCGGCGGCACCTGCGGCATGACCGCCCATGCCGTCGGCGACGATGTACACGGGGGGCGCAGCGCAGAACGAGTCTTCGTTGCGCGAACGGGGGCCGGGATCCGTGGATCCAAAGCCGATGCTCCACGAGCCGCCGCGGGGGATCATGCGCCCTCCCTCTGGTCCACGATGTTCGCCTCCAGGTCTCCAAGCAACAATGTCCCTACCACTTTCGCCTCCGAGTTCGCGGGCACTTCGATCTCATTGCCCTTGTCATCACGCACGTAGGTTCCATTGGTGGAGCCCAGGTCAGTCACGTACCAATTGTCTGCCTCACGCCGCAGTCGCGCGTGCAGCTTCGAGATCGTGCGAGTGTCGTCGATGATCGCGAGCACCCCAGGGATGGGGCGGATGCCTTCGCGGCCGATCGTCGTGACATCGTCGAGGTCGTACTCCTCGCCGCCGATGATCCGCAGCACCCACCGCGCCCTGTGACGCTTTGCGTAGAACGTGGCGTCGTCATCGTCATCGATCCAGGCAGGTGGGCGGTCAACCACGGGAGGAGGGGCCGACGCTGGGGCCGGGTCGCGCGGCGGTGCCACCCTGTCATACGGCGAGTAGACGCGCGGACTCTGACCCGTGATGTCGAACGGCTCGGTCGTCATGGCACCCTCCAAGGGGGTTGGGGACTGCGGTTCTTCCTGTGCCGATGCCGATGGGGACACCGTCACTGGAACACGCTGGATGGCGCGAGTGGCGTCATCCGCTTCTTCCTTGTCTTCCTCCTGCTGCGGAACCGATCCCGTTATCGGACCGGCAACGACTGGCCTTGACTGTCCAAAGCCTACGAGGGTTGCCCACAGCGGGGGAAGAGCTGCCGCGAGCCACCACAGGCGCTGCGCGACACCAAGCTTGAGTTCGATCGTGCTGGAACCCATCACCCAGAGGGCCCAACCGATGACAGAGGAAATCGCCGCCACCGCGAAGGCGATCCCCGCGACAGCCGCAAGGCCAGGAGAAGCCGCCTGAGCGTCGGCCGCGCGAATGACCACGGTGCTCACGAAGGTGAGCCAGGCGAGCGCCGCGACGCCGCGAATGATCGCGACGGGCATGGGTGAGATCTCTGCGCCGCGCGCGGCATTGACGTAGCGGTACACGGGAATCCACGCGGTGGCCGGCGCGAGCGCGAGTTTCGAGAACACCTGGCTCAGCGCCGCACCCATCCAGGCGAAGGCGGCGGCCCACAGCACTAGGACCACGACGAGCTGCAGCAGCGTCACTTTGTCACCGCCTTCTTGGTGGTGGTGCGCTCAAGCACTCGCCAGCCCTTGGCGCGGGACTCAGGAATCGCCTCGGCGGACTGGGTCGCGACCGAGTGCCATACCGATCGCAGCGACAGTCGCATGCGCATCCTTCCCCACCAGCTCTTGCCCTTGAGCCAGCCGACGCGCTCGGCCTTGACCAGCTTCCAGAACTCTTCGGCTTCGCGCTCGGCGGTGCGGCCGGCGGAGAAGGTCGCGCGGTCCGTGAGCTGCGCGAGCCGCTCACCATGCGGCGTGGCGTAGGTCAGCGCCGCCTCCCTGCGGGTCGCAAGCGGCAGCGGCGGCAGTCCAGCGTCGACGGCGTTGTCGAGGTACTCATCCCAGCCGTTGTGGATCGAGTCCTGAGGGTCGCCGCGACGACGCCGACGACGGCGCAGCGCCTTCCACACGACGATCGCGATGAGTGGGCCGATGAACACCATGACGGCGAGCAGTCCGATCCCCACCGCACGCAGCAGCGGCCCCAGCCACGACCACACGCCTGCCTCTTCCGTGAGCGGAGGCTCCGAGTCTGAGGCCGAGCCTCGTTGAGACGACGGAGGGGAGATGGGCCAAGCGCGCTCCGGGTCAAGGTCCGACGCGAACTTGGGGTCCTGCTGCTGTGTCACCTCAGGTGACGGTGGGGTCGAGCGCTGCGGAGTGACGTCGATGGGCACCCACACGCCCGTGGCTGTCTGCACCTCTGCCCAGACGGCCATGTTCTGTCCGCGGCACTCGCCGCCGACGCAGGCGGGCACGGTCCAGCCGTTCGCATCCGTGGGCTCGAGGTAGGCACCAAGCACCACTCGCGAGGGGAAGCCCAGATTTGCCGCGAGCAGCGCGACGGCCGCGGCGAACTGCTCGTCGTCGCCCACTGCGGCGACAAGGCTCGCGTCAGGGGTGCCGGCAACCTCGGAGGCACGCTCGTTGAGGGCCGTGAAGAGACGGTCGATGCGGTCGAAGGAGTGACCGGCAGGCGAAGGGGCGAAGGTGTAGCTGCCGAGCGAGCGCTGCCACAGCGATCCCGGTGCCTCCGTAAGTCCGTGGCTGAGGTAGCCGCGCGTGCGCAGCGCCTCCACCAACTGGGCGAGACCGGCGCCGTCGCGAGTCACGCCTTGGCGCGTCACCCAGTCGGACAGTGACGTGGGGATGAGCGTGGAGTCGATGACATTGCCGCCCGGAGCAGGGCCGATTCCCGCAAGGTTGTGAAGCGACTCGGGGACGGCTGCATGGATCGTGTAGGCGTCGCCCGCAGAGATGCCGCCGGGAACGGTGACGATTCCCGTGAGGGTGTCGGACTGATAGAAGAAGCCGTCAACGAGCGCGCCCGAACGATCACCGCCGAACGTGACAGACCCCAACTGACCCACGAGCGGCACCCACGCGCCGGACTGCGACCCGACCACAACGTCGGCCGTTACCCGCGGCGCATTGCGAGGGACAGCGATCGAAGAGGGCACTCGCTGGAAATGGGCGGGCACCGTTCCATCTGGGGCCGACGCTGTGAAGGCGTCCCCATCGAAGTACGGCAACGTCGCGACGCGCACCCTGTCCACGGAGCCCGACGTCACGTTGACGGTGAACAGCACCTCGTCGAACAGCTCATCGGAGAAGTAGGTGCGATACGAGGTGAGGGGCGAGATCGAGGTGTCGACGACGAGGCGCGGGTCGATCGCGGTGCGCGCCACCTCTCGCGGCGTGCCTGCCGCGACGGGACCCGCGACAAGAGTCGACGTGGCGACAGCGGCGAGCACCATGATGGCGGCCGCTCCCGCCATGCTCGCGGTGCGCGCGCGGGGCGGGGATGCAAGGCGGGCACTTCCTGCCGCGAGCGAGAGGGCCTTGTGGCGCGTGTACGAGGTGCGCCACCCCATCCACCCAAGGAGGAACCCAAACGCCGCGAGTCCGACGATGAACTCGCGATTCACGTAGACGCCGTAGGGGGCCCACGTCAGGGGCAGGGCGCGAGCGGCAGGCCCCACGAGGATCGCGACCATGACGGTGAGCACCACGACGACGACAGAAATCCCCCACCAGCGGCGCGTGCGCACGGCAAGCCACGTGGCGAGGACAGTGCCGCCGAGCAGCAGAGCTAGCACAGGGACGAGGGTCGCGCCGTACTCGCCGAGCGGCAGCGGAAGGGTGACGATGTCCTTCCAGCCGCCGATGGGCCCACGCACCAGCTCCATCAGTCCGGTGATGAGCGACACGGTTCCCGATCGCACGCCAGGGATCGCGAAGGCGAGGCCCACGGCCACATAGACGACCGCAGCGATGCCTGCGGCGACCCAGCCGCTGCGGCGCAGACGGTCGCACACCACGGCGATCGCCGCGCCAAGAATGATCGCCAGGGCGGCCACGGTGATGAAGCGAGGCGAGCCGAACGCGGGGTACAGCGCTGCCGCAGCCGTGGTGGATCCGGCGGCAATGAACAGGGCATTGGTCACCACGAAGAAGGTGGTGGTCCGCTCGCGCGCGCTCATGATCGCGCCCTCTTCGCAAGCAGCTGGCGGAGGTCGCCAAGAACTCCGAGGGTCAGTACTCGCGTGCGACCCATGGCACGGATCGAGGGCTCCTCTTCCGGATTGCAGACCACGGCCGCGACAGCGACGTCGATGGGGAACGCGTAAGACGCGGCCTGCAGCCGGGCAAGCGGCGCCTGGGAGCCGGTGACGAGGAAGGCGAGAGAGGTGTCCGAGGTGGTCTCGTTGACCATGCGGGTGATGGCCGCAATATCCGCGACCGCCGTCGACGACTCGACACCGGACAGCTGGTCGAGCAGGGTGCGAGGAGAGGTCACCTTCAGTTGGCGCAGGGTGCGCACAGTGGCCTTCGCAAACTCCGGCACTTCGCCGCTCACGACAGCGCGGGCATCGCGGCCGTCACGCAGCGCGCGCACGCCAAGCGAGCCGATGACACTCACGGCCATCTCGAACTCTTCCGGCGAACCATAGGAGGTCGCGTCAAGGTCGAGCACAAGGCTGATCGTTGAGCGGCGAGTCTCCTCGAACTGCCTGACCATGAGCACACCGGTCTTGGCCGTCGACTTCCAGTGGATATGGCGCTGCGCGTCGCCGTTGGCGTACTCGCGCACCGCGTGGAAGGAGATGTCCTCGTTGGTGATGGTGCGAGTGGAGCTGCCCTCAAGGTCGCGAACGAAGCCTGCGGACGTGGACGGAATGGCGATCGTCACCGGGTGGATGTAGAGCGTGCGCACGTCCGCCCACTTGAACTCGCGCTGAACCAGCCTGAGCGGGTCCGTACGCGTCGTGGTCGCGGGCCCCACGTCGACGATGCCACGGCGGCGAGCGGGAATGACGATGCGCTCGGCGTGCACCGCACCCCGGCGCAGCATCGGCACGTGAAAGTCGATGAGGCCATCGCCCACGGGAATGTCGATGCGACCGGGGAGGGCGAAGCGGGCGCGAGGGCTGCGCACCACGATCTCGCCCTGTGCGTCGTCGCCGGCCACGACCGCGTCGTGCTCAAGCGTGAAGTCCACCTCGTAGGCCTCTCGCCCCAGCATGAAGGGCGAGGCGAGCAGCAGCAGCACGAGTGCCACACCGGCGCCGATCAGGAACTCTCCCCAACCAAGGAACAGTCCCAGCGCAAGACCGATGACCGCCCACAGCACTACAAGCCAACCGGCCGCCGTGACGAGGGAGGAGAGCATCGTCCAGGACCGGGTGATGACGTGGCGAGCGGACCTCGCAAGGCGCAGCGCTCCCACACCGGCCGCAACGAACCATCCGCGCGAGTCGCCCACATATTCGGTGCGGGTCTGCGCGGAGGCATGCGGCTGCCCGGGTGCCTTGGCCCCGGTGTCGGTGAGGGAGCGTGGGCTCACTCGAGATCCTTGTGGCTCGGTGGCGGGGTGTCGAGGAGGATCTGGCCGATCACCGCCGTAGCCGTGACGCCGTCGAACTCCGCCTCGGGGTCGAGGATGAGGCGGTGGGCGAGCACAGCGTCGGCGAGCGTCTTGACGTCGTCAGGGGTCACGTAGCTGCGGTCGTGAGCGATTGCCCAGACTCGAGACGTCCTCGCGAGCGCCATGGCGCCACGCATCGACGCGCCAAGGCGAACCTGGGTCGCGTTGCGGGTGGCATCGACGATGCGCGCGATGTAGTCGAGCACGAGCGGGCTCGTGTGAACCTCGCGAGCAAGCTCGGTCATCGCGAGGATCGTCGAGAGTTCGACGAGCGGCTCGACGGTCACGCGCTGGGGACGGCCTGCCTCGAGGATGCGCAAGGTCGACGCGTGGTCCGGATAGCCGAGCGAGGTGCGCATGAGGAAGCGGTCAAGCTGCGCCTCGGGCAGCGAATACGTTCCCGCCTGCTCCACGGGGTTCTGGGTCGCGACCACCATGAACGGCGAGCCCACATTGCGGGTCACGCCGTCGACCGTCACCTGTCCTTCCTCCATCACCTCGAGGAGGGCGGACTGGGTCTTGGGGCTCGCGCGGTTGATCTCATCGGCGAGCACGATGTTCGCGAACACCGGCCCCGCGTGGAACTCGAACTTCGCCTTCTTCTGATCGAAGACGGTGATGCCGGTGACGTCTCCTGGGAGCAGGTCCGGCGTGAACTGGATGCGGGTGCTGGTTCCGCGGACCGTCTGCGCCATGGCGCGCGCAAGCGACGTCTTGCCCGTTCCAGGCACGTCTTCGAGCAGCAGATGCCCCTCGGAGATGAGCGCGGTGAAAGCGAGCTCGACGGAGTGCCGCTTGCCGAGCACGGCCAGCTCGACGTTGTCGCACAGGGAGCGGAACGTCTCAGCGAACCACCGGGTCTGCTCTTCAGAAGCTGTCATGTGTTCTCCTCGGACAAGTCATCGGCCGTTTTCACGGTGTAGGTGAGACGCTCGGGTCGGGTTCTGGCTCTGGTTCTGGATCTGGGGCGCCGGTGCACGTCATGGTTGCGGACGTCCACGGGTCGATTCCGCTGAGTGCGCCGATGAAGTTCACCGTCACCCGCGCGGTGCGCATCTCGCCAAAGTCGGTGGTCGGGTCGCCGTTCTCGTCGAGCAGCGTCCAGGTGAGTGAGTAGTCGCCCGCAGCCGCGCCCACGGACACGCTTGGCGCCTCGCCCACGGCGCACGAGGTGACGCTCACCTGGGTGCGGTAGTCCGCGTAACCGGGCTCTGGCGGCACGGTCACTGCGGTGGTGGAGCACTGGGCGTTGCCGGAGCCGAAGACCACACACAGGTAGACCTCAACGACCGTGGGCGCGCCGATGGGCATGTTGCTGAAAGTCGCCGTGCGGGCCCCGCCATCGAACGTGTAGCGCACGCGCATCGTGTCCGGGAAGGAGCTGAGGTCGATCTCCGGCGCGGTCACGCCGGTGGTGCAGGAATAGCCGTCGCCCTCGCACGTGGTCGCGACTCGGTAGCCCGTGGTGATGGTTGCGCCGCCTGGGTCGACCCAGGGGTAGACCGGCACGTCGAGGCTCGATGCCGATGCATAGACCGTGCCGCCTACCCTGCTCTCGGCGCACACCTTCACGTGGTTGACGATGTTGGGCGTGACGGCCGTCGAGACGGTCGCCGTGCCGCCGGTCACCTGCACCATTCCCGTGCAGGTGGCGCCGCTGAGGATGCCCACCCAGGTTTCGGAACCGGCACCGCCCGACGCTGTGGTCACGGCAATCGACACGCTCAGCCCGTCGGCGGCGACGGTGGGCGTGGCTCCAGTGATCGTGGGAGCGCCCACGCCATTCGCCGTGAAGGTGACCGCGGCGCCGGCTTCCTGGGCACCCTCGATGGGCGGCAGATCGAGGTTGGTCGCGGGAGTGATCGTCACGGTCGTGGGTTCATTGGATCCCGTGATGTAGGCGCTGATGGAGCGGTGACCCTTGCCCGCGACAGGCACCACCTTGGTCTCGCCATTGGGGCTGGTAATGCGCAACTCGCGGGTGGTCTGGTCCACAACGTCGAGTTCGATGTCGATGCGCTTTCCTTCGCCTCCCGTCGAGACGGTTGGCGTCCAGGTCACGTTCGTGACGGCGAGCGGAGGAGCGTAGGACCATGCGACCACGCTCACCGCGGTTCGGGATTCGCCCACGCTGTTGACGGACTTGGCGGTATAGGTGTGCTTCACGCCGTTGACGAGTCCCGTGATGGGCTGGCACGTGCCGTCAGCATTGCAGGTGGTCACCCTTGAGCTGCCTTCGTAGATCGCGTAGCCCGAGATCGCGGGATAGGACACGCCTGTCGCGGAGCCGGTGACCGCGAGCTGGAGGGTGGTGTCCCCAAATGCGACCTGACGCACCTCGGCAGGGGCGGCAGGGAAGCCCTGCAGGTCGAGGTACAGGGTGCCCACCCTGTCACCTGCGCTGATTCGACCCTGGGCATCCTTGACCGTGAAGACGGCGGTGCAGGTGGCGCCGGGACTGTCCGACGTCCACCATGCGGTGATGGCGCTCGTGCCGGAGGCCGTGAAGGTGACGCCTGGGCATGAGGGGTCGGGCTGCACCGAGGCGATCTCGAGCGGCGTGCCGGGAAGCGGGTTCACCTCTCCGGGGCCGCCGATCACGTCGATCGTGCACGAGGAGCCCGAGGCCTGCGAGCACTGCCTCGACACCGTGGCGCCCTTGGGGAGCAGCGACGGGGCGGGACCCACCCGGAACGACAGCGACACCGCGGGAACCTCGGGGTCTGACGTGAGGCGAACCGTCGCGCCGTCGACGTTGCCGGGAACAGCGCGGTCCTGTGCCGTCACCGTGAGCACGGTTCCCTCGCGCTTATAGGTGAACTGCTGGCCGCTGTATTCGAAGGCGATGTCGACGGGCCGCGCGGCCGCACCCTCCGGCCAGCTGACCATGTTGGCGAGGTCGAACACGGCCGTGGCACCTGGGGAGATCTCGACGAAGGCGCTCTTGAGGATCGGCGACGGCGCCTTCGGCACGATCGTGATGGGCACCGGCACAACCGTGTACCTGTCCTGAGACGAGATGCGAGCGGCGATGCGGCACACGTCCCAGAACGGCTGTCCCTCTGACGCCTTGTAGCGGATCGTGGTGCCGGAGACGAACTCACACTCGGAGCCTGGCCGCATTCCCGAAACCACCACGAACTCCGGGTCGACCACGAGCTGAGCGTCTGCGGGGATGTCCACCATCGGCGCGATGTCGAACGTCACCGACTTGCCCTCCTCAACCTGGGGCTGGGTGAAGGTGTCCTTGAGGGCCACGCGATACTCGTCGATGCCCGGGAGCGTTAGGAAGCCGTAGCTCGAGACTTCCTCACCGGCGAAGTTGATGCCCGTGACCTTGAACGGGATGATCCGTCCCTCGTCGGTGACGGGTCCAGCGATCTTCCAGCCGTCAACGGTGAAGCCGGGCTGGTCTCCCCACAGCGACAACTCAAGTCCCGCAGGATCGCCAGAGGCCCACGAGACCTTGTCGGTGAGCACATCGACGCCTGCGGGAAGAGTGTCGCGCGTCGCAAGGCGCAGCACCGTGTCTGTGACGATGGGAACGTCCGCAACGGGTTCGCGCACCGCCTTGAGGATGATGCGGCCCACCGCCGTGGAGCCGGTGGCGTTGCGCACGGTGTAGAGATAGGCGAACGTGCCGGGCTGCTCACCTACCGAGAGAGTCACGGCGTTGTCCTCGAACGACATGACCTTGTCAGCGAGCTCTCGGTACTCGTCTGACTCGATGTTCGCATCGGGAGAGACGTCGACAACCTCAAGCTCGCCGCCCGCGAGATCGATGTCATTTGACGTTGGCGTCACCACCACCGTCCGGCCGATGCCGACCTGCGCCTGCACGTAGTCCGTGTACGTAACCGGACGCGCCTCGAGCTCGGCAGCGATCACTCCAACGGTCGCGGTGCCGATTGCCGTCTGCCCACGCGCGTCGATGACCGAGTAGGTGAACGTCACCTGACCGGAGAAGCCTGGGATCGACGTGTAGATGATCGAGCGACCGCCTGCGGAGACCGTCGCGAAGCCCGAACTGGGTTGATCCTCAACCCTGTTGAGCACCACCCTATCGCCGTCGGGATCGATTCCCGTGCCGTCGAACTGCAGCCGCACGCTCTGTCCCGCCGCCACGCGCCCCGTGAGGGGTCGCGGCATCGGGGCGGAGTTGGTCGGTTCATCGAGCACCGTCACCACCACTTGCGCCTGTGCCCGTTGAGCGGGATAGCCCAGCACGTAGGTCTGGTAGGTGATTGTGTAGGTGCCAGGGGTGTTGGGCGCCAGGTAGCGCACTCGCGACCCCGCACCGAAGGCCAGGCCGGCTTCGCTCACGTTGACGACCGAGTCAGGGTCGAGCGACAGCACAGATCCCGCGGGTGCGATGTCGTTGGCGAGCACAGAGATGTCCACTTGCGTGCCCACTCGCACCGTGATCTTGTCGTTCACGGCGAGCGGCGCGGACGGCACCTGCGCGGGAAGCAGGATCACCGTCACCTCACCCGTGGCCGTCATCTCCGGCCTGCCCGTGCCGTCGGACACCGTGTACTTCACGACGCCGAGGACTCCCGGCTGACCGTCGCCGGTGTCGCCACTGATGCGCAGCGCAGAGAAGCCCACGACGTCGGCACTGAGCTGCGCGTCCGACGCTGGGGTCACCGCAGCGTCGGCCAACAGCAGGACGCGGTCACCTGGGTTCTGCACGGCGGTCAGGACATCGATGGTCGCGTCTTCCTTGGACCGCACAAAGGCGGTGAGCGGGACCGTGGTGAGTCGCTCCTGCTCCGGCGCCACGACGGTGATGCGAGCCACGGCGCGAGACTCAGCCACACCGTCGGACACCTTGAAGTCCACGAGGTGAGAGCCGGGAATGTCTGAACGGAAGGTGAAGCCGACGACGCTCTGGGCGACCGCGACGTCCGCGTCGTCACCGGGGGCGAGAGACGCCTCGCTGAGCTGCAGAGATCCCACCGCTCCGGTGACGTGATCGCCGACGTCGACGGTCGTGGCAACGCCTGCCGTGACGGTGAGCGACAGGTCATCAACATGCAGGCCTGGCTCGTCGAGCACGCCGATGTTGAGGGTCTTGTCGGCCGTCGCCCCCCATGAATCGGAGACCGTGATGTCGACGGCCACCGTCGCGGAGCCCGTGGCGTTCGCATTCGCGTGCTGGAAGACGAACCTGCCCTCTGGGGAGGAGGCGACCACCCCAAGGAGGGACTGGGTGGTCGTGCCCGCGAGGTAGATGGGGTCGCCCTCAGGGTCCACCCAACCGGTGAGGACGTCAGCGGTCACGGTGCCGCCCGGCTGCACCTCGGGGGCGGGCCAGGCCGCGAGGCAGCCGTCCACTCCACACCAGCGCGGAGCGGTGTTGATCGACTCAGGCACCACCGTGAGAGTGACGGTCGCGGGCTCCGAGAGCAGGCCGCCGCTCGCGGTGCCATCCGTGACCTGGTAGGTGAAGCTGCGCGAACCGCTCGCGTCGGGAGCAACAGTGACCACAAGGGACTGATCGTCGTCTGACAGCGACAGGGTGCCAAACGCGGGGTCGAGACTGCCGAGGGTCTCAAGCCACACCGTGAGGACGTCCTTGTTCGCGTCGTGGTCGTTGAGAAGGATCGGCAGAATCACCTGGCGGCCCGCTCGCACACCGAACTCGTCGTCCTCCGCGATGGGAGCGCGGGGGTCCGTGACCTCCGTCGCCACGTCCTCTTCATCGTCGGTCGAGGGCGTCTCCTCTTCGGGGTCCCACTGCTGCGAGGAGGCGACCAGCTCACCGGAAGGCACCATCCATACCCAGCCGGAGCGGTTCTCGTTGAGGATCAGTCGGCTGCCATTGGTGCGCAGCTGAGGCGAGCGCTGGTCGCCAAGGGCGATGCCCCCATACGGCAGTCCCACGGCCCCACCCTCGGACGACCACAGCGTGCCCGGCCCCACGCCACCAGGCAGCCACGCAGCGACGATCTCGCCAGTCGTGGGCGACGCGGTGGGGGCGGCGGGATCGCCAAGCGAAGTGCCATCGTCGCCGAACACCCGCGTGACGGTGCCGTCCGCCGGACGGATCTCCATGAGGCCCTGGTCGTCGGCGAGATAGGCAACCCCAGCGTCGGACACAGCCGACTGGAGCCTTGCGGAACCCGTGACACCAGTGTCGAGAGGTTCGCTGCCGCCGCGCCACCACAGGCGACCAGTGGCGGACTCGAACAGCAGCCAGGTGTCGCCGCTCCAACTCATCTGCAGGGAGCCGTCCTCGGGACCGCCCACGATGATGTCCATGCCCTCGACCTCGCCCGATTCCGCGTTGACGCGCATCACCGTGGAGCGGTCAGGGGCGTAAGCGGCGAGCTTGCCGGTGGGCGAGATCGCGAGCGCGGCAGACGTGAACACGGGGCGGTCTGCCCCGGACGTGACCGGCTCATTGGCGAACGGGTCGAAGAGTTGGGGCGTGAGCGCGGTGCCATCAGAGACCCGCCCAGCGAGCGCCTGGCCGGAGTCGGTGAGGTACGCGACCCAGTCGCCAGCTGCCGAGAGTGCCTCCGTGCCCGTGGGAGTCGAGACGGTGGCCTGGGAATTGCCTTCGGAGAGGTCAGCGGGCTTCGCAGCGTCTACTGGGGTGACGGTTCCCAGGTTGTCCGCGTAGACCAGCAGCGTGTTGCCAGCCTGCACGATGTCCGTCGGCGCGCTCGCCTCCTTGACCGTGTCGACCTCACCCACCACCGTGTTGATGCGAGCGAAGCGCTGACCCGCCGTGGATTGCAGCGCCCACACCGACGGGTTGTCCTGGGTGACCTCTCGCTCGTCGAATCCTGGGGCGATTACGGCGCCCACGGCGACCGCGCCGAGCACCGCCGTGACGAGGGCCCTGCGCGCGAGTCGAGTCCGCGTGCCCCACGTGCGCGCGGTGTCGCCATCGACCGGGGTCACGTCATCTCCCGAGCAGCACCAGTGCCGTGATCAGGGCGCCGACCACGGCCGCGCCACCGATGATGAAGCCGATGACGAGCCCGCGTGCCGCCTTTCGCGCCTTCGACACCGCGATGTCCTTGGTGTCCGTCCGGGTGCTCTGGGTGTGCTGACGTCGCTGCGACTCGACCGGCACCGTCGCCCGGACGGGTCCGCGCGGAGCCTCCCCAGCGTCGGCCCCAGCGGTGACGGTGGCCGCCCAGTCGTCGGCGGGGATGTCGAGGGGGGTGACCGGAAGGCCCATCTCGCGCTCCACCTGCTGCAGCGCCTCGCCGAACGCTCGCGCAGAGGGGTAGCGGTCCGCCGGGAGGCGACGCAGGCCGCCGGCGAGCGCCTCCTCGAAGGATGGCGGCGCGTCCTCGCGACCGGTGGGCTCGTACTTGGCGCGGGCAATGCGGGCCTTGAGCTGCTCATCGGAGCGACGACCACCAGGCACATCGAAGGGGGAGTGCTGGGCCGCAAGCGTGTAGATGGTCGCCGCGAGCGCCCACACCTCGCTCGCGATGGTTCCGGATGACCGACGCTGCACCACCTCTGGCGCCGACCACGGCGGAGACATCGCGATGGTGTCCTCCTCGCCTCCGACAGCGCCAGAGGCCACACCGAAGTCACTGAGGACCGGGTGGCCAAAGGACGTGACGAGGATGTTCGAGGGCTTGATGTCGCGGTGCAGCATGCCCACGCTGTGCGCGGACTGCACCGCGCCGGCAATCTTGATGCCCGTCGACAGCACCTCAGGAATGGGGATGCGCTCCGCGCGGTAGCGCGCCGCCATGGACGACGGGCAGTGCTCCATCACGAGGTAGGGACGGCCGTCCGGCGAGACCGAGGCCTCGTACACGGTGAGGATCGCGGGGTGTGCGCTGAGCCCAGCCATGATGTCCGCCTCCGCGGCGAACGCGGCTGCCGCAGCGTCGTCCTGAATCGTGGCGAGCAGCACCTTCACCGCAACCACGCGGCGAGGCATGTTCTGCTGGAACAGGAAGACGTCAGCGAATCCCCCCGAACCCAGCGGGCGAACATACGTGTACCCGGGCAGGTTTGGGGGACTGAGCGTCTGGCGTCTGGCGACCACGGTCCTCCCTCAATCCCCTGGCCGGTGCACTCGGCTCGCACCGGGCGCTTGGAGCGCCAGCCTAACGAAGCATCGCACGCAAGTAACCCTTCGTGTGGTGACCTTCACACGGCGAAACCTGTGCGAAAAACACACGTCTCAGGCCCGACGCTGCGGCGGGCCGGTGCATCACGATTCGTAGTCGTCGAGCGGGGGGCAGGAGCACACGAGATTGCGGTCGCCGAAGGCATTGTCGATGCGGCGAACTGGTGCGAAGTACTTGTCCTGCCGCAGGCCCGGGACGGGGAACGCCGCCTGCTCTCGCGAGTACGCCTGATCCCACGAATCCGAGACCACCATGTCCACCGTGTGCGGGGCGTTGCGCAGGGGTGATGCCTCGACGGCGATCTCCCCGCGTTCGACTGCGGCGATCTCTTCGCGGATGACGAGCATCGCCTCGATGAAGCGGTCGAGCTCCGCGACGTCTTCGCTCTCCGTCGGCTCCACCATGAGGGTGCCGGCGACAGGGAAGGACATCGTCGGCGCGTGGAGCCCAAAGTCGATGAGGCGCTTCGCGACATCCTCCGCGGTGACTCCCGTCGCCTTGGTGAGGGGACGCAGGTCGAGGATGCACTCATGCGCCACGAGCCCGCCGGGGCCGCGGTACAGGATGGGGTACGCGTCTTGGAGCTTGGTGGCGATGTAGTTCGCGGCGAGCACCGCGGTGGACGTGGCCCGCGTGAGGCCCTCATGGCCCATGAGTGCGATGTACGCCCAGGAGATCGCCAGGATTCCCGCCGAGCCATAGGGCGCCGCGCTCACCGGGGCACCCTGGCGGATGAGCTCTTCCGGAGTCTGGATGGGACTCGACAGTCGCGGCAGGAATGGCTTGAGGTGCTCCGCGACCGCGACGGGACCCACGCCAGGACCGCCACCACCGTGCGGGATGCAGAACGTCTTGTGCAGGTTCAGGTGAGAGACGTCGCCACCAAAGTGGCCCGGCTTGGCGAGGCCCACGAGCGCGTTGAGGTTGGCGCCGTCGATGTACACCTGGCCGCCCGCGTCGTGAACCGCGGCGCACACCTCGCCCACATGGCTCTCGTACACGCCATGGGTCGAGGGGTAGGTGATCATGATGCAGCTCACCTTGCCCTCGTGCTCGGCGAGCTTGGCCCGCAGATCGTCCATGTCGATCTCGCCGTCTGCGCCGGTCTTGACCACCACCACGCGCAGGCCGGCAAGGACCGCGCTCGCGGCATTGGTGCCATGGGCCGACGCCGGGATCAGGCAGACATCACGCTCGGTTTCGCCCTTCGACAGGTGGTAGCGGTGGATGGCGAGCAGTCCCGCGTATTCACCGCGTGCACCGGAGTTGGGCTGAACGGCGACGGCCGCATAGCCGGTGATGTCGGCAAGCCATGACTCGAGTTGGCCGATCATCTCGCGGTAGCCAGCTGTCTGGTCACTCGGCGCGAACGGGTGGATGTTCGCGAATCCGGGCCAGCTCACGGGTGCCATCTCCACCGCGGAGTTGAGCTTCATGGTGCATGAGCCCAGCGGGATCATGGTGCGATCCAGCGCCAGGTCACGGTCCGCGAGTTTGCGCATGTAGCGCATGAGCGCGGTCTCCGACCGGTACTTGGTCCAGATGGGGTGCGTGAGGTAGTCGGAGGTGCGGCGCAGGTCGCGGGGGATGGTGACCGTGGGGCCGCCGTAGACGGGGCGCTCGTGCGGGTGACCCAGCACGGCCGCGACCAGCTTGGTGAGGATGTCGAGCGTCGTCAGCTCATCGCAGGCGATCGCGACGGAGTCATCGTCGAGCTTGCGGATGTTGATGCCCTGCTCAGCCGCGCGGCGAACGACGGACTCCGCACCGCGGGGAACGTCGAGAACGATCGTGTCGAAGAAGGCCTCGTGGCGGACTTGCGCGCCGCGAGCGGTGAGCGCGTCCGCGAGAGTCGCGGCCATGCGATGGACGCGCAGCGCAATCTCACGCAGGCCATCGGGACCGTGGTACATCGCATAGAACCCGGCGATGATCGCCAGCAGCGCCTGCGCGGTGCAGATGTTGCTCGTCGCCTTGTCGCGACGAATGTGCTGCTCGCGGGTCTGCAGGGCGAGCCGCAGAGCCGGCTTGCCTGCGGCGTCGACGCTCACGCCAACGAGCCGGCCCGGAAGCTGACGCTCAAGACCCTCGCGCACCGCCATGTACGCGGCGTGCGGGCCGCCAAAGAACAGCGGCACACCAAAGCGCTGCGTCGAACCCACCGCGATGTCCGCACCCAGCTCGCCGGGAGCCTTGATGACGCACAGCGACAGGATGTCGGCCGAAACCGTGACGAGCGCGCCCACCTTGTGAGCGGCCTCGATGAAGCCGCCCACCTCGCGCACCACGCCCGTGTTGCCAGGCTGCTGAATGACCAAGCCCACGAGGTCGTCTGGGGCGACCCAAGCGTCGGACAGCTCCTCTACGCGCAAAGGCAGGCCGATGGCCTCAGCCTGCGCGCTGACCACCTCGATGGTCTGCGGAAGGCACTCGGCGTCGAGGATGATGACGCCGCCGTCCTTGCCGGACACGGCCCTGCGCATGAGCAGCACGGCCTCGCCGACGGCCGTCGCCTCATCGAGGAGCGAGGCGCCAGCGATGGGGAGGGCCGTGAGGTCCTCCACCATCGTCTGGAAGTTGAGCAGCGCCTCGAGGCGGCCTTGAGAGATCTCAGCCTGATACGGGGTGTAGGCCGTGTACCAGGCCGGATTCTCGAGGACGTTGCGCCGGATGACCATGGGCGTGACCGTGTCGTAGTAGCCCTGGCCGATCATCGACACCTGCACGCGGTTGCGCTGGGCGAAGGACTGCAGCGCAGTCAGCGTCTCGTGCTCGTCGCGGGCCGGCGGCAGCACGAGCACATCGTCTTGGCGAATCGAGGCCGGAACGGCAGCCTCAACGAGTGCGGCGAGCGACGGATGGCCTACGGCGGCGAGCATCCGCTCGATGCCAGGCTCATCCGGGCCTATGTGGCGATCAGCGAACGAGGTCACGAAAGCCATTGTGTCGCAAAGCGCCCATTCATCACAGGCGCCGCGCGTCAGGTTTCGTCAACGACTTCGGCGTCAGCTGCCCGCTGCTGGATCGAGGCGATGGCTTCCTTCGCTGACTGCTTCTGGTTGTAACCCTGGCTGCTCGCGAGGATGTTGCCGTTGCTGGCGATGATGCGGAAGCGGAACTCGCCTGCCGAGTCCTTGTAAATGGTGAACTTCATCGTTCCTCCTAGTAGGGCCAACCCCCAAGCCAAACTCTAGGGGCACTGTGGCGCCGTTCGCGCGCCAATGGTCCCGCTACCCTTGGCGCATGGCCGAATGGGATCCCAAATCAGGCAAGGTGCGCCCCACCTGGACGGTGCGGTTCTCCGCCTGGGCGATCTTCCTTGGCTGCGCCATCGCGGCCGTGGTCACCACCCTTGTGCTGCTGCTGACCTTCATCACCGGCCCCGGACTAGAGGCGCTCAACGACGCGAGCTCCGTCGCCAAGGGCGGGATCTTCCTCTTGGGCCTGGTGTTCGGCATCTTCCTCCTGATCGGCCCCGTGCTCGCGTGGGGCCTTGGCTTCATGCTGCGCAACAACACGAACCACGCTCAGCACATCGCGGCGTTCGCGGTGCTTGGACTGGTCGTGGGGTTCATGCTTGGCAACTTCATTGGGCTGGGCTCCGTGATCGCGCCCGCCGCCGGCATCGGCGCTGCGGTGGGTCGCTGGGCGATCTCCAGCCAGGCCAAGATCTAGCTGGCGCGCGTGGCCTGGCGCGCGCGTGGCCTGGCGCGCGCGTGGCCTGGCGCGCGCGTGGCGCCTCACCCTCGACCACCTCACCCCTGAGCGCCTCAATGGGACATGAGGTCCGGCTTTCGCAGATTCTTGTCTCGTAATGGGACATGAGGTCCGCTGCACGCCGCGCCCGCGCGTTGCGCACGGGTGTCCAGTTCGGCTCAGCGGTCTGGCGGTCGCGAGACGCCTCCGCCCCGCACTCGCCCCCGCTCGTGGACCTCATGTCCCATTAGGGACCCGGAATCTCCGATTCCCGGACCTCATGTCCCATTACGGCGCTCTCGCGAGTCCGGGGCGGGCCGAGCAGGCAACCGGGCAGCCCGCAGCCCGCGCGACCACAGCGTCGGGCACAGAGCAGGGCGCCCGACGGCCGGGCGCCCTGCCCTAGTGGGTCACTTGCCTACTTGGCAGGCCACTCCGTTGAGCTCGAACTCGGTCACCTTGCCGGGCTTGCCGGTGCCGGTGAGGTCGAACTTCGTGCTCTTTCCTGCGTTGAGGGTGGCCTTGGAGGTCACGGTCACGGACTTGCCGCTCTGCACCAGCTTCACTCCAGCGGTCGCCTTCTTCACCTTCTCCTTGCCCGCGAAGTCCCACTCGAGCGTCCAGCCCTTGAGCTTCGCACCCAGGTTCTTCACGGTCACCGTTGCGGTGAACGTGTCACCGTGCATGTGCTTGTGGCCCTTGTGGTGGTGCTTGGGGCCGTGGTGCCAGTGGCCCTTGTGCCACTTGCCCTCGTGCCAGTGACCCGCGTGCCAGTGCTTGTGGTCCTTCTTGACCTTGTAGTCGACCTTGCACTGCGGCAGCACCTCATCCTTGACGGTCACCGGGATCGTGACGACCGTGCCGGTGGTCTTGCCCGTGATCACGAGGTCGTAGTCTCCCGCCTTCACCTTGGGCACCTTGAAAGTGACCGACGCTGTGCCCGCCTCATCGAAGGGCGTGGTGGGCAGCACGTTGGTCACCGAGAAGTCGCCGAGCTTCTTGTTCTCGAGCTTCACCGAGACCTTGGTGTCGACGGGGTCGGTTGCCCCGCTCATCATCAGCGAGGTCAGACCCAAGGTCACGGTCTTGCCCACGGTGAAGTCCGCCGCGTCGAGGCCCGTGACTCCCACCGCGCGCTGCTCCGTGGGAACCTCGAGTGTGCCGTTCTCCGCGAGGTAGTCGACCTGTGCCTGCAGGTCGATGCGCCCGGAGTCGGCCACGTTGGTGCCCGCGAGGAAGCCGGTGAAGTTGTCACCGCCGGTGGACAGGAACGAGTTGACGACCACCTTGACGACAGTCGTGTCGGAGATCGATGCGCCATTGAGACGGATGTCGAGCACCTTCTGCGTCTCGGGATCGTAGATGTAAGTGAATCCGTTGGAGACGCCTAGGCGCAGGAAGGGTCGCGACGCGCCGGCTGGCTGCCACTGCTGCTCGAGCACCGTCTTGATCTGCGCTCCCGTGAGATTCATCGTCACGAGCGTGTTGGCGAAGGGCTGAACCAGCGCCGCCTGCTTGTACGTGACGTCAGACGGGTAAGTGCCTGTGCCTCCAGCGAGTCCCAACAGGTCCTCGCGAAGACCGCCGGGGTTCATGAACGCCACATCTGCGCCGGTGGCCCATCGCTGGATCTCCGCGACCGCGTTGCCGAGCGTGGACTCGCCTCCGCGGTTAGAGCCTGGGACGTCGCCTTCAAGTCGCGCCCTGTACAGCGGGCCGTCGATAGTGCCGAGCACCTGGGCGCCAAGCACATCGGCCTCGGCCTTGGCCGCGTCGATGATCGCCTGGGCCTCGGGGTCCGACGGGTACACGAGCGAGCCGTCCACACTCTCGTCGAGGTCGATGAGGGTCGTCTCGACGCCAGTCACGGTGCCGTCGGCATCGACGGTGAACAGCAGCTGGTTGAGGAACGCGCCGTACTGGCCTGCAGAGACGACGGGACGCTCGGTCACCGCGCGTCCCGCCCACTCGGGAACGGGCACGGAGTGGTCGTACGCGAGGTGGGTGTGTCCGGAGATCACCGCATCGACATCCGGAGACAGGTTGGTGACGAACTCGCCAAAGTCGTTGGCCGGGTTCACCGCGTCCGCATACGCGGTGGTGGGTGCGCCTTCATGGATGAGCGCGATGACGATGTCAGCGCCAGCCTCCTTGAGCTCCGCTGCCTCCCTGTTGGTGGCCACGTACTCCTTCTCGAAGGTCAGACCCTCAATGCCGGCCGGGGTCACGAGGCTCGGCGTCTCGTCGGTGACGACGCCGATGAAGCCCACGGTCACGTCGCCGAACGTCTCGGTCCAGGTTTCGGGGAGGGCGGGGTCAGCGCCAAGGCGAAC
The DNA here is from genome assembly GCA_937925595.1 of uncultured Demequina sp. The sequence continues at coordinate 4,874 of CALALQ010000223.1, read as the reverse complement.
GTTCGCGCCCAGGTATTGCCACGCGGCACCGCCGTAGGGGTTGGTCGTCGAGTCATACGGAGCCATCACGCGATCAACGAGATCCGCGTAGCCCTTGTCGAACTCGTGATTGCCCACGGAGGACACGTCGAGGCCCGCCTCGTTGAGGACGTCGATGGTCGGCTTGTCCTGGGCGATGAAGCTTTCAAACGTCGAGGCGCCGATGAGGTCGCCCGCTGCCGCGAAGACCGTGTTGGGGTACTCGGCCTCGAGCGCGTCGATGGCTGTGACGAGTGAAGCGCCGCCTGCGCCGCCGCTCGTCGCGTCTGGCAGCAGGCGACCGTGGAAGTCGTTGATGCCAAGAACCTGGATGATGGAGTCGTCGTCTGCTGCGCTAGCGGGGGTGGCGATAGCGGCACACAACGCGGTGACGGCGGCGACTGCTATGGCACCCTCCCGCCAACTTGCGGTTTTTGTCACGATTTTCACCTTTCGTGGTGGTATGCGGTTTTTTCACGCTACCTGCCACGCCGCCGAGATGCACATCGAGAGTCGCCAGCACCTGCGCATTACCCTGGGCACGTGAAACTTGTGGTCCAGATCCCGTGCCTGAACGAGGAGGCCACTCTGCCCCTCGTCTTGGAGTCCATCCCCAAGCACATTGATGGCATTGACGAGATCGACGTCGTGATCATCGACGACGGCTCCACGGATCGCACCGCTGAGGTCGCTCGCGAGTACGGCGTGACGCACATCGTGAAGCACACGCGCACCATGGGACTGGCCCGCTCCTTCGCCGACGGCATCGAGTACGCCCTCGCCCACGGCGCGGACATCGTCGTCAACACCGATGGCGACAACCAGTACCCGCAGGAGCGCATCGGGGACCTCGTCGCGCCCATTCTCGACGGCCGCGCAGACATCGTCATCGGCGACCGCCAGACCCAGTCCATCGCGCATTTCTCACCCTTCAAGAAGGCGATGCAGCGCTTTGGCAGCTGGGTGGTCAACAGGGCGGCGGGAACCCAATTGCCCGACGCTGCGAGCGGCTTCCGCGCCTACAGCCGGTATTCGCTGTATCGCCTCAACGTCGTCACCCAGTTCTCGTACTGCATGGAGACGATCATCCAGGCGGGCAATAAGCGCCTTGCGATCACGTCGGTGCCGATCACGACGAACCCCAAGACGCGAGAGTCCCGCCTGTTCTCCAACGTGTTCGAGCACATGATGAAGTCCGGCCAGGCGATCCTGCGCTCGTACATCATGTTCAAGCCGTGGTCGGTGTTCCGCTCGCTCGCGATCTTGTTCGGCGTGCTGGGGCTGATTCCGTTCGTGCGCTTCCTCATCTTGAGGATGCTTGGCAATGACGGCAACCACATCCAGTCGCTGATCTTGGGCGGCGCGCTCATATCCGGTGCGCTCTTGGCGATCGCGCTTGGCGTGCTGAGCGACCTGCTGAAGACCAACCGCATCCTTGCCGAGGATCAGCTCGAGCGGCTCAAGACTCAGCAGTACGGTCCGGCTCACTCGCCGGTCGACCGCGTCCAATAGCGATCCCCACGGCGAGGCCGATGACGTCGGCGACCGTCATCACGAAGCGGCTCACCAGCGCCAAGGACAGCGCCTCCGGTCGCGTCGCAACAGAGCCAAGCAGCAGGAGCAGCGCGGCCTCGCGCGCCCCCGCACCCGCAGGCGCGATGACAACGAGGAACCCCACGAGCCACGCGAGTGCGAACGCCCCCGTCGCAAGCACGTAGCTGATGGTGCTGTGAGAGACGATCTCGCGAAGCAGCAGCCACGCCTGCACACCAAGCAGCAGCCACATCAGGACGGACCACGCGGCGGACCTCAGCAGCGCGCCGCCGCAGATCGCCGCCGGCTGTTCCTTGCGCTTCGTCACCGTGAAAGCAAGCGCCACGATGCGCCGCAGCACCGGCGGCAGCAGCACACACACGAGCGCTGCGACCACCGGAACCACCCACCAATAGGTGGCCACAGCGTCGGGCGCTGCGATGGCGATGCCCACCAGGCCCACGAGCGCAGAGGTGACCACGCCGACAACCATCGCGACGATCGAGCCGGTCATGGCGCGGGCGCGGGTGACGCCGTGGTCGCGCGCAAACTCGGCCTGCGCGAGCACTGGCCAGACGGATCCGGGCACGTACTTGCCCACTTGGCTCAGCAGAAACACCCGCAGGGCCGACGGCACGGTCGCCTTGAGCCCCACGCCCACCATGACCTCCCGCCACGACAGCGCGTTCACACCCAGCGCAAGTGTTGCGGCGAGGCCCGCGCCCAGGATCGCCGGCCAAGACAGGTTCGCGAGCGCCGCGCTGACCTCGTCCCATTGCGCGACGACGGCCCATGCGAGCAGGGCGAGCGCGATGGTGAGGAAGCCGTAGCGGATGGCGTTCTTCACTTGATCGCCTCCCACGTGCGCGCGATGCCCTCCGCGAGCGGGGTGGTCGCGGTCCAGTCGAGCGTCTCGCGAGCGCGGGTGACGTCGAGCCAAACGGCTGGCGCGTCGATGCCGCGGGCGGGCTCGCGGCGGACCTCGACGGGGATGGGCGCGACGGCGTCCGTCACGATGTCGAGGAGCTCGGCAAGACTCGTGCCCTCGCCCGAGCCGATGTTGATGACGCCGCCAGGAAGCCGCTCTGCTGCCGCGGCCGCGGCCGCCGCGAAGTCGTCGATGAAGACGTAGTCGCGCACGGCCGAACCGTCGCCGAAGAGGGTGACGGGCTGACCATCTCGAACGGCGCGCAGCCAGGCGCCAAGCACTCCCTGGGTCGCGCCGGTCTGGCCCGGCCCGTAGGGATTCGCGACGCGCAGCACTGTGTGTGGGACGTCCGAGTCGGAGAGCAGCTGCTCCTCGGCGAACTTGATGCGGCCGTACTCATTCGCGGGGGTTGGCTCGTCTTCCTCGCTGAAGGGCGCAGTCGCCGGCGGGCCGTACACCGCACCCCCCGAACTCAGGAGGATGACATGCGTGGGGTGAGCGGAGCGTCGGGCGATCTCGATGAGCCCCGCGAGATCCGCGAGCGCCCGGTCCCCAGCGTCGGTGTTAACAGGGGTCACGTGGCCGGCGGCCCACACCACGGCGCTCGCTCCGCCAGTGAAGGGGCGGTCCTTGGTGAAGCCGCCGACGTTCGCGCCGCGGGCGGTGAGCGCGGCCGTGATCGCGGAGCCAAGGAAGCCCCCCGAGCCGACGACGGCCACGTCATACACTGTGCTCACTCGCCCCGCTCCTCACATTGGATTGAAGTCTATGGCCAGACCTCGCGCACTCGTCGTGGCCACGACGTACCCCGCGCGACCGGGCGACGGCACGCCCGCATTCGTCGCGGATCTGTGCGGCGAGCTGGCCCGCGAGTTCGATGTCACGGTGCTTGTCCCCGCCGTTCCGGGAGCGCCCGCGCGGGAGGTGTCGGCCGACGGCGCGCTCACCGTGGTGCGCCACCGCTACTTCCCGCGGCGCTGGGAGACGGTTGCTGATGGGGCGATTCTCGAGAACGTGCGGTCGCGGCCCGTGACGGCGGTGCAGGTGCCTTTCCTGATCGCGTCGCAGTGGCTCGCGGTGCGGCGGCTCGCGCGTTCCGTGCGCCCCGACGTCATTCACGCGCATTGGCTCATTCCGGCCGGGATGGCGGTGCGCGCGCTCGCGCGGCGGGTGCCACTCGTGGTGACCACGCTTGGCGGCGATGTCTATGCCCTGAGCGGCGGGCTGGGGCGGTGGCTCAAGCGGCGGGTCGTTGCTGCGGCACGTGCGGTGACGGTGATGAACTCCGACATGGCGGCGCGGGTGCGCGACCTCGGTGGGCGCGACGTGCGCGTCATGCCGATGGGCGCGCGATTCTCAACGGTGGAGCCGGCGCCGGGGGGTTCCTCCTTGCGACTGCTGGCCGTGGGGAGGCTCGTGCCCAAGAAGGGCTTCGACGTGCTGCTTGCGGCGCTCCGCGACGTGCCGGATGCCGAGCTCACGATCGTGGGCGACGGGCCCGCTCGTGAGGCGCTGCGCAGCGCGGCGGCTCCGCTCGGAGATCGCGTCAGGTTTGCGGGACGGTTGGGGCGCGAGGAGCTTGATGCGGCATATGCCTCAGCGGATGTCGCGGTGTTCCCTTCGGTGCCCGCGTCATCTGGGGACCAGGACGGGCTGCCCGTCGCGATGCTCGAGGCGATGGGCTCCGGACTGACTGTGATCGCCAGCGACCTGCCGGGACTCAATGAGGCGATTGAGGACGGGGTGAGCGGCGTGCTCGTCCCGGCCGGCGACGCGGGAGCCTTGGCCGCCGTGATAGGTGAGGTGGCCGCTGATGCTGGGAAGCGTCGGGTATTGGGGGAGGCCGCGAAGGTGCGGGCCGCTGCGTACTCGGTGGAGGCGGTTGGCGCGGGCTACCGAGCGCTGCTGCGAGAGTTCCTCGCTCCCCCCGCGGTTTAGGCAGCTCACTGCTACTAAACCGCGTGCTGCGCCGCGGCTTAGGCATGTGACTGGCACCTGCTCCTCGACCCCCTCGTGGCCCAGCGCATCCCGAGTCCTGATCGGGCTGCGACCGCGGCTCCGCAGCGAAGTGCCACTCACGTGCCTAAACGGAGGGGCCAATTCCCCTCGAGGTGCATGTGAGCTGCCTAAACCCCTGCGAGGGGGCGTTGGGGCCGGCCGGGGCGGGTCCTAGCGCGAGCGGCCGCGGAGCCTGTCGATCTGACGCCGCTCCCGCTTGGTGGGCCGCCCAGCACCGCGCTCACGCACCGCGAACCTGGGAACACCCACGTCGCGCGGCAGCTCCTTGGGCGTGCGATCGATGTACGCCCTGGCAGCGGGCTCCGCGCCAACACGCTTCGACAGCAGCTCCACCACCTCTAGCACTCGGTCCAGCGAGCCGATCCGCGCCACCACG
>CALALQ010000222.1 GCA_937925595.1 uncultured Demequina sp. | reverse complement strand
GGCCGGGCTGGCGGTGGCGCGGGCGGGGCGGCGCGGGGCGTGCGATAACGGCGAACTACGACAAGCCACCCCTAGGGCGGCGGCCACGGGGACACGGTGGCCGGCGGCGCCCCACAAGGGGGCGCCGCACCACGACGGGCATGGTCCTGACGCGAACCTACCGCCCCGCCCGGCCGGCGGCGCGGCGCGTCCCCCGGGCGGGTGACGCACCGTTCGGCCAACCTCTGCCTGGCCAGCCGCCGTAGTGGGCTCAGTCCGCGGTCGACATGGCGGCAACGCGGGCACGGCCCTTCTGGCAGCTGAACAGGCGCGGGAAGTCGGCGGGCTTGGCGCTCGCGCACGTGAAGCCGTGGTGGGAGCGCACGCACACCGAGCCCGAGCACGGCGCCTTGGAGCGGTCGTAGGCGCGGACGACCTTCTTGGCGGTGGCGCACTTGACGGCGCCGCGCTGGACGACCACGCCGATCCGCGTGCCGCCTGCGTCGCGGATCAGGCCGCAGGAGCGGTCCTTGGCCGGGTGGGCGGCCGAGGAGCCGGCGACGCCGGCGGCCAGGGCGAGGACGAAGAGGGCGGTACGGGCGATGCGGCGGAGCATGGAGACCTCCTCACGGATGGGCTGTCAGGAGTCATAGGTGCGCCGCGAAGAAGTTCGCCCCCGACTTACGGTCGCCTCGGTGGCTCATCGCCGACGCGCAGAGGCCGGTAGGTGTTGTCTCGGCGGTCGATCGCGCTCGTATGAGTGTCCATTCTCGCCGGAGCTGATTGTGTCCGCGCTTTGGCGAAGATAGGTTCAAGCGCGTGAAGCGTTCAGTCATCTCTCTCGTCGGTCTTCTAGCCGCTCTCGCCGTGACCGCGACCTTGGTACCGTCGGCCTCGGGGGCGACCCGATACAAGAACTGCGCGGCGCTGAACAAGGTCTACAAGCACGGCGTGGCCAAGCCTGGGGCTCGCGACAAGACATCCGGCAAGCCGGTGACGACCTTCAAGGTCAATCGCGCGGTCTATAACCGCAACACCCATCTCGATCGCGACAAGGATGGGATCGCGTGCGAGAAGAAGTAGAGCCGGGTAGCGGTTCGCGTTCGGCGTAGGTACGTCGCCTAGCGTTCCGGGAGGCGTTGTGCGTTTGTTGATCGCCGCTTTGCTGACGGTCGTTGCGCTGATCTCGCTCTCGAGCGTCGCGTCCGGTGTCTTTGCGTCGCCTTCGGCGTGGGCTGGGGCAGTGTGCGCTGATTATGCGAACCAAGCCGCCGCGCAGCGCGCCGCCGACACCGTGGACGCTGATGGCGACGGCATCTACTGCGAGTCGCTGCCGTGCCCGTGCTTCAAGCCCGCGCAGTCGGGCGAGAATCCCGCGAGCGCGCCGACTCCGAAGCCGTCGAAGCCACGGTGTTCGCGGCCGTCGCGCGTTCAATCGATCTCGTTCTCTAAGACGAAGTATCCGAACATCAAGCGGCACGCTGAGGCTGCGATCAAGGCGGGCTGGCCGCGTACGCTCGTGCTCAATCGCCCGGGCGCGGATTCCCGCCGCGACCGCGTGCTCGAGGACGTGAAGACCCGCGCCGGGTACGACCGCGACGAATACCCGCCGGCCATCGGCCGTGGAAAGGGCAAAGGGCTGGTGCGCGGGAGCAATCCTCGAGGCTGGCGCGCCGATGTCGCGTACGTTCCGAGTTCGGAGAACCGCAGCCACGGGTCGACGCTGGGGGTCAAGCTGCGCCGTTTCTGCGATGGCACGAAGTTCCGGTACGTCTTCTACTAAGCGACGTGCCGATCGCTCCTGACCATGCGGGCCGGCTCGTCGCCGGCCGCTACCGACTTGAGGCCCCGATCGGTGAGGGCGGGTTCGGTCGCGTGTATCGCGCCCGGGATCAGCGGCTGGGCGTGTCCGTCGCGGTCAAGATCATCCACCCGTGGATGGCTGAGCCGGAGGGAGTCCAGCGCTTTGAGCAGGAGGCCCGCACGGCGGCGGCGATCAGCCACCCGGGCGTCGTGCGGGTGACCGACACGGGCGTTGACGCGCAGGTTGGTCCCTACACCGTCGCCGAGCTCGTCGATGGCGAAAGCCTCCGTACCCGGATGCGCCGTGGCCGGGTCCCGGTCACCGAAGCCGTCGAATTCGTCCAGCAGACGGCAACCGCGCTTGCTGCCGCGCACGCCCGAGGCGTCGTCCACCGTGACATCAAGCCCGGCAACCTGCTGCTCACATCCGACGGCCAGGTCCGCATCTGCGATTTCGGTATCGCGCGGCTGCAGACCGGTGAGACGACGACATCGGCGACGCACACCCAGGTCGGCACCTACATGTACATGCCGCCCGAGCAGGCCCGAGGGCGCGCGACCGGCCCCGCGGCGGACCAGTACGCACTTGCGGTTGTCTTGTACGAGCTTCTGGCCGGCCGCTTGCCGTTCGAGGGTGAGAACGCGATGGCGTTCGCGCTTGCCCACCTGCACGACGAGCCGCCCCCGCTCCCGCCGGACGTTCCAGCGAACGTCCGCTCGGCCGTCCAGCGCGCGCTGGCGAAAGACCCGGGCGATCGCTTCCCGGACGTCGAGTCGTTCGCCGCGGCCCTTGACGCTGCCGACGAGGCGCGCACCGTCCCGCTCGGGCGCCGGTCCCGGACACACCCAGAGGACCTAGACCCAGCGACCGCGCCAACCGTCGCGCTTCCTCGCCGCCGAACCGGACGGCGCTTGGCCGTGGCGGGCGGCGGACTGATCGCGACGGCGTTGACGGTGGCGGCCGTGGTCACCCTCACCCTCACCGGAGAGCCAGGTAACCCCGCCGGCGCAGCAGCCGCCGCCGGCGCCGAAACGACCGCCGAACCGACGAGCACGCCGGCCGACGACCCGCGACCGGAGCCAACCGTTACCCCGACGCCGGACCCGCGCGTGACCGTACCCACGCTCACGGGCCTCGACGAAGCCCGCGCCCGCGAGCGCGTTGAAAACCGTGGACTCGACCTCAGTGTCAAACGTCGCCATTCCGTGCGCGTGCCCGCGGGCCAGATCGTCAGCCAGCGCCCACGTCGCCGGTCTCGGCTACTCGAGGGAGAGACGGTGCAGGTCACGGTCAGCAGCGGTCCGCCGCCCGTCGTCATCCCGGACACGGCCGACAGCAACGTCGAGACCGCCCGCACCCGCCTCGTGGACCAGGGCCTGACTGTGCAAATCCGAGAGATCGCGTCCGCCCGCGATGCCGGCACGGTGATCCGCAGCGAGCCGCCGTCCGCTGAAGAGGTCAGCCGCGGTAGCACGATCACGCTCGTCATCGCGCGCGCCAAAGCGTGGCGGCCGGTCGAGACCTACACGCTCGACAGCGACGGCTCGACGCCGTCCTTCAAGATCTCCGGCAAGACGTGGCGGATCACCTACACGGCCACCGAGCTGAGCTGCCCATACGGCGGGTATGTGGACTGCACCGGACCGAGGCTCTCCATCGATCAAACCGACGGCTACGGACTCGACTTCGTCACCCTGAGCGCCGGCACGCACACCACGCATGGGCCTGACGGACCCGGCCGATTCCGCCTTGAGGTGCGCAGTTATCACGGCGAATGGTCGGTCACGATGAAGGTCGAGCAGTACGCCTGACGATCCCGCGTCTACAGATTGGCTCCGACACGAGCGCGCAGGTCAAACGGCCAGTCGGCAGGCGCCGCCGATCGCGCGCCGCTGCTCCGCATGGAAAGCGATCACGGCGAGGATGATCACCCGCGCGATCGCCGACCGCGAAGTGCAAACGGGGTGCGGCTGCGCTGACATCCTCGTCCACAGGGCCGCTGCCACCGAAGGCGCTGGGAAACGGATCGACAGCGGAAGAGCGCTGCGGATAGGTTTCGCATGTGAATGCGACCTCGGCGAATGGCCTATGAGAAGAGCGACCGCCAACGGGCTGCTGTCACTCCTCGCCCTCGTTGCTTGCATATGGGGAATTGCCCGTCGACGCGGCGGGCAACCCGGCGAGGCAGTCGGCGGAAACCTCGCTTCCTCTGCGTCGCCACCGATTGTGCAGCGATCGCCGGATCGCCGCATCGCGATCGCGGCAGTGGTTGTGACCGGCATCGTTGGTGTTGCTGCACCTCTGATCACGTGGCAAGCGGGCGCGAGCGCCCATCGTGAGGCAGCCGCGGCGGAGCGCCAGCGGACAGATCGCGTCGAGCTTCGGGCGGTTCTCGACGAAGCGCTAGTCGCGCTCACGTCTTTTCAGTCCTCGGTCCTATCGGCGTCGACCACGTGGTGGAGTCTTGAGCGAACGGCAAGCGGGCTCACGGTGCTTCCCGAAGCATCGCTTGAGAGGCCGCTGGAGGCCTTCGAATCGGCGCGAGGAGGCAGCGAGCGCATCCGGATTCGCCTAGGGCCGCGTCACGAGGCCGCACAACTTCATTCACGGGCTACTGGCGACCTATTTCAGGCACTGCAGGTCATGCAACTGGCCCCTCCCGATGAAGATGCGAAGAAGAGCTTTTGGAAGTACTGGGGTGCTGCGACCAGTGCGTTGAACGAACTTCGCTCGTCGATGTTCAAGATCGCTGAGACTCGCGTCAGCTGAGCCCGTCGAAAGCGGCGATGAGCACCACCGGATCCTCTCGACACTCGGAGTCCGACGCCATCGCCGGCCGCACGCCCTCCCGCTAACCCCGCATATCGCGCAGACGCACGACGGCGACTACGTGCGACGACCGGACGACTGCTGCGTTGGACGAGACCCAATAGACGCGTCGAGTCACCGACACGGTGACTCAGCGCTGGAGACCGACTGCTGGGAGTGGGCGACGTCGAGCGCGTAGGGTCGTCCGTCATGCCATCCAGAGATCAGACGCTCACCGGCTCGGCCGGCGAGCACTTCGTGTGCGCGGCGCTTGCGCAGCTCGGCTGGGCTGCTTCACTGACTCGGGAAGGCGTCGCGCGCGGGCCGACATTCTTGCCGTGCGCGCCGACATGGGCGCCGAGCAGCCCGAACGGCCGATGATCGAGGTGCAGGTCAAGACAATGCGCCATCACCGCAAGCCGATGTGGCCGATGGGTGCCCGCGGGATTACGCCCGCCGCATCGGCGCGCGAGTGGTACGTGTTCGTGCTGCTAGGCCAAGACGTCCGCGATCGTCCGCGATGCTGGGTTGTACCCCGCGTTCACGTCGTCGCCGGGGCCTGGATCGGCCACATGCACTGGCTTACTGAGCCGGGCATTCCGGCCGGACAACGCAACGCACCAATCACGCAGGCACGCATCGGCCTCAACGTCTGGGGTCGTTACGAAGAACGGTGGGATCTGCTCGACCAGAGCGCCTATGACGCGCCAGTGCTGCTCCCGGATTGGATTATGGACAAAATCGGCGAGCCCAGGATGGCGTTCCCGGAGGCCCATCGCTGGCGCCAACACGGGGTGCCAGTTCTCAGCGACCCTCTTGAAGCAGATCGGCGGCCGTGGCAGAGGCGGTGGCTTCCGCTTTGGACGAAACGGAGCAGTCGCTCCGGGTCACGTCCCGTAGCGTGGTGTAGGTCCGGGTCGGACGGAACGTGGTTCCGGCCGACGCGGCCCTGATGATCGTCGGACTTCTCAAGGTTCGACTT
>CALALQ010000221.1 GCA_937925595.1 uncultured Demequina sp. | reverse complement strand
GCCGCGCCCGCACCAGCGCGCAGCTGTCGCGCGCATGATCGCTGAGCCCGCGGTGGGGTTGTTCCATCAGGTCGGTGCGGGCAAGACCGCCGAGATGGTCATGGGCACCATGGAGCTCAAACGCATGGGCATGGTGAACAAGCCCGTCGTGGTGCTGCCGAACCACATGCTCGAGCAGTTCTCCCGCGAGTGGCTGCAGATGTACCCGCAGGCGAGGATCCTCGCCGCATCCACCTCTGACCTCGCCGGCGAGAAGCGCCGCCGTTTCGTCGCGCGCGCGGCCGCGAACGACTGGGATGCCGTGCTGATGACGCAGAGCGCATTCACGACGATCCCCCTGTCGTCGCAGTTCGAGGCCAAGTACATCCAGGCCCAGACTGAGCAGCTGCGCACCGCGCTCGAGCAGGCTCAGGGCGAGGATGCCCGATCGGTCAAGCAGATCGAGAAGGCCATCCTTCGCGCCGAGCAGAACTATCGCGCGAAGGTCGACCTCCCGCGCGATCCGGGGCTGGAGTTCGAGAGCACGGGCATCGATTACGTCGTCGTCGACGAGATGCACATGTACAAGAACCTCACCGTCGTCTCCAATATCCAGGACGCCGGGAAGGTCGGGTCGAAGAAGGCCACCGACCTGCACATGAAGCTCGAGTACCTCCGCAGCAAGCACGGTGAACGCGTCGTCACCGGCGCCACGGCGACCCCGCTTGCCAACTCGGTCACCGAGGCCTACGTGATGCAGCGGTACCTCCGACCGGACCTGCTCGAGGCCGCCGGCATCACGTCCTTCGATGGGTGGGCGGCAACGTTCGGTGAACAGGTCACCGAGCTGGAGATGGGCCCCGCGGGCGACTTCCGTGTGAAGACCCGCTTCGCGAAGTTCCAGAACGTGCCCGAGATGCTGCGCATGTGGCACGTGTTCGCGGACGTCAAAACCGCGGAAGACCTGAACCTTCCGGTCCCCCTGATCGCGGCGCGAGACAGCGACGGTGAGCGCGCTCACGCGACCGTCGTCATCCCGCCGTCTCCCGCGATGCAGGAGTACATCGCGGAGATCGCCGAGCGCGCGGAGCGGGTGCGCGCCCGCCAGGTGTCGCCCACCGAGGACAACATGCTGAAGATCTCCGGCGACGGTCGCGCCGCCGCCCTCGACATGCGTCTGGTGCGCCCCGGATCCCGCCCCGACGGGCTCGGCAAGCTCGACTACGTCGCCGAGAAGATTGCTGCGCACTGGCGTGCAGAGCGCGAGCGTGTGTTCATCGACGGTACGACCCAGGAACCGTCGCCGATCACCGGCGGGCTGCAGATGGTGTTCTGCGACCAGAGCACCCCCGCCGCCGGGCGGTGGAACGCGTACGACGAGCTGCGCGCGAAGCTCGCCGCGCGCGGCGTGCCGGCGGGCTCGATCCGGTTCATCCACGAGGCGAAGAACGACGCGGAGAAGGGCCGGCTATTCGCGGGCGCCCGCAGCGGCCACGTCGCCGTGCTCATCGGGTCGACGGAGAAGATGGGCGTGGGAACGAACGTCCAGGACCGCATCACGGCCATGCACCACGTCGACTGCCCGTGGCGTCCCAGCGACCTCGAGCAGCGCGACGGCCGCGGCATCCGCCAAGGCAACCAGAACGACGAGGTGGCGATCTACCGGTACGTCGTCGAGCGCAGCTTCGACGCCTACTCGTACCAAACCGTCGAGCGGAAAGCGAAGTTCATCAACCAGATCATGCGGGGCTGGCTGGACTCCCGCGAGATCGAAGACATCGGCGAATCCGCGATGAGCGCGTCGGAGGCGAAGGCCCTGGCATCCGGAAACCCGCTCATCCTGGAGAAGGCGCAAGCCGAACAGGCGCTGCAGAAACTCCGCCGGCAGGAGACGGCCCACCATCGCGCGCAGTCCTCCCTCAGCGCCCGCCGCGCCGCGGCGCTGCAAGAGATCTCGACCGGCGAGGACGTCGTCGCGCAGCTGCGCGCAGCTGCCGCCCGGTCGACGGACGTGTCAGGAGATGCGTTCCGCATCGAGATCCGCGACCGGGTCTACACCAGCCGCTCCGAGGCGGCGCACGCTCTCGGCGCGTGGGCGCACCAACGGGGCCTGCAGTACTCCAACCCCATCCCCGCCCCCGAGCGCATCGGAACGATCGGCGGGCACGTCATCACCGCGCACACGGAGCGGCAGTACACCGCAGCGACGGGCGGAAAAACGATGCTCCGGCTGAGCCTGGAGGACGCACCCGGGATGGGTATCACGGTCGATCCTGCAGAGGTGCTGCGCAACAACGTCGGCACCATGGTGCAGCTCGCCAACCGCGTCGACGGCATCCCGTCCGCGATCACGGATCGCGAGCGTCGCGTTGCCGAGGCCCGCGAGACGGTCGTTCAGGCAGAGGCGCGGCTGGGTGCCCCGTTCGTCCATGCCGCGCAGCTCGAGGAGGCGTATGCCCGCGTGAAACGCGTCGACCAGGCGATGAGAGAGCAGAGCGGCCCACCGAGTCCGGCGCCGGAACGTCCGGTGGTCGACGGAGCACCAGAAGCCGTCGTGGCCTCCGCGAGGGACGCTTCGCGGGCCTCTTTGAGTGCTCGGATCAATGGCCGCGTCGCGGCTCTTCGTCAGCGAGACGGTGACGAGTCGGCAGCGGGACGCGACAGCTTCGAGCGCGATGGCCGCACCCGCTAGGGTGCCGAAGATTCCGTCGGGCAGCTGCCCCATTTTCCGCGCTTCGCCGCGGTAGCTGTGCGCTCTGCGGCGCGGTAATCGTCTTGCCCGGCGTAGGGCTTGTCGTAGGTGTATTCGCGGCCGGCGCCGGCCTCCAGCTCGGTGAGCGCGACGTTCACGCCGTCGACGTACACGTGCCGCAGGAGTCGACCGTACTTGTCGGTCTCGGCTTGCGTGGGGTCGGTGAAGAGTTCCACGGTGTGGCCGTAGATGAGCCGGTCGAGCTCGTCGCGAGCTTGCTCGGCGTAGCACTCACTCGCCGCGCCGTCGCGACCGATTTCGGGGGTATCGATGCCGATGATGCGCACGCGAACTAAACCGTTCGCCGTGGCGATCCTGAATGTGTCCCCGTCGACGACGGCGTCGACAACGGCTCGCTCCGAGGGCGGCTCCGAGGGGTGGGTGGGGGAGGGTTCTGGCGCGCACCCTGCGCAGACCGCGGTGAGGGTGGCGGCCAGGGCTGCCGTCGTGGTGATCGTCCACGAGCGGGAGCGTTGGCCGTCCCTCCGGAGAGTCCGGGATCGTGTTCTCATCTCTCCCTGGCCCACAGGACGAGGATTAGGGCGCCGAGGATGATGAGCCCGATGAGGGCGGGTACGGAGGTGGGGATGCTCGACGCGACCCGGTTCAGCCAATCGGTCGCGGCGCCTGCGAGGGCGCCGAGGGCGAGGCTGAGTGCGCCGATCCATCGACTCCAGCGCATAAGCCGGATGTCGCTGAGGAGCCCCCAGATGCCGAGGGCGGCGGCGCCGGCGAGGCTGGGGTAGAAGACCCAGGCGACGTCGGGCTGCGAGGGGATGTGCCGCATGATCATCCCGGGAACGACGAGCAGCGCCGTGAGGCTCGCGAGGCTGAACAGCCCCCACACGACCCACGCGGCGGTCGCCGCTCTGTCCTCGAACCCGTCTGAGACTGCCGCTGCGACGTAGCCGTTGACGCTCGCCCAGACGATGGCGAGGACGAGGATGGCGATCGCGAGGCCGAAGCCCCACGCGGCCCAGTCGGTCTCGAAGGCGACGGCGACGTCGGTCGCGGAGGATGACTGCATGGCGTGGTCTTTCGCGGCTGGGTGGTGAGTGTGGGGTCCCGCTGTCCACCTGTGGGCGGGTGGAGCCCGAAGGTGGCTCAGGCCGTCCACAGGTGGTCAGGGGGTCACGGGACGGGATGCCCGCCCGGACTGATCGGACTAGTCGAGCGGGTCGCTCTGATCGTCCGGGCCATCCTCTGACGTGGGCGCGGCCGACTCGTTGCGGCCACCCAGCAGAGCCGACTTCTCGGCCCGGGTGAGTTTGAACACGCGACCGAGGTCGACGCGTGACAGGTCGCCTGCGGCGACCATCTCCGCCGCGAGCTGCGCCGCGGTACTCGTCGACTGGCGCAGCTCATCAATCGCCCCGCCGAACGCCTTCAGGCGCCTACGTTTCGCCTTCAGCAGGGCCTCGTCCTGCCGGAGCAGTTCCTCGATGTCCTGATCGATCGTCATCGCCGATGTTCCTCCCATACCTGCCTCGCCCCCTCGATCGAGCGGGGTGGCTGAGCAGGACGGTAGCAATTCCCAAAACGCAATTTGGAAACGAGTACCTTCCCGAGAAGTGCGGGAGATGACCCCCCTTGGGGGGTAGCAAGCATAGCGATTGGTAGCCAATCGCGGCCGCCGGCGGGGCGCCGGTGGTACCCGCTGGGAGCTTCATGGGCTTCCAGCCCAATCCCGGTAGAGGAGTTGCGATGAGCGAAGCTCGGGCGGGCCGTTCGCGGCCTGTGCGCAAGGCGCTGTCGTTCTCTGCGGGGGAGTGGGAGCGGGTGGAGCGTCGGATGCGTGCAGCGGGTGCGCGGAAGTTCGAGCCGTTCGCTCGCGCTGCGGTGTTGGACGGTGAGGTCCGTGTCCAGCGGGTGGCTTTCGACCCGTCGGTGCTGCGTGTGGAGCTCGCTCGGATCGGGAACAACATCAACCAGATCGCGCGGCATGTGAACACCGAGTCGGGTGTGACCTTCGAGGAGATGCGTGCCGCGCGGATGCTGTTGACGCAGGTGCAGGCATCCATCTCCCGGGCGTTGAGCCAGGTCCCGGAGGGTGACTGATGGCTGTCGTGAAGATGGGGCAGATCAAGTCGACGCCGGCGAAGGCGCTGGCGTACATCGCGCGGCCGGATGCGACGAGCGAGGGTCTGTGGGTGTCGACGAACGCCGCCGTCATCGACCCGGGTGACTTCAAGGCGGTCGCTCAGCAGTTCGCTGCGACTGCCGCGAGGGTCGGGGTGTCAGCGCCCCGCGAGGGAGGTGTCCTCGCTCATCACGTCATCCAGTCGTTCGATCCCAAGGAGGGGATGACGGCCGAGCTCGCGCACCGCATCGGTGTGCAGTTGGCCGAGCAGATCACCGGCGGTTCGCACGAGTACATGATCGCGACGCACCTGGATAAGGGGCACGTCCACAACCACATCATCTTCAACGCCGTGAACTTCGAGTCGGGGAAGAAGTTCCGCGTCGTGAAGAGCACCATCGGCGGCATCCGCGATGCGAGCGATGCGCTGTGCGTGGCCGCGGGTCTGAGCGTTCTTCCGAAGCCGGAACGTGCCACGGGGCGCTCGATGCGGGACACCTATCGCGTGTTGAAAGGCGAGTCGGCGAAGGAGTTTCTGCGCACGGAGATCGATAAGGCGGCCGCGCGAGCACGGAGCTGGGTCGAGTTCGAGGCGATCCTCGCTCGAGCGGGAGTCGAGACCAGCGCGCGAGGCGGTCGTGCGGCGACAGTGTCGTTCCGGGAGATCTCGATGGGCCGCCCCGTGCGGGATTACCGGCTCGGGGCGGCGTACACCGAAGAGTCGATCATGGCGCGCATGTCCAAGAGCGTGGTGAACATGATCGGCGTCGACGCGTCGATGGTCGTCCGCGAAACCCGCGACACGATCACGGTCGCGGTGCCCGGCACGAAGCGGGAGCTTCATCTGACAGTCGCGAAGACGCAGATGGTGCGCCGGCAGCGCTCTCTGCGGTTGTACGTGCCGGCGGCGGACGCGCACGTGCTGTCGGACAGGAAGGGCAACCTGGGGCGCACGGTGAGTACGGCGGGG
>CALALQ010000220.1 GCA_937925595.1 uncultured Demequina sp. | reverse complement strand
ACTCAAGGATTGGTCTTTTGTCGCGACGAGCAGAACCTGGCTACTTGGTGCTCTGAAGTCGTGGAGCTCGCTTCATCGCCCGGCGCTCCCATTCGTCGGGGTCGAGGGCGTACTCGTCGAGCGTCGGCAGCCCAAGTCTCGTCCGCAGCAACTCACGCATCTCTACGCGGATCGCCTCGGCCTCTGTGGTGGCGTGCCGCTCCTGAAGGCGCTCCACGACCTCAGCACGCAAGGCGGAATAGTCCACGTCTGGACGAGACATGAAACGGTTGATCTGCAAGCCACACCAGTCCTCATAGCGCTCGGCCACCGGTCGGGCGGCGGGTGCGTCTCCGGCGCTTGGCAGCCGCTTTGCCCCAGTTCCTGAATGCTTACGCGAGATATGCCAGCCGCCGCGCGTGGCATCAACGATGTAGCCAGCCGGGTAGCGCGGAGTCACATCGCCCTCTCCGACAGCGTTCAGCACTGTCCGCAACTGGTCTCGATAGCGGACCAGATTGAGAGCCATCACCTCTGAGACGCCGTAGCTGCGCGCTGTGCGGACCAACACCTCATCTTCAGGGTCAAGGAAAGACGCCGAGCGCACAGCGAAGTCGTAGACCACGCACATCTCCTCCGGAGCGCTGGAGGGCGCGAACTGCGGCTGCGTCCGCACGTACATTGGCATGGATGCGAGGATGCCTTCCTTCCTCATCGCCGCGTGCGCGCAACCGAGAACCTGTTCTGCGCGAGAAGCTGTCAGGCGCTGCTCGACAGAGCCAATGCGCGGGTAGAGCTCCCGAAGCGGGATCGAGCTGATCCCGCGATTGCGGTACCAGGTGAGAGCGCGGAACAGGGCACGCGGCGTCCCAGATGGCAGGGCGAGCATCCCGCTGATGTCGAATGTGTGAGTTCCATAGTCGGCTCTGAGGAGTCTGACGAAGCTCCGGCCAAACTCGACCCAGCAACTCGACCCCGGATCACTCGTGATCTCGTCACCTTCGGCTGCGCCGCGTCGCGACCGCGACCGGCCAACACGGAACCCGCTCACGATGCTGATCGACAGTATTCCACGACCCGGCTGGCCGAACTCAGGATCCGGGGCGTTGTTCCCCGTCCATTGCAGCGTCGTGCGCTGCAGATGCCATAGCGCATCCTCGAGTTGCTGGCGATGCCGGCCCGACGACGATTGAGCGCCCTTCAACCAACCCACATCACGGTACAGTTCGGTCTGGTCAAAGCGAACAACTCCGTCTCCTGGCCTGTCGGAACGAGCGTAGTAGTGAAGCAGGGCGGCGAACACGTCGATCACGTGCGCTGAGGGCAGGCGCTTCGTCACTTCAGTCGGCTGGAGGCTCATAGCCCAGTCGATCTCAGGAAACGACACGGTGACCGCATCACCGCGCTTGACGGCACCGTTGCGCGTGCAGGCGCCGTCACCGAGCGGGACGAGTGGGTAGGCGAGGATGTGGGCGGGCTCGACGCAGACGCGGGCGGGGCGCGGCGCGCGCGGTCGACCGACGGGCGACGGGGTTCGACGGGAGGACATGATTCGGGAGCGAGGCGGTAGTGTGCGGGGACACCTACGGCCTAGGGGGAGTCGGCGCGTCCGCGCCACCCACTCCAACCGACCGCGCCAAGTTGGGGCTCATCGCTCGCCTCGGGGATGAGCCTCTGTCGCAGGCTGCCAGCCCGGATACCTCCTGGTCGGCGGAACCGTCGCTCCGTGTATCCTGGTGCCGTCGTTCCGTGTATCGCCAAGCGCTCATTACTTCGCCCAGAACGGCGGCATACCGTCGCTCCGTGGCTGAAGTACACAGAGCGACGGTTGTGGCGGGAGGGTGCAACGCACGCATTCGCAACGGCTTGAGCGAGTGAGACACGGGAGGGTGGCGCACACTGTTTGTACGAAGAGCACGCTGAATCGTGAGGGAGGCTGCCGTTCGGCTGCCCATCCGGCGCTTGGAGCTCGTGGACGGAGCTGCCGGCTCCAGGGTCGTACTGCGATATGGAGATCGCGGCGGCTCCAAGCTCATCCGGCTGAGAAGCGCGGATCGTCCCGCGCCGGAGTCGAGACACGGCGACCGTCACGACCTGTCCGGCTTGTGCGGCCCTCGAGCAGCCGGCCCTCAGTCGGATGTCGGGAGGGTAGGGAGTCCGGCGAGTCACGCCACCACGGCCCTCATCGGGTCCACGTCCCGCCGGTGAAGCCGCACGGCACCGGCTGAGGAGCCTCCCCCTCCTCCTGCTGGACTGGGGGAGGACGGGGCGGGTAGAGTCGAGGCCGTCACTTGCTTGCGGACGGCTGCTGTTCGGGTGACCCTTGGGCCCAGGAATGCACACCGAGTATTCTCCGGTCACCGAGCGGGCCACGCTGACGATGAAGCCGCGCGTCACCCAAGTCGCCATCGGCGACGGTCACGAAGAGATTCCAGTTTCGGCCCCGCCGCATAGGGTGCACATCCCTTGGTGGCGCCGGGCTCCGTTTCGCAGCTTGCTGCCCGGGACGGTCCGCAGCCGGCTGTGGTACCGGGACATGGACCTCCAGATTCGCGAAGCGGCCCGGCTGCGCGACTTCGACCGCGTGCACGAGCTCCGGGAGGAGGTGCGCTTCGCGCAGCAGGAGGACGACGAGGCGCACGCCCGCGACGAGACGAGGCGGCTGCTCACCATTGCTGGCCGGCTGCACGTCCAGACGCCGCCCATCTGGCGCGACGCTGCCAGTCGGGAGCGGTCTCCGTACTGGACGGAGCGGTACGAGGGCACCCCGTTCTACCTCACGCCCCGTGGTATGGAGTGGGCGCGCGCCCGCATTCGG
>CALALQ010000219.1 GCA_937925595.1 uncultured Demequina sp. | reverse complement strand
CGACCTCGAAGAACGACGTGAGCGCGACCCGGTCGTAGGCCGGCCGCGGCTCCGCGCCGAGCACCACGACGTCGTAGGTCTCGGTGAGCCCGCGTTCCAGCCCTATCCGCCCGGGGCCCCCGGCTATGTCGCCGAGCTCGACTCGCTGTACACGTACGACCCTGACGGCGCTCGTGCCCTGCTCGAGCAGGCGAATGCCACGGACCTGTCGTTCGAGATCGTCACGCTCAACATCCCGGCATACGTGCAGATTGCGGAGGTGATCCAGGCCCAGCTCGCTGAGGTGGGGATTACGACCACGATCGTCGAGACGACGAACGTCTCGCAGACGTTCTACATCGACGGGACAGGGGACTCGACGGTGATCCAGTGGACCGGTCGACCGGACCCGGCAATCACCGCTCAGCAGCTGTTCTCCGATAGCGGGTTCTCGAACCCAGGGCGCCACACCACAGAGGCGTTCACCGAGGCCTTCAACGCAGCGCTGGCGGCCACGGATCCGTCAGCCCGGTCGGCGGCCAACGAAGCCATGACCCGGGCGATCGTCGAGGACGCGCTTGACGTGCCGCTCTACTTCCCGTATGCCAACCTCGCCTTCAGTGACCAGGTTGTCGGCTTCCAGAACTGGGTCACCGGCAAGCTGGAGTTCCGTGGCGTGGGGATGAAGCCCTGAGTCCCCGATGAGGCTGGTGCGCCCCGATCAACCCGATGCGAACGACACTGCACTCATGAAGAGGTGGTTCCCGTGTTGAGAGTGGTCGGGGCGCGCCTGGCTTCGATTCCGTTGTTGCTCCTCATCGTTTCATTGATGGTCACCGGGATGGCCGGCATGATTCCCGGCGATCCGGCGGTGACGATCGCCGGCGAGAACGCCTCGCCGGAGCGGATCGAGATGATCCGCGAGCGGCTCGGCTACGACCGTCCGTTCGTCGAGCAGTACCTCGACTGGCTGTCATCGGCGATCCGCGGTGACTTCGGCAAGTCGCTCTTCAGCGAGCGCACCGTGGCGGGCATGATGCTCGACCGCCTGCCGGTGACCGCGTCGCTCACGTTCGGTGCGCTGATCGTTGCGGCGATCGTGGGCATTCCAGTTGGGTTGCTGGCCGGCCTTCGGCGGGGCACCTGGCTCGATCGAACTGCCACCGGTCTCGCATCGCTGGGGGTGGCGATCCCGAGCTACTGGCTGGGCCTCGTACTCTTGCTGGTGTTGTCGATCCGATTCGGGGTCTTCCCGTCGATTGGGTACGTGCCGTTCTCTGAGGACCCCGGGGACTGGTTCATGCATCTCGTCCTGCCCTCGCTGGCCCTCGGGGCGAGTGCCGCGGCGGAGTTGGCTCGCCAAGTGCGCAGCTCGGTAGCCGACGTCGTCCAGCAGGACTACGTGCGTACCGCCCGCGCCAAAGGTTTGCGCGGGGGCTCCGTGGTGCTCCGGCACGTCCTCAAGAACGCGGCCGGTCCCGGCGTCACCGTGCTCGGTCTTCAGGTAGCGTTGCTGCTCGGCGGGGCCGTCGTCGTCGAGCAGATCTTCGCCATCCCGGGGCTTGGGCAGATGGCGGTCGTCGCGGTCGTCGATCGCGATATCCCGCTGATCCAAGGAATTGTCGTGTTCTCGACGCTTGCTGTCGTGCTGTCGAACCTGATGGTCGATCTCATCCAGATGTGGCTCAACCCACGCTTGAGGTCCGCATGAGTACGGGTTCCATCGAGGCAGTCGAGGCCACACGCGGGCCATCTGTTGGCCCAGCTCGGCAGTTCTTCCACCGCCTGGTGCGTAACCGGGCGGCGATGACCGCCGCTTGCTTCCTGGGCATTGTCGTGCTGGCGTGCGCGTGCGCACCGATCCTCGCACCGCATGACCCGCTGAAGCAGGACCTGCTGAACGCACTCAAGCCACCAAGCAGCGAACACTGGCTTGGTACCGACGACCTTGGCCGCGACACGTTCAGCCGGATGCTCTTTGCCGGGCGGGTCTCGCTCCTGGCGGCCTTCGAGGCGGTTGCCGTTGGCGTGGTGCTCGGCGTTCCGTTCGGATTGCTCGCCGGATACGCCGGTCGATGGGTTGACGCGGTGATCATGCGGGCCACCGACGCCTTACTGTCGTTGCCGCCGCTGATCCTTGCGATCGCGATCGTCGGCATTCGTGGGCGGGGCCTGACGAACGCCATGTTGGCGATCGGGATCGTCTTCGCGCCGCGGTTCGCTCGGCTTGTCCGGGCCACGGTTCGGGATGTGATGCAGGAGACCTACATCGAGGCCTCTCGAGCGATGGCGACGCCGGGATACCGCATCGTCCTGTCGAACGTGCTGCCGAACATACTGTCGCCGTTGATCGTGCAGATCTCGCTGTCGGCAAGCTTCGCCATGCTCGCCGAGGCCGGGCTGAGCTTTCTCGGTCTGGGCGTGCAGGCGCCCGACGCGAGCTGGGGGTCATTGCTCGGGCGGGCGTTCGGGTACATCAATCGCTCGGCTTGGCTCGTGATCGTGCCAGGAGCGTGCATCTCGCTCACGGCCCTCACGCTGAACGTGCTCGGCGACGGGATGCGCGACTCGATCGGTCGGGAGGATCGGGCGCGATGAGTCTGTTGAGCGTCGAGGATCTCCACGTCGAGTTCGCCTCGCGCGGGGGCGGGCATCCCGTACTGCGCGGCGTGAACCTGAAGGTCGCTGCGGGCGAGGTGCTCGGCCTCGTCGGTGAGTCCGGCTCGGGCAAGAGCGTCACCAGCCTGGCGATCATGGGACTGTTGCCGCACCGTCAGGCGCGGGTGACCGCGGGCAGGATCGTGCTCGACGGCCGGGATCTGCGTGAGCTGTCGCCGCGGCAACTCGAGGACATCCGCGGCTCGCAGGTCGCCATGGTGTTCCAAGAGCCGATGACGAGCCTCAACCCAGCGCTCACGGTCGGGTACCAGATCGGGGAGGTGGTGAGGCGCCATCGAGGAGCGACACGAGCGGAGGCACGCCGTCGGGCTACCGAGTTGCTCGATCGGGTCGGGCTGCCCGACCCTGCCAGGCAGGTCCGTCGCTACCCGCATGAGCTTTCGGGCGGGATGCGCCAACGCGTCGCCATCGCAATGGCACTCGCGGCTGGCCCCCGGCTGTTGATCGCCGACGAGCCGACCACGGCTCTGGACGTGACGATTCAGGCACAGATCCTCGACCTGCTCCGCGAGCTGTGCGCCGAGTCCGGGTTGGCGATGATCTTCGTCACCCACGACCTCGGTGTCGTCGCCGAGCTGTGTCATCGGGTGGCGGTGATGTACGCCGGAGAGATCGTCGAGGAGCAGGACGGCGCGAGCTTGTTCGAGCGACCACGGCACCCGTATACGGCGGGCCTACTGGCCTCGTCGACCTTGGGCCGCGACGAGCACGGCCGGCTGTGGGCCATTCCGGGGTCTCCGCCTCTCCGATCAGCAGCGCTATCCGGCTGCAGGTTCGCCCCCCGCTGCGCATACGCGGCGCCTGAATGCAGCGCACCGGTCGAGGCCACCATCGTGCACTCCGACCCGTCGCGCCCGGCGCTGGTTCGCTGTGTGCGAGCCAATGACCTCGACTTGGCGGTGACGCGATGACCCCAGCGCCCTTGCTCGACGTCCGCGATTTGCGGGTGACGTTCCGGCAGCGGCACGGGATCGGCCGGCGCGGCTGGATCCATGCAGTGCGCGGCGTGACGTTCACCATGGCACCCCGTGAAACGTTCGCCCTAGTCGGCGAGTCCGGCTCGGGGAAATCCACGACCGCGCGCGGCATCCTGCGGCTCATTCCGGCGTCCGGGCAGGTCTTGCTTGACGGTCAAGATGTCTTGCGCGCTGAGCGGTCCGAGCTACGCCGGTTGCGCGCCAAGGCGCAGATGGTGTTCCAGGACCCGTACTCGTCGATCAACCCCTCGAAGACGATCGCCGACATCCTGGCCGAGCCATTGCGTACCCACACCGACCTCGACCGCCGCGGGCGGCTGGAGCGCGCCGGCGACTTGCTCGAGCAGGTGGGCCTTCGACGGGAGGATCTCCAGCGTTACCCTCACGAGTTCTCCGGTGGTCAGCGTCAGCGGATCGCGATCGCCCGAGCGTTGACCCTGAACCCGCGCCTCGCGGTGTGCGACGAGGCCGTCAGCGCTTTGGACGTCTCCACCCAGAATCAGGTGCTCAACCTGTTGGAGGACCTCCGTGAGACGCACGACGTCGGCTATCTCTTCATCACGCACAACCTCGGTGTGGTGCACCACTTCGCTGACCGGGTCGGCGTGATGTACCTCGGTCGCCTCGTCGAAGTGGGGGATACCGAGCAAGTCTTCAGTGACCCTGCCCACCCGTACACTCGAGCACTGTTGGCGGCGATGCCGGTTGCTCGTCCAGGTGGGCGGACCCGAGCGGCTGCCGCCACCACGATCGCAGGCGAGTTGCCGAGTCCCGCAGCACCGCCACCCGGGTGTGCGTTCCATCCCCGGTGCCCGCTTGCGACCGACCTGTGCCGGACGACCGAGCCCGTTGCGCGCCGCACCGAGACGGGTGGGGAGGTCGCCTGCCATCTCTACGACGGCACGCCCGTCACGCTCGCCCGCCGAGCATGACGCTCGGACATCGAACCGAAACCACGACACTCGAAGACAAGGAGCAACGTGTGACCATCGACGACCTCGCCGCGCTTGAACAGATCCGACGCCTGTTCGCCGAATACTGCCATCGATTCGACGACCGAGACGTCGACGGCTGGGTGGCCCTGTTCACCCCGGACGCCCGATTCGTCGTCGGTCGTACCGAGCATGTCGGACACGACGCGATCCGGGCATGGGCGGACGCCGCGCAGGCGGCGTCAACAGCCCCCAGCCGGCACCTGATCACCAACGCGGCGATCGATCTGGACTCACCCGATGAAGCGCGCTCGACGAGCGACTTCGTCGTCGTGAACGCCGACCGCACGATCGCGGCTGCCGGCCGATACGCCGACCAACTGCGCCGCGACGGCGGCGAGTGGCGCCTTGCGGAGCGTCGGGTCGAATTCCTTCGCGCGTGAACACGAGCGTCAGCGCGCTGTCCAGCCGCCGTCGACCGCGATCGTCTGCCCGGTGACGTACGAGCTCATGTCGCTCGCCAGGAACAGCACCGCTCCATCGAGTTCGTGGAGCTCTCCCCGCCGACCCAGTGGGCAGTTTCGTCGGATAAATGCAACCGTGCGCTCGTCGTCCCACATGTGTTCGGTCATCTCCGAGGGGAAGAACCCCGGCGCGATGGCGTTGACGCGGACTCCCTTTCGAGCCCACGACACGGCCAGTTCCCGCGTGAGCGAGATCACACCTCCCTTGGCCGCGACGTACGCAGGTTGGTCGATCGGCGCGGAGGACGCGAGCGCGGTGAACGAACTGATGTTGACGACGCTCCCACGGCCGGCGGTGATCATCCGCCGAGCGGCGGCCTGCGTCACGCGAAACAGGCTCACCAGATTGACGTCGATGACGCGTCGGAAGTGTTCGGGCGTCTCGGCGAGTGGGTCAACGCCCCCGGAGATCCCGGCGTTGTTGACCAGGACGTCGATGCGGCCAGCCTCGTCGAGGGCCGCCTCGATGCGCTCGATCCCTGCCGTCGCCGTGATGTCGGCCTCGACCGGC
>CALALQ010000218.1 GCA_937925595.1 uncultured Demequina sp. | reverse complement strand
GGCGGCAGCGTGAACGTCTGGCTGTAGCTGTACGGGTCGAGGATGAGATACCCGGGGGAGACCGTGCCCTGGTCGACGATCGCGGCGAAGCCGGGCAGCACGTCACCGGCGGCGTCGCGCACGACGGGCTCGGCGGTCACCCGCGAGAGGTACAGCTTCTGGCCGTCGGCGGGGGCGATGGTGCCGCGGATCGAGAAGCTGACGGGTTTCGACGCGCCGGCGGTCCAGAGGTCCATGGTGAGCGTGGACCAGTAGTCGATCGTGAGCGTGATCGCGCCGATCTCGACGGTCCGCGTGAGCGACCCGGCGGCGAGGTCGTTCTGCACGGGGATGGGCGTCACGGTCGGCGTGCTCGTCGGGGCGGGTGAGGCCGACGGCTCGAGCCAGGGCGGTGCCGAGGAGCATCCGGCGAGAACTGCGAGGCCCACGACCGCGAAGGTCGCGAGCAGCATCCGGCGGGCGGGAGGGCGCGAGCGCACGGAGAACCCTTCAGTGTGGTGAATCTTGAGCTGATCTTGAGCCGACGTTATCGCATTTCGGTGGGTCTTCCCGCGGTCGGCTCGGAAGACTCGACTCATCGCCGGGACGATGAACTCCCCGGCCGATCGAAGCACAGTCAAGGAGCCCGTGATGACCGACCTCGCCGCCCGCACGTCCGTTCCCCCGCGGACGGGCCTCAGTGCGCGGTCGAGTCTCCCCGCACGGGTCAGCGAGCCGCTTCCGGAACCCGAACTGGAAGCGTACGCGGATGACTTCGTCGCGGTCGTGGACACACTGTCCCAGACCCGCGCGACGATCGGTTGCATCGTCCCGGCGTACAACGAAGAGGAGTCGATCGCCGAGGTCCTCGAGTCGCTGCTCGCCCAGACCCGGCTGCCGGACGTGATCCACGTCGTCGTGAACAACACGACCGACCGCACCGTCGAGCGCGCGGCCCGCTTCGCGGGCCTGCACACGAAGACCGACGAGCACGGGGTCGAGCAGTTCACCGAGGTGTTCGTGCACGACATCGGCAAGAACCCCGACAAGAAGGTCGGCGCCCTCAACTACGGGTACTCGCTGGTCGAGAGCATGGACTATCTGCTCGGGGTCGACGGCGACACGGTCGCCGAGGAGCACGCGATCGAGTGGCTCGAGGCGGAGATCGTCTCGGACAGCCGCATCGGCGGCATCTCCGCGATCTACTCGATCGACGACCGGCCGTTCAAGGGCCTCGTGGCGCCGTTCCTGATCGCGGGCCAGCGCGCCCAGTTCGCGGCGTTCAACATGCAGAACATGCTCCGTGGCCGCAATATGGCGGTGCTCGGCGGGCAGTACTCGATCTTCGCCACCAAGGCGCTGCGCGATGCGATGCACGCGAACCACCAGACGACGCCGTGGGTCAAGGACAGCGAGGTCGAGGATTCGCTGCTGTCCTTGCAGATCAAGAGCGCGGGCTACCTCACGAAGATCAGCGCGAGGGCGCGCGCCGACGTCGGCGGCATGACGACGGTCAGCGGTCTCGACGCGCAGCAGGTGAAATGGAACTACGGCTCGATCGAGCTCATGTGGCCCGGTCAGCGTGGCGACACGAAGGGGCAGCCGTTCCACCCGAATCTGCGGCAGCGCTGGTTCGAGAACCTGTCGATGCTCACGAACCTGGTCACGCGCGTGCTGTTCGTGGTGCTGCTGGCCGCGTCGCTGTCGATCGGCGCGTTCGTGTTCAGCCCGTGGTGGCTGATTCCGCCGCTGGTCGCGTCGCTGCTGAACGTGCGCATGGCGCTGGCGATGCAGAACCGCACGGCTCGGGACATCCTGTTCGGTGCGCTGGTCTTCCCGGCGGAGATCTACATGTGGATCCGCCTGGGGCACTTCACCCGCGCCTGGGCCAAGTTCATGAGCCGCAAGCAGGTCGACAACTGGGCCGCGCAGGCGAAGGCCGAGCGCGGCGGCGGCAAAGCCTATCTCGCGCCGGCGCTCATCGTTCTGGCGATCATCGCGGCCATGATCGCGATCTGGCTGCAGCTGAGCCCGGTCGTGCAGTCGACGGTGTTGTGGATCGGATGGCCCGTGCTGGGCGTCATCACGGTCCTGCAGACCCTCGCGATGTTCGGCTCGCTCGTGAGGCGACACCACGGGTACAAGGTGTGACAGACGCCCCAAGGGGCTGGGCGACGAATGGATGCTCCGGGCGGAGGCTCTGCCCGGAGCATCCGCTTGTTCCGGCGCCCGCGACCCGGTCTCGACCGGGTGCGCCGATCACTCGTCGGCGGTGAGGCGGTAGCCGACGCCGCGGACGGTCTCGATCCAGTGCGGGTGGCTCGCGCTCTCGCCGAGCTTGCGGCGCAGGTTGGCGAGGTGCACCTCGACGGCGCGTTTATCCGCCTCGCTCACGTAGTAGGACGTGACGTAGCTTTCGCCGCGGAGCGCGAGGGCGAGGTCGGCCTTGCTCCGCACGCGCCGGCGCGTGGTCATCAGCAGGTTCAGCAGTTCGAACTCGGTGCGCGTGAGGTCGAGTTCGGTGCCGTCGAGCGACACGAGGTTGATCTCGGGGTGCAGCCGGAGTCCGCGGTGCTCCAGCCAGCCGTCGTCGCCGTCGGTCGTCGGGTCGGT
>CALALQ010000217.1 GCA_937925595.1 uncultured Demequina sp. | reverse complement strand
ATCTCGATGAGGGCATCGAGGGCGTTCGACAACGGGGCTCCTACGGGCGGGAGGGGCGCCACCGGGGCGCGGAACGGGAGCTCCCAGCCTATCGGGCCTCCCCGGCGCTTCCGGGGCCTGCACGGGGCGTGGGAAGGCGGAGGAGCGTGAACGGCGCTCCCGGGGGTCTCACGGGGGCGTGGGGCGATGAGGAGTCTGCGGCCGCTCACCCTCGCGCTGCCGTGGTCTCCGCCGACGAGAAGTGCTCGGGCCGATCGTCGCGAAGACCAAGAAAGACCCCCACCCGGTGGAAGCGGGTGGGGGCCTTCGGAGCCGCCTAAGGGAATCGAACCCTTGTGCCCGCCGCTCAATCACGAAGTTTTCGCGGAACGCGACATGTGAGTGAGCACGTTTGGCTAGGTCTGCGGGTGGGTGGAATTGAGTGTGGGTGGGCAAATTGTGGGCAAGCGCACCGTGCCCACACCCGCAGGAATACACACGTGCGTCTGGGGTTGCATGTGTACCCATATGCGCGCTACTGTTCCCATATGAGCACAAACACCACCAGGCCGGTGGCGGTGAACGCGGAGACGCGGAACGCCAGAAGACATCTGGGGGACGACGGAGTCCCCGCCAACGGCACACAGCAACCACCTTCTGACCACGACCCCCAGGACGGGCCATGACCAGCAGAAGACCAGCCCCCGACTCGTCGAGCGGGGGCTTTCTTCATGCCGCCCGCGCGCTCCGACGGAGGATGCGGTCGCAGAGCATCGGGTCCATCTCCCACGTCTCGACGGACCGCAGGGCGTGCCGGAGGAGCTGGTAGTACCGGGCTGGCTTGATGCCGAGCTCGTCGAGGATGAGCACTTCCTTGCGGCTGGTGTGCTTCTCGTGACGCCGCTCGAACTCGAGGAGGTCGGAGACGGTGGGCATGGGGTGAGTCTCCCTCGGACCTCCGACATTCGACCGGGTGACTTGCGTCGCTATGCTCTGTCCCATGGTGGGGGAAGAGCAGGGAAGCGTCGTGCCGTCGGGTTCTGAGGAGCGTCGTCGACGGCCGCTGTGGCCGTGGCTGCTCGGAGGCGGTGCGGCGGTGGTCCTGGCCGCGGCGATCATCATCCCGGTGTCGCTGAACGCGGCGGCCGAGTCGGCGCGGCAGGAGGCCGAGCAGAAAGCTGCCGCGGAGGCCGCAGCCGCCGAACAGGTCCGACTCGACCAGTTTCAGACGCAGCTGCGCCGGTGCGCGATCCCGTCGAAGAAGGCCGGTAGCACGGTGACCGTCCTCGACGATGGTGAGGCGCTCGAGATGCTGCGGGTTACGAAGTACGACGGCCCGTCCTACGCCGACCTGGAGTGCATGCTCAACGGCCTCGGTGCGCCGGCGAGCCTGGAGTCAGAGATCGGGCAGACGCGCGCGCTGGACGGTCGTCAGCAGGACGAGTGGGATGGTTTCTCGATCTCGTGGTCGTATCACCCGGATGACGGCGCGAGCGTTCTGATCAAGCACGCCGACTGACCCGGGCGGCCTCGGGTATCGTCCCGCGCGTGAGCCTCCCGCCACCGATCACCTGTCCGCTGTGTGGCACCGTCATTGCGGCGACGTGGTGTCATGCGTGCCGGGTCGACGTCATCCCCGATGTCCGAGGGCAGGGGTAGCGTCCCCGGACATGGGTCGCCCGCTTCACCCCGACACGATGCTCGGCATCCACCTGGCCGCGATCTGCTCCCGCAACCGGTACACGACCGACCCGGGCCCGGTGATCGCCGAGCTGCTCGAGACGGCCGGTGGTCGGGGTGACATCCTCGCGATGGAGGCGGGCCGGTGGGCGGGCTACTACGACGACGAGCACACGAAGACCCTGGTTGCCGCGATCGTGGCCAGCATCCCGGGGGCCGTGGCATGGACCGCGGACGGGGTGCACAAGCGTGACGCTCCCCCGCACGGGACTACCGGGTTCGGGCCCGCGGAGATACCGCGACCGCGCGCCGATCTAGGCTGACCGTCCAAACGCACGCACGCGGCTAGAGGCCGACTGGCACGGTGCCTGAATCCTGAACCCATGCC
The DNA here is from genome assembly GCA_937925595.1 of uncultured Demequina sp. The sequence continues at coordinate 3,910 of CALALQ010000217.1, read as the reverse complement.
TCCTGGAATGTGGACCCAGCGGGGGCCTCGTACTTCGCGCCGGAGGTCGCCAGGGCGTAGAGCGTCGCGCCCAAAATGGTCCCCACGGCGACGAACGTCGGCCGGGTGGGGGCCCTGTCGAACATCCCAGGTGGTTCGAAGATGCGCGGTTCGCCGATACCGCGGACGCGCATGAGACTCGCTTGCACCAGCCCGCTTGCAGCCATGATCGCGCCCATCTCGGCGTTCTCCCTACCGATGACACGGCCGACCTCCTCGAGCGGCGCCCAGACAGCGTGCCGTTCGGCCACGTCCGAATCGCCCACCTCCACATCCGGCGCATCAATTGCCAGTTTCGCGTAGAACGCATGGTGCAGCCGAAGCTGCGCCGCGGTCATGTTCGACACCATGTGGGCCATGAACACACCGTCCTCATCGGCGCCGTCATGGGTACGTGACCCCACGAGGATTCCGGCGAGATACTCCTGGGCTACGTCGTCCTCGATCCAGGAGCCGTCTTCGAGCACCTTGTGCAGCAAGCGCGGCGACACGTGCGAACTTTCGCCTGGGCTCGCAACTGCCCTCTTCTCCACGCGTTCTCCGAGTCGCAGGAGGTTGCGCACCCGCAGGTCTGTCCAGTCCCCGAATGCTTTCCCCACGGCTTGCAAGGACGGGCCCGCTACCCATTTCAGCCCTAACGCTGCAGCGACGGTCATTGACGCCGGGATGCCGAGTGCTGCTGGATCGACGCCCAGTACCTCGAGTTCCTCGCCCATTCGTCGATGATGGCATCAAACGCAGCGACAGGAGATGACTTCTCGGGCCGCCGCCGCGCTCCGATTTAGGCTGACATGGTGCTGATCGGAACCATCCGCCCCGTCGAAACCCGCACCCTCACCGTGGAGGCTCACTCCCTCGCCGAAGCGCACGAGCTCCTCGAGCAACAGTGCCCCGCCGGGTTCGAGCTCGCGGACGCGCCCGTGACGATGGGGAAGGGCACGACGCTGCTCACCGCGGTGGGGACGTTCGTCCGCCGCGACGGTGCACGGGATATCGAGGCCGCCGACCGTGCCGCGCTCGACGCGCAGGTGCCCGACGGGTGGGCACTCATCACCGTAAGGTCGCGCTGAGGACGACATCCGCGTTCGCGTGACCGCATGGCGCAATTTCCGTGTCCACGGCATGACTAGTCGATACCTTCGGGCCATGGATCGCCTCATTCAAGAAATCCGCGCCGCTCTCGAAGCGAACATGTTCACCCTCGGCCTGCAGGGCACGCTGGCCTTGATCGACATTGCCGCAGCCGTCAACTCCCCCAACGGGCAGACGGACAACAAGAAGTTCAAGGCGTGGTTCGAGAACAACCTTCCGCAGTACGCCGGGCTACTGGATGCCGATGACGTATATCAGATGCGTTGCGGCATGGTTCATCAGGGACAGATGCGCGGGTCGAACTACGAGGCAATCGTTCTCACTCTCCCTGGCGGGGGAGTTTTTCACCGCAATCTCATGGACAACGCCATCCAACTGGATCTGATCACTTTCTGCACCGAGGTTCTCGACGCGGTTCAGGCGTGGTGGGATGCAGGCAAGGGCACGGAGCCCATCAAGACCAACAGCGAGAACGTGGTCCGCATCAGGATGGACGGTCTTCCCCCGTATGTCGAAGGACCCGCCGTTCTCGCTTGATTCAAGCCACCGCCCCGGTAACGACGAAACGCCCCTGGCATCCACCCACCCGAAGGTGAAGAGGACGCCAGGGGCGTTGTCGTGCGCGGGGCGCGGTCAGGCGGCGAGGACGACGCCGTAGCGGTTGGCGAACCAGCGAGCGACGGCGAGACGTTCGGACGCGCTGAGGACTCGGTCGTAGACGACTTGTCGAGCCATGCTCAGACCGTTCGAGGTGACGGTGTCGCGAACCCCGGAGCGGAGTTGGTAGCCACCCGCGGGAGGCACCCGGCCGGGCTGCGCGCCCTGCGTCCATTCCGTCGTCGTGACGTCGTAGCTGCGAATGCCGATCCCACCGTCCGCGGTCCAGTAGCCCGCGATGATCGCGTTGGGCACCGAGGGCGTCGGCCCTGAAGCCTGACCCCCGGGAGTGGGGCCATTCTGCGCGCGGACGTAGGGGAACCGCGCGCTGGTGGAGATGTTGAGCGTTTCCCAGCGGACGGCCCCCGCAAGGGCGATCGACGACAGCCACCCCTTCTGTCCAGAGGTGAGCACGTCGCCGTAGGCGAACGAGGTGTGCTCGCCGAACGTGCCGGGCAGATATGTCCCGAGAGGCGGGAATTCAGCGTCCCACCGTGGCCTGCCGGCGACGCTCTCGAGCGTGTACGGCCACCCGACGGATTCGGACGCGCCAGCCGCGCCGAGCCACTTCCAGCCCGGCGTGCTGCCGTCGCAGTAGTCGCCGAGGTACGCCCCCGGGACGATCATGGCGCGAGCCATCATGTACGTCTCACCCGCGGCGACGACGTTGTTGGGCGTGAGGAGCTGGCACTGTGCGATCGTGGTGCGCCCGGCGGGGATTGTGTAGATAGAGCGGACGAACTGCCATCCCGCTACGACGGAGAACGCTGTCCCGGATGCGAACCCGCCCGCATTCGATGCGTCGAGGGTCTGCGTCTCGAACGTCACGTTGGCGAGCGACTTCGGTGAATAGACCCACGCAGCGATCGTGTAAGTCTGGCCCGCGACTACCGGGATCCGGCGCGCTCCGTTGTTGTCGTTGTGCTGCATGCGCAACTGCCCGGCCGAGCCGGTGACGACCTTGAGGGCAGGGCCGCCCGTAGGCCCCGCAGTCGTCTCGGTCGTGACCGTGTTGCCCGAAGGCGTCTGTGCGCCCCAGCCGTTCCCGAACGAAGGGGTCGTGCCGCGCGGGTGGATGTTGCGCACCGGCTGCGCGCGCTGGTCGAGCAGTAGGCCGCGCATCACGCGCCGCCGTAGGCGCCGACGAACGCCCACCACCGGACACCGTCCCGCCAGAGGTGCAGGACGTCGATCGAGCCGGGCGCTGTGGAGAGCACCGGGTCGAGTCCGTAGGCAGTGAGGATGGTGGCGGGCAGCGCGAGCGTGCGGGATCCCGTAGCGTCCTGCGTGAGGACGAGAGTGATCATCTGCCCGTCGTAAGCCGCGGTCGGCAGGTTGATGCCGGTGATGTTGCCGACGACGCGGCGGTGCGCGATCGTGTTCCGCGCGATGCTCGAAAGATCGAGCGTCCCGGACACGTCCGTCGTGGGAGAGACGACGAATCCACCCGCCTGTGCCGCCTGCTCCGCCTTCGTCTGCGCCAACTCGGACGCGGTCTTCGCGGTCTGCGCTCCCGTCTGCGCCGTCTCAGCCCCGGTGCGCGCGCCGACGGCCCCAGCCTGTGCAGTCTCAGCCTTGCCCTGCGCGGCTTCGGCGCCGGTGCGCGCCGTCTGCGCTGCGGTCTTCGACCCGTCAGCGGCGGTCGCGGAGCTCGCCGCGGCGGTGGCACTCTGCCCTGCTGCGGTCGCCCGCTGATCGGCGGACGTCGCCGAGGTGGCCGCTGCTGTCGCGGAGGCGCCGGCGGCGGTCGCGCGCGCGTCAGCTGTCGAGGCGGATGCCTGCGCAGCGGTCTTCGCTGCGGTCGCGTCGGATGCCGCACCGGTGGCGGTGGTGACCGCCTGGGATGCGGTGCTCGCGGACGCCGCGGCATCGCCCGCGCGCTGGCTGGCCGCTGTCGCCGATCCCGCGGCCTCCGTGGCGCTGGTCGCCGCCGCGCTGGCCGACGTGCTGGCCGCGTTCTTCGAGTCGAGCGCGGACGCCGCGGACGACGCAGCATCCCGCGCAGATGCGTCGGCGTTACCTGCAGCGCTCACCGCGCCGGTCGCGGCGATCCCGGCGGATGCCGCCGCTACCTCGGCTTCGGTCGCCGACGAACCTGCGGAGCCCGCCGACGCCGCAGCAT
>CALALQ010000216.1 GCA_937925595.1 uncultured Demequina sp. | reverse complement strand
TGACGCTCGACGACATCAAGTCGCTTCGCACCGAGGGCTCGCTGACCCCCGGTCACCCGGAGTACGGCCACACCGCCGGCGTCGAGATCACCACGGGTCCGCTCGGCTCCGGCATCGCCTCCGCCGTTGGCATGGCCATGGCGTCTCGCCGTGAGCGCGGCCTGCTTGACCCCGACGCTGCGACTGGCACCTCTCCGTTCGACCACTTCGTCTACGTGATGGTCTCCGATGGCGACCTGCAGGAGGGAGTCTCGGCTGAGGCCTCCGCGATCGCGGGCGTCCAGGAGCTGGGCAACCTCATCGTCATCTGGGACGACAACAAGATCTCGATCGAGCACGAGACCCCCATCTCCTTCGACGAGGACGTGCTCAAGCGCTATGAGGCCTACGGCTGGCATACCCAGCGCGTGGACTGGGTGACGCCCGAGGGCTACAAGGAGGACCCCGAAGCCCTCTACAACGCCATTCAGGCCGCGAAGGCGGAGACGACGAAGCCGTCGATCATCGCGCTGTCGACGATCATCGGCTGGCCCGCGCCCTCGAAGCAGAACACCGGCGGCGTGCACGGCTCTGCCCTTGGTGCCGAAGAGGTGGCGGCCACGAAGGTGGCGCTCGCCTTCGACCCCGAGCAGTCCTTCGCCGTCGAGGACGAGGTCATCGCTCACACGCACAAGGCCCGCGAGCGTGGCGCCGCAGCCCACGCCGAGTGGAACGAAGCGTTCGAGGCGTGGAAGGCAGCCAACCCCGAGCGCGCCGCCCTGCTCGAGCGTCTGCGCGGCCGCAAGCTGCCGCAGAACTGGGACGACGCCCTGCCGAGCTTCGAGGAGGGCACGTCGGTCGCCACTCGTGCAGCGTCGGGCAAGGTGCTCACCGCCCTGGCTCCCGTCCTTCCCGAACTGTGGGGCGGCTCCGCCGACCTCGCGGGCTCGAACAACACGACCATGGCCGGCGAACTGTCGTTCCTTCCGCCGCACCGCTCCACGAAGTCCTGGGAGGGTGGCTGGTATGGCCGCACCCTGCACTTCGGCATCCGCGAGCACGGCATGGGTGCGATCCTCAACGGCATCGCCCTTCACGGCCTCACCCGCCCGTACGGCGGCACCTTCCTGGTGTTCTCCGACTACATGCGCGGCTCCGTTCGCCTCGCGGCGATCATGGGCATCCCCACGACGTTCGTGTGGTCCCACGACTCGATCGGCGTTGGCGAGGATGGCCCCACGCACCAGCCCATCGAGCACCTCGCTGCACTGCGCGTGATTCCCGGACTCGACGTGGTCCGTCCCGCGGACGCCAACGAGACCGCGTACGCATGGAAGTCGATCCTCGAGACCACTGACCGCCCGTCCGCGCTCATCCTGACGCGTCAGAACGTGCCGGTTCTTCCCGGCACGAGCGCCGAGGGCGTCTCCAAGGGCGCCTACGTGCTCGCAGGCGGCGACGAGGACGCCGACGTCCTGCTGATCGGCACCGGATCTGAGGTCCAGCACGCTCTTGCGGCACGCGATGAGCTCGCCGCGAAGGGCATCCGCGCCCGCGTCATCTCGATGCCGTCGCGTGAGCGCTTCGAGCGTCAGAGCGCCGAGTACCGCGAATCCGTCCTTCCCTCGTCCGTGCGTGCGCGCGTCTCGATCGAGGCTGGCACCACGACGGGCTGGCGCGAGATTGTGGGCGATGCGGGTCGCATCATCGGCATCGACCACTACGGCGAAAGCGCCGACGGCAACCTGCTGATGAAGAAGTTCGGCTTCACCGCCGAGAACGTCGTTGCCAAGGCGCTCGAAAGCGTGGAGGCAGCCAAGTGAGTGCCTTCCTCAGCACCTGGGTCGGAGTCGACGAGGAGGCTCACGTCGCGGTCACCGTGACGGGGGCTGCGGCGGACGCCGTGTCCTCGCACTCCCCTGCCCTCGTGGCCGACGCTGTGGCCAGCAGGATCTCAGCCAAGGACTTCACGCTGTGGGGCGAGGAGGCCGAAGCGGAGTCGAAGATTCGGCTTGGCTGGACCGAGCTGTTCAACACTGCTCGCGACATCCTTCCCGCGCTCGACAACCTCGTGGCAACGACCAAGGCCGAGGGCAAGACTCGCGTGGTCCTCGCGGGCATGGGCGGCTCGTCGCTCGGCCCCGAGGTCATTGCCGCGACCTACGGCGTGGGCCTCGTGACCCTCGACTCGACCGACCCCGACCAGGTGCGCTCCGCGCTCGATGGCGACCTCGAGTCGACCATCCTGGTGGTGTCCTCCAAGTCGGGCGGCACGGTGGAGACTGACTCGCAGCGTCGGGCGTTTGAACTGGCCTTCACCGAGGCGGGCCTTGACCCTCGCCAGCACATCGTCGTCGTCACCGACCCCGGTTCCCCGCTGCACAAGGCCTCTGTTGATGCGGGTTACCGCGAGGTGTTCCTCGCTGACCCCAACGTGGGTGGCCGCTTCTCCGTGCTGAGCGCATTTGGCCTGGTGCCGTCTGCGCTTGCCGGCGTTCCGGTGGTGGAGCTGCTCGACGAGGCCGCCGCTGTCGCCGAGTCGTTCGCCGAGGACAACGAGGCGAACCCCGCGATCGTGCTTGGTGCGGCACTTGGCGGCGCCGCCGTCGCCGGCCGCGACAAGCTGGTCATCAGCGACAACGGCTCCGGCCTGGTGGGCTTCGGCGACTGGGCCGAACAGCTCATCGCGGAGTCGACCGGCAAGGCCGGTGTGGGCATCCTCCCCGTTGTTGCAGAGGCAGGAGCGCCCGACGCTGGCCTCGCCGATGTCCTTGACGTTCAGCTGGTCGCGCTCGACAGCGACATCGCTACGGAGGACGCCGACGGTCCGGACAACGGCATCGTCGTCGCCGGCACGCTCGGCGGCCAGTTCCTGCTGTGGGAATACGCCACCGCGATCGCCGGTCGCATCCTTGCGATCAGCCCCTTCGACCAGCCCAACGTGGAGTCCGCGAAGGCGGCAGCACGCCAGCTGCTCGACGCGCTGCCCGAGCCTGAGGCTCCCCTGTTCGTCGACGGCGGCATCGAGGTGCGCGCAACGAACCTGGACCTCACCGGCATCGACACCGTCGCCGGAGCGGTTGCGGCGCTCGAGGCGCAGCTTCCCTCCAACGGCTACGAAGCCGTGATGGCCTACCTCGACCGCGAGGCGAACCCGGCCCTGGCGTCGGTCCGCTCCGCGATCGCCGCACGCACGGGCCGTCCCACCACGTTTGGCTGGGGACCGCGCTTCCTGCACTCCACTGGCCAGCTGCACAAGGGAGGCGCACCCGTTGGCGTCTTCCTGCAGATCACCGGCACCTTCGCTGAGGATCTGGAGATTCCCGAGCGGCCCTTCACCTTTGGGCAGCTCATCTCCGCCCAGGCGCAGGGTGACGCTGCGGTGCTCGCCGAGCACGGCCGCCCGGTGCTCGTGCTGACTGTGACCGCCGCGGAGCAGATCGCCGCGGTGACCGACATCCTGAAGGGCTGATACGTGCCGAACCCGTTGCGTGATCCCCGCGATCGTCGCCTGCCACGGATCGCAGGATCCTGTGGCTTAGTGATGTTCGGCGTCACGGGAGACCTCGCCCGCAAGAAGCTCATGCCTGCGGTGTACGACCTCGCGAACCGAGGTCTGCTGCCTCCCGCCTTCGCTCTCACCGGCTTCGCTCGCCGCGACTGGGACAAGCAGGACTTCGCCAAGGTGGTACACGACTCCGTCAAGGAGTACGCGCGCACCCCGTTCCGCGAGGAGACCTGGGAGCAGCTCGCCGAAGGCATCCGCTTCGTGCAGGGCACCTTCGACGACCCCGAGGCGTTCGCCGAGCTGCGCCGCACCGTCGAGGAACTGGACGAGCAGCGCGGAACGCACGGCAATCACGCGTTCTACCTGTCGATTCCGCCGTCTGCCTTCCCCCAGGTGATCCAGCAGCTTCGCGATTCGGGCCTGTCTGATCCCAAGGAAGGCACGTGGCGCCGCGTCGTCATCGAGAAGCCCTTTGGCCACAACCTCGAGTCCGCGAACGAACTCGATGCCGTGGTAAGCGAGGTGTTCCCTCCCGACTCGGTGTTCAGGATCGATCACTACCTGGGCAAGGAGACGGTGCAGAATCTGCTGGCGCTGCGCTTCGCCAACCAGCTATTTGAGCCGATCTGGAACTCGCAGTACATCGACCACGTGCAGATCACGATGGCCGAGGACATCGGCATCGGCTCGCGTGCCGGCTACTTCGATGGCATCGGCACCGCTCGCGACGTGATCCAGAACCACCTGCTCCAGCTCTTCGCGCTCACCGCGATGGAAGAGCCTGCCTCGTTCGACGCCGCGGACCTGCGGGCGGAGAAGGAGAAGGTGCTGCGCCAGGTGCGGCTTCCCGAGGATCTCGCCACGGGCACGGCTCGCGGCCAGTACGCGGCGGGTTGGCGCGGCGGCGAGCAGGTGGGCGGCTTCCTCCAGGAGGAGGGCATCGCTCCGGACTCGATCACCGAGACTTACGCAGCCATTCGGCTCGACGTTCCCAACCGACGCTGGGCAGGCACTCCCTTCTACCTGCGCGCTGGAAAGCGCCTTGGACGCCGCGTGACCGAGATCGCTCTCGTGTTCAAGAAGGTGCCCATGCCCTACTTCCAGCAGATCGAGGGCTCCGACGTGGGTGCGAATGCACTGGTGATCCGGGTGCAGCCTGACGAAGGCGTCACGCTCAAGTTCGGCTCCAAGGTCCCTGGGACCACCATGGAGGTCCGCGACGTCACCATGGACTTCGCCTACGGCAACGCGTTCACCGAAAGTTCGCCGGAGGCCTATGAGCGCCTCATCCTCGATGTGCTGCTCGGCGACCCGCCGCTGTTCCCGCGCCACGAGGAGGTCGCGCTGTCGTGGCAGATCCTCGACCCCATCACTGAGTTCTGGGCCACTCAGGGCCAGCCCGAGCAGTACCGCTCAGGCACCTGGGGTCCGGCGAGTGCCGACGCCATGCTTGCGCGTGACGGTCGCGTGTGGAGGCGCCCATGATTATCGAACTTCCCAACACTACGACGTCCGAGATTCAGCGCGCGCTCGTGAACTCTCGGCAAGAGGGCGGCGTCATCACACTTGGACGCGTCATGACGCTCATCATCGACGCCACTGACGCCGACGCTGAGGACGCCATCGCCACGGCAAATGTCGCCTCTCGTGAGCACCCGTGCCGCATCATCGTGATCTCCCCTGGAGACGCCGACGAGGCGCGGCTCGACGCGGAGATCCGTGTGGGCGGCGACGCCGGCGCCTCCGAAGTCGTCGTGCTGCGCCCCTCCGGAGAGCAGGCACAGCACGAAGAGACGCTTGTCACTCCCCTGCTTCTGCCCGACGCACCCATCGTGGTGTGGTGGCCGGCCGCTGTGCCCTCCGAGATGTCCAGGACGGGCCTTGGCAAGCTCGCCCAGCGTCGGATCACCGACACCAAGGGAGAGCCGGACCCGGCCGCGACGCTCAAGTCGCTTGCCGCGTGCTACCGCGCTGGAGACACCGACCTTGCCTGGTCTCGCGTCACCAAGTGGCGTGCGCTGCTTGCCTCCGCCCTCGAGCAGGTGCCAGATCAGCGCGTCACCAAGGCAAGGATCCACGGCGACACCAACAGCCCGTCGATTCTGCTGCTGGGTGCGTGGCTGCGCTCCAAGCTCGGCTGCGAGATCGAGGCGACCTACGACGACGCCGCGAAGGGTCTCCAGCACATAGTGCTCGAGACGCCAAGCGGTGAGATCGGCATCTCCCGCCCTGATGGTCACAACGCAACCATCAGCCAGCCCGATCAGCCGTCGCACACCATTGCGCTGCCCGCACGGACGCTCAACGACTGCTTGGCCGAAGAACTGCGCAGGCTCGACGACGATGAGGTCTACGGAGAGGTGCTCGCCGCCTTCGCGAAGGGCGTCTAGGTTCCGCTTGTAGGGGGTATGGAGTAAGTCATGAAGCGAGTCATCGTCTATCCCGACGCAGCGACCGTCGCCAAGGCCACCGCATCGCGACTGATCAACGCCATCGGGGACACCCTCGCGGTGCAGGAGCGAGCCGACGTCGTCCTCACGGGCGGCACCGTGGGCATCCAGACGCTGCGGGAGGTGGCTGCTAGTCCGCTCGTGCACACCGTTGACTGGTCGTCAGTGCACCTGTGGTGGGGCGATGAGCGCTTCGTCCCGGACGGCCATGCCGACCGCAACGAGGGACAGGCGCACGAGGCGATGATCGCCCACCTGCCGGTGCCCGCGGAGAACGTGCATCGCATGCCGTCGACGGATGTGACGGACTCTCCAGAGACCGCTGCCGCGCTCTATCTTGACGAGCTTGGCCAGCACGGCGACCCCGAGTTCGATGTGCTGCTGCTTGGCGTGGGGCCCGACGGCCACGTCGCGTCGCTCTTCCCCGGCCACCCGGTGTACGAGAAGTCGGCGGCCGCCGTGGTTGCGGTGCTCGACTCCCCCAAGCCGCCTCCGGTGCGCATCTCGCTTGGCATTACGGCGCTCAACCGTGCCAAGCGCGTGTGGCTCGTGGCCGCAGGCGAGGAGAAGGCAGAGTCAATCGGCGAGGCACTGCGCGGCAATAAGCACTACCCCGCTGCGGCTGTGCACGGCACGATCGAGACCGTGTGGCTCATCGACGTTGCCGCTGCGTCCAAGGCGTAGGCGCAGCCTCAGGGCCCCCGGGCGCACGCGGCTGGGGTGCACGAGCATCCAGCGTCCTTGCGCCCAGATTCAGCACCTAGGCACCGGATCTACGCTGAGCGAAACTCAGCGCGAAGATCAGGAGCGCTTGCCCGTCAGAGATTTACGCTGAACGCAGCTCAGCGCGCAGATCAACTCAGCGCAAAGATCAGGCGAGCTTGCCTGCGAGCAGCGTGCGGCCCTCTGCCTGCACGCCGGCACCGGCGGGAAGATCCTCCGCCGGGAGCAGCTCCCGCACGCGAGCGATGATCGCGTCGATGCTGAACTCCTGGGGCTTTTCGTAGATCACCTCGCCGTCCGCGCGGAACGTGAACACGCCCTTGCGGCCGGTCTTGAGGGTCACCGACTCGAGTCGGTTGCCGAACGTCTCCAGGAGCTTGGTCTGGGCGTCGGCAGCGCGCGGCAGGTAGCCGCACGGCACGCAGTATTCAATCTCAATCTGCATGAGGTGGTGTCTTCTCTCAGTCTGCGGCGGCGACGGACGTACGGCGAGCGCGGAGTGCCTCCAGCGCCTCGTCGAGGAGCGCCTCGCCTTCCTGGTCCGTACGGCGCTCCTTCACATACGCGAGGTGCGTCTTGTACGGCTCGTTGCGGATCGGCTCCGGCGGGTTCTCCGCGTCGAGTCCCGCAGGCAGACCGCACTTAGGGCAGTCCCACTCCATCGGGATCTCGCTGTCTTCACCGATCGCAAAGCTTGGGCTGGTCACGTGCCCACGCGCGCAGTAGTACGACACAATCTGGCGCGGTGCGGACTCACCCCGCTCGTCTTCTCCCATGGGACCCGCGCCTACGCGCGAGCCTCGAATCGCATTGCCACCTGCCATGGCTTCCCCAGCTTTCTTCCTGCGGTTTACGCGAAGCGCGCGATAAGTCCGAGCAGCACAACGATCAGTCCCCAGAAGATCGCGACGCCCCACGTGATCCGCGTAAGGTTGCGCTCGCCGACAGCGGAGGACTGAATTCCGGATGCGAGGCCGCCACCGAACATGTCGGTGATGCCGCCACCGCGTCCGCGGTGGATGAGCACAAGCCCAATGATCAGCAGGCTCGTGATCGCGAGCAGCACCCACAGGGTGTTGGTCAAGAACTCCACAATTCTCCTCCGGTGTCAGCGGCTACAAGGATACCCTGCCGCGCGCAGATGCCCAGCGACTGGTGTGACCTAGACGACGTGGTCGCGGTAGCGGGCGATCTTGGCGAACTCCTCGGGGTCGAGGCTTGCGCCACCAACCAGCACGCCGTCGACGTCCTGCTCGGCCATGATCGCTGCAATGTTGCCAGACTTCACCGAGCCGCCGTAGAGGACGCGCACAGCGTCGGCAACCTCAGCGTCGTACAGTTCGGCGAGACGGCCACGAATGGCACCACACACCTCCTGGGCGTCCGCGGGGGTTGCCACCTCGCCAGTGCCGATGGCCCACACGGGCTCGTAGGCGATGACGATCTGCTTGGCGCGCTCTGCCGGCAGGCCCTCGAGGGCGCCGTCGACCTGAGCGAGCGTGTAGGCGACCTGGTTGCCTTCCTTGCGGACGTCGAGGCCCTCACCCACGCACAGGATCGGGACGATGCCGTTGTCGAAGGCGGCCTTGACCTTGGCGGCGGCCACAGCGTCGGACTCACCGTGGTACTCGCGACGCTCCGAGTGGCCCACCGCAACGTACGAGACGTTGAGCTTGGCGAGCTGCGTGCCGGAGACCTCGCCGGTGTAGGCACCCGAGGCGTGAGCGGAGATGTCCTGCGCGCCAAACTTCACCTCGAGCTTGTCCGCGTCCACAAGGGTCTGCACGGAGCGGATCGACGTGAAGGACGGAAGCACGACAACCTCGACCTCGGCAAAGTTGTGCTTGGCGTCCTGGAGGAGCCACGCAAGCTTCTGGACCGTGTGAGTGGCCTCGAGGTGGTCGAGGTTGAGCTTCCAGTTGCCGGCGATGAGGGGGATGCGGGGCATTGATTAACCTTCCAGAACGTCGAGGCCAGGAAGAACCTTGCCCTCGAGCAGCTCGAGCGACGCGCCGCCGCCCGTAGAGATGTGACCGAACTTGGACTCGTCGAAGCCGAGCAGGCGAACCGCGGCTGCGGAGTCGCCACCGCCCACCACAGAGAATCCCTCGGAGTCGATGAGCGCCTGGGCGACGGCCTTGGTGCCCTCGGCGAAAGCGGGGAACTCAAACACGCCCATGGGGCCGTTCCACACGATGGTCTTGGCGTCGAGGATCTTCGCCGCGAATTTCGCAGCCGACTCAGGACCGATGTCGAGGCCCATGCGGTCTGCGGGGATGGCGTCCGCGGAGACGACCACAGCGTCGGCGTCAGCGGCGAAAGCCGTCGCCGCGACGATGTCCGTGGGGAGTACGATCTCGACGCCCGTCTCCTCAGCGGTCTTGAGGTAGCCCTTGACGGTCTCGATCTGGTCCTCTTCCAGGAGCGAGCTGCCAACGCCGTAGCCCTTGGCTGCGAGGAAGGTGAAGACCATGCCGCCACCAATGAGCAGTCGGTCGGCCTTGGTCAGCAGGTTCGCGATCACGCCGAGCTTGTCGGAGACCTTGGAGCCACCGAGCACGACGGCGTAGGGACGGTCGGGGTCCGAGACGGCCTTGCCGAGCGACTCGACCTCCTTCTGGACGAGCAGACCGGCGGCGGAGGGCAGCAGCTTGGCGACGTCGTAGACGGACGCCTGCTTGCGGTGCACCACGCCGAAACCGTCGGAGACGAAGACATCAGCGAAGGCGGAGAGCTCGGCGGCGAGGGCCTCGCGCTCCGCATCGACCTTGGAGGTTTCGCGAGTGTCGAAGCGCACGTTCTCGAGCATTGCGACATCGCCAGGCTGGAGCGCGGCGACGGTGGCCTTGGCGGACTCGCCCACGAGGTCGTCAGCAAGCGTGACCTTCTTGCCCAGCAGCTCGGACAGGCGTGCCGCGGCGGGAGCGAGAGAGTACTTGGGCTCCGGGGTGCCGCCAGGGCGGCCAAGGTGCGCGGTCACGATGACCGACGCTCCGGCGTCAAGCAGGCGCTGGATGGTCGGCACGGAGGCGCGGACGCGGCCGTCGTCAGTGATCGTGGTGCCGTCGAGCGGGACGTTGAGGTCCGAGCGGACAAGCACCTTCTTGCCGGAGAGGTCTCCGAGCGAGTCGATGGTCTTGAGCATGATGTCTTCCTGTCCTGGCATGGGTACGGCCGCACACGACTAGCGTGCGCGGCCGTACCTCATGATCGTCTTAGAGGCGCTCGCCGACGTACGAGGCGAGCTTCACGAGGCTCGTGGAGTAACCCCACTCGTTGTCGTACCACGCGATGATCTTGACGATGTTGCCATTCACCTTGGTGAGCTTGGCGTCGAAGATCGACTGGTGCGGGTTCGTCACGATGTCCGAGGAGACGATGTCATCCTCGGTGTACTCGAGCGTGCCCTTCATGGCGCCCTCAGCAGCAGCCTTGACCGCGGCGTTGACCTCCTCGACCGAGGTCTCCTTGGAGGCGACGAAGGTGAGGTCCGTGGCGGAGCCGGTGATCGTGGGAACACGCAGCGCGAAGCCGTCGAGCTTGCCCTTGAGCTCGGGGAGCACGAGGGCGACGGCCTTCGCGGCACCGGTCGAGGTGGGGACGATGTTCTGCGCGGCGGCGCGGGCACGGCGAAGGTCGCGGTGCGGGCCGTCCTGCAGGTTCTGGTCACCGGTGTAGGCGTGGATCGTGGTCATCAGACCCTTCTCGATGCCGATGGCGTCATTGAGGGCCTTGGCCACGGGCGCCAGGCAGTTCGTGGTGCACGAGGCGTTCGAGATGATGTTGTGCTTCTCGGGGTCGTAGTCGGTGTGGTTCACGCCGACGACAAAGGTCGCGTCCTCGTTGGTCGCGGGAGCCGAGATGATGACCTTCTTGGCACCGGCCGCGATGTGCGCGGAAGCCTTCTCCGCGTTGGTGAAGAAGCCGGTGGACTCGATGACAATGTCCGCGCCAAGCTCGCCCCAGGGCAGGTTGGCGGGGTCGCGCTCCGCAAGCGCACGGATGGCCTTGCCGTCGACGTAGATGTTCTCGTCGTCGTACGTGACCTCCTTGGGGAACTTGCCAAGCACGGTGTCGTACTTGAGCAGGTGCGCAAGGGTGTGGTTGTCAGTCAGGTCGTTGACACCGACGATCTCGATGTCTGCGCCTTCCGCGAGGATCGCACGGAAGAAGTTGCGTCCGATACGGCCAAAGCCGTTGATTCCGACCTTGATGGTCACTGTTGTCTCCTCGACTCGTGCCACTGCTGACACGCTTGGTGTTGGATGCATGCGCACATCCGCGTGCGCGGGGGACTCCGCCAGGGCGGGCCACTACGAAAAGCCTACTACCTACCCACTAGGGCAAACACGCGACGATGGTCCCGTATGCCCTTGGAATCGAAACGTTATTCCTCTGCGAGCAGATCTGGGGTGAGGAATGCCTCCGTGTCGGGGATCCCCAAGTCATGCGCCTTCTTGTCGGCGGTAGCCAGAAGGCGGCGAATACGTCCTGCGACGGCGTCCTTGGTGAGCGGAACGGCCGCATACTTGCCGAGCTCCTCGAGCGAGGCCTCCTTGTGCTGCAGTCGCAGCTCTCCGGCCTCTCGCAGGTGCTCGGGAACGTCGTCGCCAAGGATGTCGAAGGCCCTCTGCACACGGGCCGACGCTGCGACGGCTGCGCGTGCGGAGCGGCGCAGGTTGGCGTCGTCGAAGTTGGCGAGGCGGTTTGCGGTGCCGCGCACTTCGCGTCGGGTGCGCTTCTCTTCCCATTCGATGACGGAGTCGTGGGCGCCGAGGCGAGTGAGCAGCTCGGCGATCGCGTCACCGTCGCGGATGACGACGCGGTCCACTCCCCTGACTTCTCGCGACTTGGCGGTGACGCCCAGCCTGCGTGCGGCGCCTACGAGGGCGAGCGCCGCCTCCGGTCCTGGAGACGTGACCTCAAGAGCCGATGAACGACCTGGCTCTGTGAGCGAGCCGTGCGCGATGAAGGCGCCGCGCCACGCCCCGATGGTGTCCTCGATCGCGCCGCCAACCACCTGGGGAGGCAGTCCTCGCACCGGGCGTCCCCTGTGGTCAAGCAGTCCCGTCTGTCGAGCGAGCGACTCGCCTTCCTTCACGACGCGGACAAGGTAGCGGTTGCCCTTCTTGAGGCCTCCGGACACCACGATGATGTCGGAGCCCAGGTTGTAGACATCCTGGATGAAGCCCCGCAGGCGACGCGCGCCAGCCGCGGTGTCGAGCTCCGCCTCGATGACGATGCGACCAGAGACGATGTGGAGGCCACCGGCGAAGCGCAGCGTCGTTGCCACCTCTGCCTTGCGGGCCGAAACCTTGTCCACTGCCACGCGGGCGAGCTCATCTTTCACCTGTGCGGTCAGTGCCATGCGGATATCCTGCCACTCATCGCGTGGTCGAGTTGCCGCTTCCGGCCAGCAATTCGAATGCCTTCGCGTACTGCGCGCTCAAGAGGCTGTGGTCATGGCGGTCGATCTGGCCGTCAGCCTTGAGCGGTGCGACGACGAGGCGAGATCCCCAGTCCTCCACGGCCTCGGCGAGCCTGCCGTCGGCCGCCTCCTCAGCGTCGGCCACCACGACGGCAGGTGTGAATCCCGGTGCCAATGCGCGCAGCGCGGCAACGTCGTCCGCCCTGTGCATGCCCTTGGTCTCGATGTCCTCGTTGGCGATGTTCATGGTAAGCACCGCTCGCGGCGAGGCGGCCTCGAGAGCCTTGCGAACGTCGGGCACAAGGAAGTGCGCGAGCACCGACGTGTACCAGGAGCCGGGGCCAAGCACCACCATGTCGGCCGACGCTATGGCCTCCAACGTGGCGGCCGGCACGTGAGGTTCTGGCGGGTCGAGCGACAAGGAGGAGATCCTCTCCCCCGCCATCGCGACGGCGACCTGGCCGACGACGGTGCGGGGGCCGCGCGGGTCGTCGACGACGGCGCTGATGGCGACCGGCTCATCCGAAACGGGGAGCACCCGGCCTTGAGCACGCAGCAGTCTCGCGACCCAGTCGAGGCCGCCGACGATGTCTCCCGTGTGCGACCACAGGGCGGCAATGAGCAGGTTTCCCACGGCATGGCCGTCCAGTGGGCCGTTCGACGAGAAGCGGGACTGGAGAACGTCTCGCCACGTGGTGCCCCAGTCCGTGTCCTCGCACAGCGCGCTGAGCGCCATGCGCAGGTCGCCAGGAGGCACGATGCCGAACTCTTCGCGCAAGCGGCCGGATGAGCCGCCGTCGTCGGCGACGGTGACGACCGCCGTGAGGGTTTCGGAGACCGGCCGGAGAGCGCGCAGCGATGCATACAAGCCGTGCCCGCCGCCGAGGGCGACGACATGCGGCAGCATCACTTCTCCCTGTCTCGATGCGTCACGCGCACTGGGACATCCGCTTCCCGCAGCCGGTCAGCCAGGGCTTCCGCCATCGCCACGGAGCGGTGCTTGCCTCCCGTGCACCCCACCGCGATCGTCACCGAATGCTTGTCATGTGCGCGGTACAGGCGCAGCACGTTCTTGAGCAGTTCGGAGTAGCTGCCGAGGAACTCCTCCGCTCCCTCTGAGGCGAGCACGTACTCGCTCACCGCCTGATCGAGTCCGGTGAGCGGGCGCAGATGAGGCACCCAGTGGGGGTTGTGTAGGAAGCGCACGTCAGCGACGAAGTCGGCGTCCTTGGGAATGCCGTTCTTGAAGCCGAATGTGACGATGTTCACGGTGAGAGGGGCGTCTTCGGCACCCACATGCTCGATGACGCGGTCGCGCAGCTCGTGAACGTTGAGGGTAGACGTGTCGATGATGATGTCCGCGCGCTCGCGCACCGCCCCGAGCAGCTCTCGCTCCCTCGTGATGCCCTCGAGCAGCGTGCCGTCCTTCTGCAGCGGATGGGGGCGGCGGGCCTCCTCGAAGCGGTGGACCAGGGTGTCGTCCGAGGCGTCGAGGAACATGAGCTTGACGGGGATGCCGCGCGACTCGAGATCGTCGATGACCGCCTCGATGTCGCTGAACAGGCCGCCGGCCCTGACGTCCACGACGGCCGCGAGGCGATCGTCGGGATCCTTGCCGACCATCGCCACGAGGCCGCCCAGCATCTGCGGCGGAAGGTTATCGACGACATACCAGCCCTGATCCCCAAGAGCGGCGGCGGCGCGGGTCCTGCCGGCGCCGGACATGCCGGTGAGGATGATGACCTCTGGCGCGGTCTCTGGGGTCTCGAAGTCCGGGCGGGGTATCCCAGAGGGATACGTGACAGGGGGAACTTCGTCCGTCATGTGTCAAGCATGCCAGGTGAACCGTGCAGGGCCGCGTGAATCGATCGCGCGGTGCCGGATCCGATGCCTGGAACCAGTGCCAGCTGCTCGACAGAGGCCGCTTTGACCTGCGCAAGCGACCCAAAGTGGGCGATGAGCGCCTTGGCGCGTGTAGGCCCCACGCCGGGAAGTTCGTCCACTGCGGAGGCCTTCATGGCCTTGGTGCGCTTCTTGCGGTGCTTCGAGATGGCAAACCGGTGCGCCTCGTCACGAACGCGCTGCAGCAGGAACAGCGCCTCGGAGCCGCGCGGCAGGATTGTGGGGAACTCATCCCCAGGAACCCACACCTCTTCGAGTCGCTTCGCAAGGCCGACGACGGCGACCCCCCTGACGCCAAGCTCATCAATGACCTCCTTGGCGGCGTTGGCCTGGGGCAGTGCGCCGTCGATCACGACGAGTTGGGGTGGGTAGGCGAACTTGGCCGTCTCGCGCTCCTCGATGGGAAGCTGTGACTCCTCCAGGTACCGCGTGAAGCGTCGGCGGATCACCTCGCGCATTGCAGTCAGGTCATCGAGAGAGTCCGCAATGGAGAACTGGCGGTAGTGCGCCTTCTTGGGGATCGCATCCTCGAACACGACCATCGAGCCCACTTGATTGGTTCCCTGGGTGTGCGAAATGTCGTAACACTCGATGCGCAGCGGTGCCTCTGGAAGTCCCAGCGCCTCCTGCAGCTCCTGAAGCGCCGCCGATCTCGCCGTGAGGTCAGTGGCCCTGCGCAGCCGATGCTGCTGGAGAACCTCTTCCGCGTTGCGGCGGCCCAGAGTCGCGAGCTCTGCCTTCTTGCCCTTCTGCGCCTTGCGCACCTCGACGCGTGCGCCGCGAACACCGCTCAGCCACTCCTGCACACCGCTCGACACGGCCGCGGGAACGATGATCTCGGTGGGAATGTCCGCGGCATCCGCGTCGCCATACGCCTCTTGGAGCAGCTGCTCCACCAGTTCCGGCTCGGTGAGGGGGTCTGGCTTGTCGACCACCCAGCCGCGCTGACCCGCGATGCGACCGTCCCTCACGATGAACACGTGCGCTGCCGCCTCGAGCTCCTCATCGACAACCGAGAACACGTCGACGTCCGATCCCGCGCTGAGCACCACCGCATTGCGCTCGAGCACGGACTTGAGTGCCGTGAGCCGGTCCCGGGCGCGAGCGGCCGCTTCGAAGTCCTCCCGCTCTGACGCCGCGAGCATCTGTTCGGTGACGTCCCTGATGATTCCCTTCGCGTCGCCGGCGAGCACCTCGCAGATGCGGCCCGCGATCTCGCGGTGCTCTTCCGCGCTCACCCGGCCCACGCATGGGGCGGAGCACTTGCCGATGTAGCCGAGCAGACACGGTCGGTCCTGTCGCTGCGCCTTCTTGAATGTCGCGGCAGAGCATGACCTCATGGGCAGCGCCGTCATGAGCGTGTCGACGGTCTCGCGGATCGCCCATGCCTTCGCGTAGGGGCCGAAGTACCGCACGCCGGGCTTGCGTTCTCCGCGCATCACCATGATGCGAGGGAACTCCTCGTTCATCGTGATCGCGAGGTACGGATACGACTTGTCGTCCTTGAAGATGACGTTGAAGCGGGGGTCGTACTTCTTGATCCATGTGTGCTCGAGGATAAGGGCCTCGACATTGTTGCGGACCACCGTCCACTCGACCGATGCCGCCGTCGTGACCATGAGTCGTGTGCGCGGGTGTAGCTGCGACAGGTCCTGGAAGTAGTTCTGCAGGCGCTGACGCAGGTTGATGGCCTTGCCGACGTAGATCACGCGACCGGAGGGGTCGCGGAAGCGATATACGCCGGGACTCGTTGGGATCGTCCCCGGCTTGGGTCGGTAATCCGCCGGGTTGGTCACGTTTCCAGCCTACGCTCGCGCGCTGACTCGCCCGCGCCCTGCCTAGGCAGCGGCCGACGTGTCGAGCAGCTGGGCGAGGAAGCGTCCGGTGTGGCTCGCCTCCACCTTGGCGACGTCCTCTGGGGTGCCCTCTGCGACCACGAGGCCTCCGCCGGATCCGCCTTCTGGACCCATGTCGATGACCCAGTCGGCGGACTTGATGACGTCGAGGTTGTGCTCGATCACGATGACGGTGTTGCCCTTGTCGACGAGCCCCTGGAGCACGCCCAAGAGCTTGCGCACATCCTCGAAGTGCAGGCCCGTGGTGGGCTCGTCGAGAACGTAGATGGTGCGGCCCGTGGAGCGACGCTGCAGCTCCGATGCGAGCTTCACGCGCTGCGCCTCGCCGCCAGAAAGGGTGGGAGCCGGCTGGCCCAGCCGGACATAGCCCAGTCCCACGTCCACGAGAGTCGAGAGGTGACGCGAGATCGCGGGGATCGCCTCGAAGAACTCGGCGGCCTCGGAGATCGGCATGTCGAGGATGTCAGCGACGTTCTTACCCTTGAAGTGCACCTCGAGCGTCTCGCGGTTGTAGCGCGCGCCTTTGCAGACCTCACAGGGCACATACACGTCGGGCAGGAAGTTCATCTCGATCTTCAGCGTGCCGTCGCCGGAACACGCCTCACAGCGCCCGCCCTTGACGTTGAACGAGAAGCGACCGGGACCGTAGCCGCGCACCTTGGCCTCTGTGGTCTCCGAGAACAGCTTGCGGATGCGGTCCCACACGCCGGTGTACGTGGCAGGGTTCGACCGCGGGGTGCGACCGATGGGGCCCTGGTCCACGTGAACCACCTTGTCGAGGTGGCCCGTGCCGAGGATGCGAGAGTGGCGCCCCGGCACCTGGCGAGCGCCGTTCAGGGTGTTCGCGAGCGAGGTGTAGAGGATCGAATTCACGAGCGTGGACTTGCCGGAGCCGGACACCCCCGTCACGGCGGTGAGCACTCCCAGCGGGAACGTCACGTCAATTCCCTGCAGATTGTGTTCTCGCGCCCCCACCACGGTGAGCGTCTTGCCCTCCGTCCACGTTCGTCGAACATCGGGCACCGCGATCTGCTTCTTGCCGGCAACGTACTGGCCGGTGAGAGAGCGGTCGTTCTTCAGGAGCGCCTCGACGGGTCCCGAGTGCACCACTTCTCCCCCGTGCTCACCGGCACCCGGCCCGATGTCAACGACCCAGTCAGCTGTGCGGATCGTGTCTTCGTCGTGCTCGACCACGATGAGCGTGTTGCCAAGATCCCTGAGGCGAGTGAGGGTCTCGATGAGGCGGTGGTTGTCGCGCTGGTGCAGGCCGATGCTGGGCTCATCGAGCACGTACAGCACGCCCACGAGGCCAGAGCCGATCTGCGTGGCGAGCCTGATGCGCTGCGCCTCGCCGCCGCTCAGGGTCGCCGCGGCTCGCGACAGGGTGAGGTAGTCGAGGCCAACGTCCAGCAGGAAGCCCAACCGGGCATCGATCTCCTTGAGGACCTGAACCGCGATCTGCTTGCCGCGCTCGTCAAGCTCCGCGCGGTTGAGGAAGTCTCGCGCCTCGCCGATTGACAACTCGCAGATCTCCGCGATCGACTTGCCGCCGATCGTCACGGCGAGCACCTCTGGCTTGAGTCGTGTGCCCTCACAGCGCGGGCACGGGATCTCGCGCATGTACGACTCGTACTTCTCGCGCGTGTAGTCCGATTCCGTCTGACCGTGGAGACGCTCAAGCCACGTGATCGCGCCCTCGAAGCCGGTGGTGTACTGACGCTCGCGGCCGTAGCGGTTTCGGAACTTCACGTGCACCTTGTAGTTGTTGCCGTAAAGGACTGCCTTCTTGGCCTCATCGGAGAGGTCCTTGAACGGCGTGTTCATCGAAAAGCCGATCTCCGCGGCGAGCCCCTCAAGCGCGCGGCCGAAGTACTCGGAGGACATGCTCGACCACGGCACGATGGCGCCTTCCGCGAGGCTCAGCTCGGGATCCGGCACCACCAACTCAGGATCGACCTCGAGTTTGACGCCGATGCCGGTGCACTCTGGGCAAGCACCGTAGGGGGCGTTGAAGGAGAAGGTGCGCGGCTCCATCTCCTCAAGGGTGAGCACATGGTCGTTGGGGCAAGCGCGCTTCTCGCTGTAGCGTCGGGCAGGCACGTCGCCGTCGACGGGCTCGATGATGACGAGGCCGTCGGCGATGCGCAGCGCCGTCTCCACCGAATCGGTGAGGCGCTGACGGATGCCGTCACGCGCGACAAGGCGGTCGACGACCACCTCGATGTCGTGCTTGAGCTTCTTCTCGAGCTGCGGCGGCTCGCTCAGCTGGACGGTCTCGCCGTCGACCCGGGCGCGAGCGAAGCCCTGGCTCTGCAGATCTTCGAACAGGTCCTGATACTCGCCCTTGCGACCGCGAATCACGGGAGCGAGGACCTGGTAGCGGGTGCCCTCCGGCAGCGTCAGCACCGAGTCGACGATCTGCTGCGGAGTCTGGGAGCGCACCTCCTCGCCACATACGGGGCAGTGCTGCACGCCGACGCGTGCGTACAGCAGGCGCAGATAGTCGTAGACCTCGGTGATGGTGCCGACCGTCGATCGCGGGTTGCGGTTGGTCGACTTCTGGTCGATCGACACCGCGGGCGAAAGGCCCTCAATGAAGTCGACGTCAGGCTTATCCATCTGGCCAAGGAACTGGCGGGCATAGGCGCTGAGCGACTCGACGTAGCGACGCTGCCCCTCCGCGAAGATGGTGTCGAACGCGAGCGACGACTTGCCGGAGCCGCTCAGACCGCTGAAGACGATGAGCGAATCGCGAGGAAGGTCAAGGTCGATGCCCTTGAGGTTGTGTTCGCGCGCCCCACGGACGATCAGCCTGTCATTCACCCTGCAATGCTACGTGGAATCGCGTTCGAACGCATGTTCGAACGGCACATTTGCACCGCGTGTCGCGCTGAGCGAACACTGCACGGCTATTCGGCCGGCGACTCTTCGGTTGCCTCTGCCTTGCTCAGACCACGCGTCGCAAGCAGGCTTGCGGTCGCCGCGGTGCCGATCACCACGACGATCACCACGAGCGACAGCCACGTGGGGAACTCGGGGATCTGGTGCAGTTCGTGGCCGCCATTGATGAAGGGCAGCGAATTCTCTCGCAGCGCCTCGAGGATCAGCTTCACACCGATGAAGGCGAGGATCACCGCGAGGCCGTACGACAGGTAGATCAGTCGCTGGAGCAGGCCCTGGACCACGAAGAACAGTTGGCGCAGTCCCATGAGTGCGAACGCATTGGCCGTGAACACGATGTAGGGGTCCGTGGTGAGGCCGAAGATCGCGGGGATCGAATCAAGCGCGAACAGCACGTCCGTGCTGCCCACCGCAATCATGACGATGAGCATGGGCGTGATGAGGCGTCGACCGTGCTCCTTCACGAACAGCGCCGCGCCGCGATAGCCGTCGGTGCCGGGAAGCATCTTGCGCACCCAGCGCGTGACGCGGTTCTCTTCGTACTCCACCTCGCCCTCTTCGGCCCCGCCCTCCTTGGCGACGGAGATGGCGGTCCAGATGAGGAAGATGCCGAACAGATAGAACACCCACGTGAAGGCGGCGAGGGCCGCGGCGCCCACCGCGATGAAGACGCCGCGCAGCACGAGCGCGATGGCCACGCCGATGAGCAGCACGCGCTGGCGGTACTGCGGTGGGACCTGGAACCTCGTGAGGATCACCAGGAAGACGAAGAGGTTGTCGACGCTCAGCGACCATTCAGTGATGTAGCCGGCGAAGAACTCTGTCGCCTTCTCAGCAGAGTTCCAGAAGATCATGCTCAGGCCGAACGCCGAGGCCAGAGAGATATAGAAGATCGTCCAGCGAGCCGACTCTTTGAAGCTCGGTTCGTGGGGCTTGCGCACCACGATAAAGAAGTCAAAGACGAACAGGCCGACTATCGCGGCAATCGTTATTGCCCACACTGCCGCAGATTCCACCGGGCCAGTGTAGGGGTCACACCGTCAAATTCCTATTGTGTTGCGCCGAGCATCTGGCGGAGTTCCTTCTTGAGTTCCGCAATCTCATCGCGCAGGCGGGCAGCGAGCTCGAATTGCAGGTCTCCGGCGGCTGTGCGCATCTGCGCGGACAGGTCCTCGATGAGCTGAGTGAGCTCTTCGGCGGGCCGATCCGCAAGAGGGGTCCTGGGCGCCGACGGAGTGGGCGCCTTCTTGGCCTCGTTGAGGGTAGACGCGGTGTCAGCCTCTTCCCTGGCGAGCATCTCGGTGATGTCGCCGATGCGCTTGCGCAGCGGCGTGGGGTCGATGCCGTGCTCGGTGTTGTACGCAATCTGCAGCTCACGGCGACGGTTGGTCTCTTCGATCGCTGACTTCATCGAGTCCGTGATGACGTCCGCGTACATGTGCACCTCGCCCGAGACATTGCGGGCCGCACGACCGATCGTCTGGATGAGCGAGGTCCCCGAGCGGAGGAACCCCTCCTTGTCCGCGTCGAGAATGCTCACGAGTGACACCTCTGGGAGGTCTAGGCCCTCGCGCAGCAGGTTGATGCCCACGAGGACGTCGAACTTTCCCATGCGCAGCTCGCGCAGCAGCTCCACTCGACGGAGG
>CALALQ010000215.1 GCA_937925595.1 uncultured Demequina sp. | reverse complement strand
CGGGTGGGCAGACTCCGGCCGGCGGCAACCCGCGTCCGCTCGAGCACGTCATGTCCGCGTCGTTCCTTCCCGCAAACCACGTTGTCGATGCGTCACCCCCATCGTTGCGGGAGCAGCTGATCGCTCACGCCGCGCACTGGTCAACTCTCATTGTGGTGGCATGTCTGCTTGCCGGCATCATGAGCGTCTTGCTTGCGGTTCGCGCGGGATTGCACGGCACGAGAGTCGTCGTGGTAGCTGCGACAGTGTCCATCGGCATGCTCCTCACACCTATCACGGGCCTGATCATCGACTTCGGACAGATCAATGGCCACCTCGTGGTCGTCTACATTCTCCTGAGCGCACTCGTCGCGTACGAGGCCTCCCGTGCGCCCTTAGCTGCCTCAGCGATCCTGATACTTCTGACTGCGTGTGTGGCGATCTGCTGGACACCGTTCGCGGCGCTGCCAGGCTCGCTTGCCATTTTGACGATCTTTCGGTTCAGGGCCACTTTGTTGGCGCGGCGAGATCGCAGCGTGATCATTCTCGGCGCATCGACCATGGTCTTCTCGTGGCTAGTCTCCGCATACGCCCTTCCCGACATCCTGAGAGTCCTGTCAAGGGATGCAGCGACCAACCAGGCGTCCGTGACCACCACGACAATTTCTGGATTCACCAATCCCTACTGGTGGCCCTTGTCGATCGCCGTAGCCGTCACAACCGTGCTCATCTCGCTCGTCTTGCGAGCCGCCGATAAGTCACTGGCCCGGACTTCAATCGCCGTCGCAGTTGGACTGACACTAGGGATGGCACCGCTGCTCATGGCGCGTGGGAATGTTCTGGGTCCGCTTGAGTACTACCCTGCTAAGTATTTGTCGCTGGCCACTATTGGCCTCGCACCGGTCGCGATCGCGCTCGCATTGTGCGCGACGGGACCCAGGGTGAGCCGAACCGGCAGAACCCTCACCGCGATGGCCGCCTTGACGGCTGCCATCCTTTGCGTCGTGGCTCCGCTTCCCAAGGAGACGCCTCGTCTGGGCCTCGCACCTTTTGACATCGCGACTGGAAGCCGATGGGGATCGCACCAAGACGTCGCCGGACGCGCGCTTGACTTGACCACTAACGACTCGCGCACGGTGCTCTGGCGATCTGCAGATTCCTTTGAGGAGCCCGTCAACCTGCTTCTCGCTGCGATCGACCGCGAACAGTACGAGTGGAGGACTCTGAGTCGCGCCGCCATCCGCGCTCCAGCCAGCCCAGGCAGCGCAGACGACGCGTGCATGGCCGCGCTCACGCCAGGCTGGACACTCACGCTAGTGACACGAGACGCGATGCTCGCCGATGAGATCGAGGGACGCTGCCCTCACCTGCCCATCACTGTCCGCATAGAGGACGCTACGAACTGACAGCGTCGTAGGCGGCCACCAGCAGAGCCGGATCCGGCCCCTCAAGGCGGACTGGGTTGCCGATTCCCTGCAGGATGACGAAGCGAAGCCGGTCGCCGCGCGTCTTCTTGTCGCGACGCATCGCGGTGAGCAGAGCGTCCCAGCGTCCTGCGGGGTACGTGGTGGGAAGGCCAAGGCCCGTCAGGATCGCTCGGTGGCGATCCACCTCGGCGTCGTTGAGCTTGCCGGCAAGGCGCGCCAGCTCGGCCGCGAAGACCATGCCCACGGACACCGCAGCGCCGTGACGCCATTGGAAACGCTCGGTGTACTCGATCGCGTGCCCAAACGTGTGGCCGTAGTTGAGGATCTCGCGCAGGTACGACTCCTTGAGGTCCGCAGCCACCACGTCCGCCTTGACCTGCACCTTGCGGCGAATGAGCTCTGCGAACACGTCGAGATTTCCCTCGTTGGCACCCTGCGCGAGCGAGTCGAGGTTGTCCTGTGCAATCGTGAGGATCTCCGTGTCGCGGATGAATCCGCCCTTCACGACCTCCGCTAGGCCCGCGATGACATCGTTCTTGGGGAGCGTCAGCAGGTCGTCGAGATCGCACCACACGGCATGCGGCTCGTGGAATGCGCCCACGAGGTTCTTGCCCTCAGCCGTGTTGATGCCCGTCTTGCCGCCCACCGCCGCGTCCACCATGCCGTTGAGGCTCGTGGGCACCTGAATGACCTTGACGCCGCGCAGCCAGCTCGCGGCGACGAAGCCGGCAAGGTCGGTCACTGCTCCCCCGCCCACGCCGAGCACGACGTCAGTGCGCGTGAAGTCGCTCTTGCCAAGGACCTGCCAGCAGAATGCGGCGACCTCTGCGGTCTTGCCAGCCTCAGCGTCGGGCACCTGAGCCAGGACGACGCTGCGGCCGGTGGCCTCGATCGCCGCCTTGATCTGGTCTGCCCTTGCGGCGAGCGGTGCAGAGTGGATGATGAGTGCCCGCGCGGCGTCCTCGGGCAGGCCCGCAGCAATGGCTTCCGTGAGCCCGGAGCCGATGGTGACGTCGTATGGCGACCCGGACGGCACGTGCACTGTCTGCGGCATCAGATCCCCTTCTCGACGAGTTCTCGCGCGACGCGATCTGCTCGGATGTGGTCGGTGTTCACGACGTCGGTGGCGAGCGCCTCGTAGATGGGCCGCCTCACCTCCATGAGATCCGCCCACTGCTTGCGTGGGTTGCCAACGAGCAGGGGGCGTGCGTTGTTGAGCCCCACGCGGGGCGCCACGGCGTTGATCGACACTTCGAGGTAGATCACGCGGCCACCGTTCGCAACGTAGTCGCGCAGCAGCTCTTGAGTACGTTCATTGAGAATGGCGCCGCCGCCGAGCGACAGAACACCGTCGTGCTCCGCCATCGCCTGCTCCACGGCCGCTGCTTCCAACTCGCGGAATGCCGCTTCACCATCGTCGATGAAGATCTCGGAGATCGCCTTGCCGGCTGCTCGCTCGACGTCGGCGTCGGTGTCCCTGCGAGAGGTGCCGAGTGCCTTGGCGAGCGCCTTTCCCACCGAGGTCTTTCCGGAGCCCGGTGGACCGATGAGAACCGCGCGCGGTGCAGGCATCAGCGCAGGTGTTCCGGGATCGCGTCCTTGAAGCTCGCGATGTTGCGACGGACCTCCTCGAGGGAGTCGCCGCCGAACTTCTCGAGCACGGCGTCGGCCAGCACGAGCGCGACCATAGCCTGCGCGACAACGGCCGCGGGGGCTACGGCGCAGACGTCGCTGCGCTGGTGGATCGCCTTGGCGGGCTCTCCGGTCGAGGTGTCGATCGTGTCGAGGGCGCGAGGCACCGTGGAAATGGGCTTCATCGCGGCCCGCACGCGCAGGGGCTCGCCATTGGTGATGCCACCCTCGACGCCACCCGCTCGGTTGGTGCGGCGCGTGACCTTGCCGTCGAAGTACTCGATCTCGTCGTGCGCCTGAGAGCCGCGGCGTCCGGCTGTGCGCAGGCCGTCTCCCACCTCGACTCCCTTGATGGCCTGGATGCCCATGAGGGCACCGGCGAGGCGAGAGTCGAGCCTGCGGTCCCAGTGGACGTGACTGCCGAGTCCCACGGGGACCCCGTACGCGACCACCTCGACGACTCCGCCGAGTGTGTCGCCGTCTTTTTGGCATGCGTCGATCTCCGCGACCATCGCAGCGGACGTCTCCGCGTGGAAGCAGCGGATGGGGTCATCGTCAAGAGCCTTCGTGGCGTCTGCGGGCGGCAGCGGTGCGTCATCGGGGACCACGATCTGGCCCACCTGGACGGTGTGCGACACCAGTTCGATGCCCGCGGCTTCGCGAAGGAACGCCTCGGCGACGGCGCCGAGGGCGACGCGAGCGGCGGTCTCGCGAGCGGAAGCCCTTTCGAGCACCGGGCGGGCGTCATCGAAGCCGTACTTGGTCATGCCCACGAGGTCGGCGTGACCGGGCCTCGGACGAGTGAGTGCAGCTCCACGGGCACCCTTGAGCTCTGCCGGGTCTACTGGGTCGGCCGCCATGACCTTCTCCCACTTGGGCCACTCGGTGTTGCCCACCATGATCGCCACGGGGCCGCCCTGCGTCAGGCCGTGGCGCACTCCCCCAAGGAACGTGACCTCGTCCTGCTCGAAGGACATGCGCGCGCCGCGGCCATAGCCAAGCCGGCGGCGGGCAAGTGCCTCGCGGACGATGTCCGAGGTGACGGGAACGCCCGCAGGAAGCCCCTCGAGGGTGCCAACCAGCGCCGGGCCGTGAGATTCACCAGCAGTGAGCCATCTGAGCATGGTGGTCATTGTTCCACGACACGGGCCGGGGTCTAGGACTCCCGGCCCGCGTCGCCTACCCGCCTACTTCTGGTCTGCCGCTGAGTCAGAGGGTTCGAACGGCGAGGGCTTCGCAGGCCTCGACGTGCCCCCCGGAGCTTCGTCCTCGATGGCACCCGTGGGATCGAGAAGGTACATGTGGCCCGTCAGCGTGAGGATCACGTCGCCGTCCTTGGCGCTGGCGATCGTGGGAATCTCTGAAGCGCCCTCGTTTCGGGCGACTACCTCGAGCGATGCGATCAGCAGCAGCTGTTCGTCGGGGTCGGACAATGCCCGCAAGAACGCCGCCATACGGTCATAAGAGCCGACTACCTCAACCTCAACCGGAACGGCGTACATTCCGGCGACTACGGAGGACTCTCCACCCGGGACCTCAAGGGGCGGCAAGTACTCCTTCCAGGCGTCGGGAACCGTTACGCCCTCGCGGGGCACAACCGGAAGATCCTGGAAGAGCTTTGCGACACTGGTGGAGGGTCGCTCCGATGCCTTGACTACCCAACCTTCGACACCGACCGTCGCTTCGACTCCCATAGAGGCGATTCCGACGTGCGCAGTTCGTGCCGCCTCGATAATGCGGGTGCGCGCTTGCTCCACGTCAAAGGAACTGGGCGCATTCACAGCGAGCGACTCCTCCAACGGGGCCAGTGCCGCTAGGTCGTTGGAGTACCTCTCAAGCCGTGCCGTGGCCGTCTGAACCTTTGCCGTGCTCGCCTCGACGTCCTCCTTGGCAGAACGGAACGCCGAAGCCTCAGCCAGTTGAGGCTTGATCAGGATGAACCATCCCAAGGCGAGGACGACAATGATCGCCAGCGCCGCCAGCGCGGCAATAGGTGCGTACTTGCTCCGCATGGTCAGTTCCCCTCCCCAGTCGTCGCATCGTCCGCCTCATCCGCCTCCGGGCTGGGAGACGCAGAGGGCTCCGGGAGCCCTTGCAGGGTACGAAGGATGGCCTCGCCCGTCAGCCCCGTGAGCGAATCGGCTGGGACCAGTCGCATGGTCAGTGCACTCGGAGTAATCAGCGCGGTGCCTTCGACGTTCCAGAGGGGGTCCTCACCGTTGGTTGATGCCTCTTCGGAGACGGCTCGCACGGATGCAACGCCGGCCACCGCCTCGATCCGCTTGATGAGTTTCGTGGCTTCCTCAGCCGAACTCGCGGTCGCGCTGAACCGGATCACCCCAACCCCGTTCCCGAACACCGGATCCTGCCCCTCGGCTGACGCACCGAGAGCGCTCGGCGGCACCACCATGATGGTCGTAAACGATGATTGCTTGCCGGATGCCTGGTTCGCGATAGCAACCACGAACTGCGCCATATCGATCTCGCCCCAGCCGACCTGGGCCATCGTGTACTCGGACACTTCGCGCTGCACGTAGGCACCGAAGACCGGCAGCCGCTCATCTCGCGCATCAAAGGCATCGACCTGCGCATTGAACGCGTCCTGAAGGTCGGACCGGGCAAGCTCCTTGGCGCCAAGTGCCCCGAGGTAGCCGATGACGACGAGGCCCAGTGCAATCAGCACCACGACGACAGCGAGCAGCTGCACCGCGCGCATCTTCTTGCGCTCGGCGATCTCCTGCGGAACCAGATTGACGGACGCCAGCTGGGCTGCGCCGTACTTGTCGGCGAGCGGATTCACTTGTGACCTCCCATAGCCAGGCCTATCACTGTCGCCAGCTCGAGCTCGCGTCCCTGGATCAGACGCGCGTCCACACGCCGCCCGAGTTTGAGGCCCGCCGTGGGCTCTCCGATCGAGACCGGCAGTCGGGTGGCACTCGCCACCGCCTGGCCAAATCCCCGAGTGCGGGCACCGCCCCCCGTGAGGACGATTCGTTCTACTCCGCCTCCGGGAGTGGAACTCGAGACGTAGACAAGCGTGTTGCGTATCGCCTCAATGAGCGGTGTCAGCGAATGGCTTACGGCATCAGCTACTACCTTCGCGCTACCAGAAACACTCGGTTCCATGCCGATCTCGCGCTTGAGACTCTCGGGATCGGCAGCCTGGCCGCTCAACGCCGTCGCAACGCCGCGCGTAGCGTCGTCACTTCCCTGTGGGAGCGCGCGGACCAGTCGAGGTGCTCCTTGCTGTGAGATCGCCACGAGGCTGTGGGAAGCACCGACGTCGACAAATGCAACCG
The DNA here is from genome assembly GCA_937925595.1 of uncultured Demequina sp. The sequence continues at coordinate 14,046 of CALALQ010000215.1, read as the reverse complement.
AACGCTCAAAGAGAGGGCCACGTGCGCCAGCTCGCCACAGTCCGAGCGCCGAATGGTCGATAGCCGTGACTGAAACGCCAGCTTGATCGAGAACTGCGACCAGATCCCGAATCAGCTCTCGAGGAGAGGCGACTAAAAGCCCTCGCAGCGTCGGGCCCGCCTGGGCCTCGTATTCCGAGGTGGGATAGAAGTCGAGTACGGCTTCGCTCGGCGCCATGGGAAGCTGGTCCTGAACATGAAAAGCCAGTGATTCCCGGACCTTGTCCATGTGCTGAGCGGGGATATCGACCTCGCGCACAACAACGCTCGGATGGCCGATGCCCACAATGAAGCGCTTTGAGCCGGGCCGAGCTGCCGCGACCGCCTGCTTGACGACCTGTGCAAGGGCGCCAGGCTCGACGATCTGTCCCTCCTTCACGACACCAGCTGGCGTCGGCTTCTCGGCGTAGGAGTGCAGAGTCGCGCCGTCACGCGGATCAGCACCGTTGGCCAACTCAAGGTCCGCGACGCGCACCATGCTTGATCCAATGTCGATGGCGACAGATCTAGTACCCACGACACTCCTTCCCTACTGCGTCGCTATGCCTATCGGCATCCTTGCGTTCCGGCTGAAGCATCAGACCACCCCCATGACACCCAAGTACCAGGACCACAAGGGCTCCCCCACAAGAACTCCTGTCCACGCTCCAGCGAACATCCAGGGCCCAAAAGGAATACGCGTCTTGAGACCGCTACCCCTCGATGCTCCCAGCACGAGTCCCACAACGGCCCCCCATAGGAATGCGGCGAATCCACCAACGACGAGCGGCCCCCAGCCGAAGTAGGCGAGCGCGAGACCGAGAATTGGCGCCAACTTCACATCGCCGAAGCCGAGACCCCTGGGATATGCCAAGAAAGCAAGGAAATACACAGCGAGCAGAACGACCGCGCCGATCAGGGCACGCGACACGGATGACCAGTCATTGCGCACCAGGGCCGACGCTAGAGCGACAAGGAGCGATGACACGGCGAACGCCAGCAAGACCCGGTTGGGCAACCGCATCGTCGCGAAGTCGATCGCAGAAAGAACCACGGTGAAGATCACGGCGACAAGAAGCAGCAGCGCCTCCCAGGTCAACCCCCGCCACGCGACAACCCCCGCGAACGCCGCTGCGCACAGAGTCTCAATAGCGATGTACCGCGGGCTGATCGACGCCTTGCAGTTTGCGCAGCGGCCACGGAGCCAGAGCCAACCGACGATCGGTATGTTGTGCTGAGCCTTGATCCGGCTGCCACAGCTGGGACACGCGGATGGCGGCCTGACGATCGACTGCCCCGCGGGTACGCGGTGAATAACGACGTTAGCGAACGAACCTAGGCATGCGCCAAGGACCGCCGCGAGGGCGACGACGTACGCCATCGATCAGTCCCGCCGGAGGTAGGCGACGTCAAATGCCTCAAACCCGCTGTCTGACGACTGTTCTCCCGCCCTGCGGAAGATCAGTTCAAGACCGTCTTGCATCTGGGTGTAGCAGGAATAGAGCTGGCCGCCGAGTTTGAAGTTGGAGCGACCCACGTTGATCTTCTCTGTCGTGTAGAACATCACTGCGGTCTTCGCGTGCTGATTCCAGGTGCCAGAACTGAAGGTGATCTTGTCTGAAACGGTGGCGCCAGGGTTCGGGCACTTGACGAACGTAGGCGGTGCCGGGTGTACGAAGTACACCGAGTGCATCTCACCATCGGCGGAGTTGATGGTCACGTTTCCGTTCTGACTCAGCCTGTTGACGTACACGACCAGGTCCGCTGAAAGGTTGATGGTGAGGCCACCCCAGTCACCAAGGGTGAGGCTTGAGCACGCCGCCGTGGTGTCAATCTTGGTGTTCGCGGTGACATTCATGACCGCCCCGCCGTTCGTGGCGCTGCCACACGTACCGCCACTGACCGTGTTCCCCGGGAACGTCGGATCGTTCCAGGCCTTCGCGGGCCAGCTTGCCCATGGCTCCGTCGTCTTGTCGAAGCGCTCGAACGCCGCAGGATCGGGGATCGACAAGCCGGGGACACGCATGGTGACCCTCGTGCCGCCACCCGCGCATTGGCCCGGGGCGACATAGCCGTTGTAGCCGGTCCAGTTGGTATTGGTCGCGTGGCCCGCATATGAGCAGTAGGCATGGATCAAGCCGCCAGCCTTCACGGTGCCCGCGGTGTTGATGTACTGGCCGCTGTTCACCTGTTGGAAGTTGCCGACCGTTTGCCACTCGCCGCTCTTGATGTTGCCCAACACTACGACATCGCCACCGACTGATGGCGTGCCGTAAGGACCTACTGGGTAGATGAGGTCCTTCTGCACGTACACGTCACCCTCGACGATGCAGTTCGAGCCCGTCCACGTCATGTTGCCTTCTGCAACCACGGTTCCTTCCACGCGCATACCTGATGCGCACGTGACGTCGCCCCGCGTGTAGAGGTCTCCGTCCACCTGGGGAGCAACGACGATCGTGTTGCTGTTGAAGTAGATGCCGGTGTCACCGCGGATTGCTTCATTGAACCGAGGCGGAGTCTCGGCCCTGACCCAGAGTGCCTCCAGCGATTCAGAGTCACCGTTGTCAAAACCGAGACCGCCGGGCAACTGCGCGTAGCCGGTCGATTCGATCTTGAAGGCGTGATCGGTCTCGTCAGGGCATCCGGCGGTGAAACTCCCGCCCTCAGTGGCCTGACGATAGACCTTGCCCTCGAACGCTGGCGCCGAGGAAGTCTGCGAGAACACGCCCGAGCCGTTGGCAATGGTTGAGCACTCGCCGTTCATGATCTTCACTGCCACGGCATCGATGCCGGCTTCCGCAGCAGCGCGGGACTGAACAGACGCGCGAGTCTGAGACGTGAAGCCGACTCCAAAGACAGCGGAAGAGATCATCACCATGAGCAGAATGCCCATGATGAGCATCATGCCGATGACCATCACGAGGGCCTGACCCTCTTCCCCCCTTTGTCGCATGGCTAGAAACATGGCGCACTCCCCTGTTCAGTTTGCGGGCGCTGGCTTACCGTGCTTTCAATCTCGGTGGCACGTCCCCAGCTCTGCGGCGTGCCGGCAAGGCGGATGACCACCGTCCCTGCCGCCGACTCAGAGAAAGGAGCTGATGCCTCAACGCCACGCACATAGATATCCCACGTCCGCGCTGAGGTGAGGCTCGCGGTGGATGTTGCACTCTGCAGCGTGGTGCGGCGCAATGCCTTGGCGCTCGAGTCATAGAACCATCCGCGACACACGAACTTTCCAGTCTCCGGGTCACCAATCCAGGTGCGCACGAGGAGCATCGACCCGCTCTGACGAATGGCGTAGGCAGATGAGTACCGAACGTCCTGGTCTATCGCTCGCGCTGCGGTCTGGACGTTGCCCGTGTTGTTGGTCGTCTCGGTTACGTTGAGTTGGGTGCGGACACCATTCCAAAGCAGCGTCACGACGATCGTGCCGACGATGCCGAGCAGGAGCATGTAGACCAGCAACTCCACCAAGGTGAAGCCGCCGTCCGACCTGTGCTCTCGAAGCCGTCTCACGTCAGCCCCCAATGCCCGGAACGGCGATGATTGTGGTTCCTGTTGCCTCTTCACGGTCCGCGCCAGAGGTTGACACGACGTCAACCGAGAATGTCACTGCCGCCATGGGATCTTCGAAACAGAACGTGTCTCGTACGCCGTCGCCGTCGGCATCACCAGCGCCACCAGCGGGCGAAATCACGTAGCCATTGGCCTGGGCCGGAGTCGGGGACTGCGTCACAACGAACGGGACGCCACGCGAGTCCTCGTAAGTCGAGGGAATCGCCTGCCTCAAGAACGCAACAAGGTCCTTGCACGAAGTCGCGCTCTGCCGGGCGAGTTCGATTCGCTCGTTGACAACCGATGACGCACTCGCCATCACGGTTGTGCTGGCAGAAGCCTGCAACGAGAGAATGATCGGTGGCACGACCGCCACCGCGATGATGCCAAAGAGCAAAATTGCAACAAGCGCCTCGGCGATTCCGAAGCCACCCTCAGTCTGCGCATCGCGCATCGCAAGTCTCCTCATCGACTTCATCTGACCCTGCTGTGGGGTTGCACGTGCTGCCACGTGCAACCCCACAACGCGAGTCTTGCTTGCTAACGGATTAGCTGCCCCACGTGAGGGTGCCGGCCGCGTTGATGCAAGCGCTGCCCTTGTCGCCGCCGTCAACCGTGCCACAGATCTCGAAGGTGTCCTCGTCGATCGCGATCGGGGAGGTGATGTCGACGCCAGGCGAGGTCTCGATGTCGAGATCGGTAACGGCAACCGAGGTGGCCTCCGGGTCGTCGACCAGGTAGGTCGCAACAGCGATCTGGGCGTTCTTGAGGTCGGACGCCAGAGCCGAGTCACGTGCCTTCGCCTGCTGGTTCAGGTACAGCGGGATGGCAATGGCGGCGAGGATGCCGATGATGATGATAACGACGAGGGGCTCGACGAGGGCGCAGCCCTCTTCACGCTCTTCAAGCTGCTTGCGAATGCGAGCCATCATTTTAGGATTACCTTTCAGTATTCTTATCTATGGTTAATCGCCAGTTTCCTGGCTGCCCTAACGAAGAAGACGGGATCACCCGGTTCCTCTAAGGGACGTCTTCAGTTATGCGCCAATCAGGTCAAACACCTTGAATATCGGCATGTAGAGCGCAATGACCATTCCACCAATCAAAGCACCCAGTACGGCGATCATGATGGGCTCGATCAGAGAGGTCAACTGCTCTGTGGTGGATTCCACTTCCTGGTCGTAGAAGTCGGCGATTTTGTCGAGCATGTCGTCGAGCGCGCCAGTGTCTTCACCCACCGCGATCATCTGCACGACCATGGGCGGAAACACCTTGTGAGTGCCCAATGGGCCAGCGATGGTTTCGCCGCGACGCACAGACTCCTGCACGGACTTGGTCGCGTCCTCAATAACGACATTTCCAGACGCCTGGCCCACAATGTCGAGGGCCTGCAGGATAGGCACGCCAGATCGAATCATCGCGCCAAAGTTCCTCGTGAAGCGTGCAACCGCGATCTTCCTGATCAGGTTTCCGAAAACGGGAAGCTTGAGTTTCACGGGATCGACCTTCTCGCGCACTTCCCGCTTGTGTTTATTCCGCTTCCACCAGATGGTGAAACCGATGATTCCGATGATGATGAAGGGCGAACCGACCTTCAGCACGTTCGAGAGCGAAACCAGTATCTGAGTCGCGAAGGGCAGCTCGCCGCCTAGGTTCGCGAACATGGCGGCAAACACAGGAACGATGAACAGGAGCATGCCGATCACGGCGAGAATCGCGATGAAAAACACGACCACTGGGTAGGTCATGGCCGACTTGATCTTGCCCCGCAGCGCAACCTCTTTTTCGAAGTTCTCCGCGATGGACACGAGCGTCGTGTCCAAGAAGCCGCCCACCTCGCCGGCCTTGACCATGTTGATCATGATCGGCGGAAAAACCTTCGGGTGACGCGCGAGGCCCTGAGAGAACGCGCGACCTGTCTCGACGTCGGTGCGAACCTCAGCGAGCACCTCAGCCAAAGCCTTGTTCTCGGTCTGGTCGACGAGAATCGACATTGCCCTTAGCAGCGAGAGGCCCGCGCCGATCATGGTCGCGAGCTGGCGCGCCATGATGGCGATGTCCTTGAGGCCAATGGATTCGCCCAGACCTGGGATCTTCAGTTCGGCGTTAAGGCCCCTCGGTGTGGCGTCTTGAACCGAGAGCGCGGTGAGCCCCCGTTCACGGAGGCGAGTAGCGACCACCGAACTCGAAGGTGCCTCCATGGAGCTCTTGACTTCCTTGCCCTGCGCATCGCGAGCAACGAAGTTAAAGGTCTTCACGCCAGCTGCCATTACTGCCTCCCTGCACGGCCACAGAGACGGTTGAACTCTTCATAGGAGTGACACATGTCCACTGCTACCTCGTAAGCGACCTTGCCGGACTTCACGAGTTCGGCAAGGTGCTGGTCCATGGACTGCATACCCTGAGCCGAGCCTGCCTGCAGTGATGTATAGATCTGGTGCGTCTTTCCCTCACGAATGAGGTTGCGGATGGCCGGCGTCGCGACCATGATCTCCACCGCGACGGCGCGGCCGGGGCCGTCGGCGCGCTTGAGGAGCGTCTGACACAGAACTCCCTGAATCGCCGTCGCCAGCTGGGTGCGAATCTGACCCTGCTGCTCGGCGGGGAACACATCGATCACACGGTCGATGGTCTGTGCGGCGTCTTGCGTGTGCAGGGTCGCGAACACGAGGTGACCGGTCTCGGCCGCGGTGAGCGCAACCTGGATGGTCTCGAGGTCACGCATCTCACCAATCAGGATGATGTCGGGGTCCTGACGCAGAACGTGACGCAGCGCGCGCTGGAACGAGTGCGTGTCGGCACCCACCTCACGCTGGTTGACCAGCGCCTTCTTGTGACGGTGGAGGAACTCGATGGGGTCCTCAACGGTCATGATGTGTGCGGAACGCGAACGGTTTGCGAGGTCAACGAGCGACGCCAGCGTGGTCGACTTTCCAGAACCGGTGGGTCCAGTCACAAGCACCAGGCCGCGCGGCAGTTGAGCGAACGTCTGTACAACGGGCGGGATGCCAAGCGCCTCAAGCGGCTTGATCTCATAGGGAATGACACGGAAGGCCGCGCCTACGGAGTCGCGCTGGCGGTACATGTTCACGCGGAAGCGAGACTCCCCCACCACCGCGTACGAGAAGTCGAGCTCGAGTTCTTCCTCGAACTTCTCGCGCTGCGCCTGCGTGAGGATGCCGTACAGCGATCGCTGGAGCACCTCAGGGTTCATGCGGTCGTGGCCTTCGAGCGCGGTCAGCTGACCATCGAGGCGCACCGTGGGAGGGGCACCGGCCGTGAGGTGGAGGTCGGATGCACCCAGCGACACCATCTTGCGCAGCGTCTCATTGATGTCCAGGTCACCAGGCTGCGCGGCCTGGCTCATGCCGATGCGCGACGCACCCGGAGCAGGAGCACGGTTTGCCGGAGCGGGCGCCTGCGCCGGGGCGGGCTGGGCGGCGGGAGCCTGCGCGGCGGCGGCAGCACCACCGATTCCGGCAGCGGCACCGCCGATACCTGCGGCAGCACCACCAATCGCACCTGCGGGCATCTGCGCGGGTGCGGGAGCGGCCGGGGCCGTCGGAGCGCCCGCGGGCACGGCGTTGCGCACGGGAGCGTTCGTCAGCGGCTGGAACTGCTCGGTCTGCGGCTGCGGAGGGCCCGGATTCCACTGCGCGTTGGCCGGCGGCGTGCCCGCAGGGGCCGACGCTGGGGCCGGCTGTGCAGGCTGCTGCGGCTGCTGCGGCTGGTCCGGCATGAATTGCATGGTCACCGGGGCGCTCCCATCCTGAGGATCAGTGTTGCCACCGATATCGGCTCAAATCGCTGGCAACTGAACACTCCGGACATCACTTCACCACCCGGAAGAGCTCTTCAAGGGAGGTGGTGCCCTCAAGCACCTTGGCCCAGCCATCCTGAAGCAGGGTTTCGAGGCCCTCTTCCTGTGCTGCGCGTTGGATCTCCGCGGCGGAGGCGCGCGCCACGGCAAGGCGCTCGATGGACTCCGAGACCGTCATGATCTCGTGGAGCGCCACGCGGCCGCGGTAACCGGTGTTCGAGCAGCGGTTGCAGCCCACGGGCCGCATGAGCGGAGGAATGGGCGTGCCCGGTGCGATGCCGAGCGCCGTGGGCAGTTCATCCGCCGTGACGATGTGCTCTTCGGCGCAGTGCTGGCACAGGCGTCGGGCGAGTCGCTGTGCGACGACACAGTCAATCGCGGAGCCCACAAGGAACGGCTCGATGTCCATCTCGATGAGTCGCGTGATCGCAGAGGGCGCGTCATTCGTGTGGAGGGTCGAGAGCACAAGGTGACCAGTGAGCGCCGCCTCGATCGCGATCTGCGCGGTCTCGTGGTCACGGATCTCACCAACGAGCACGACGTCGGGGTCGGAACGCAGAATCGAACGCAGCGCCGCCGCGAACGTGAGGCCCGCCTTGACGTTCACCTGCACCTGGTTGATGCCAGGGATGCGGTACTCGACGGGGTCTTCGACGGTGATGACGTTGATCTCAGGGCGAGACACCTGGTTGAGCGTCGCATACAGCGTGGTCGACTTACCGGAGCCGGTAGGACCGGTCACGAGAATCATGCCGTACGGCTTGTTATAGGACGTCGCGTAGATCTCGAGGTTCCGCTCGCGGATGCCAAGGTCCTCAAGCTCGAGCGTCGCCGTCGAGTTGTCGAGGATACGCATGACGACCTTTTCGCCCCACACCGTGGGTAGAGTCGCGACACGCAGGTCGATCTTGCGACCCTGGTGGTTCACGGACAGGCGGCCGTCCTGCGGCTTGCGGCGTTCTGCGATGTCGATGTCGGACATGATCTTCAGACGAGAGATCACACCGTTGATGATCGCCTTGGGGGCGCGCTGCATCTCGTGGAGCACACCGTCGATGCGGTAGCGCACCAGCAGGTCGTGCTCCCCCGGCTCGATGTGGATGTCAGAGGCACGGTCCTGGATGGCCTGCGTGATGAGCAGGTTCACGAAGCGGACGATCGGCGCATCGTCCTCGACGGCGGATCCAAAGTCCATGTCCTCAAGGTCAACGGCGCTCTCTTCGGACAGCGACTCCTGCAGGTCCTCGAGCTCGGTGTCCGCGCGGCAGTAACGGTCAATGGCCTGCAGCACGTCGTCGTGCGTCGCAACCACGGGCTCGACGGGCATGCGCGTGATGGTGCGGAAGTCGTCAACCGCGACCACGTTGCCGGGGTTGGACATCGCTACGCGCAGCACACCGTCCTTGAGACCGACTGGCAGTGCATTGTGGCGGCGGCACACGGCAGCGGACACGAGTGAGACGGCGGCGCGGTCAACGGGGTACTCGGCAAGCTCGACGAACTCCATGCCCACCTGGCTGGCAAGCGCGCGCACGAGCTGAGCCTCCGTGATGAGGCCAAGTTCCACGAGGGTGCGGCCCAGGCTCTGGCCCCGCTGCTGCTGGGCGTCGATGGCGTCCATCAACTGGTCTTCTGTGAGCGCGCCAGACTCGAGAAGGATGGACCCCAGCTGCTTCACTGCATCTCCCTCAGAAGTGCCTATATCCGCCAAATGTGGACGCTACCAGCGCCCTGTTGCCGGAATCACGTCAGTGTGACGAGGTCAACTCCGAGCGCAGTGCTGCGTCCATCTCCATTATCGGCGCTTCCCGACCAGTCATTAACCGAATCTGCTCACCTGCCTGGTGCAACAGCATCCGCTCTCCCCCAACGCGCGTGCCGCCTGCGGCCTCCCACGCCTCGCCAAGCGGCGTCACGAGCGGTGAGTACACCACGTCAAGCAAGGTGCCCGACGCTCCGCTCACCGATGGCGCCAAAGCCGCCCCAGCGTCGGCCGGGATGGTCGAGACGGCAACGTCAGCACGCGAGGCGAGCTCGCCAGCCTCAGTGATGTCGACGAAGCGCACATTCACGCCCATCTTGGTGGCGGCCCGCATGAGGGCGCCGGCGCGTGCTCGGTCGCGCACGGCGACAACGGGCGACGTCACACCCATCTGTCCGATCGCGGCGAGCGCGGACGTGGCCGTCGCTCCCCCGCCGATGATCACTCCGGTGCGCGCCTTCTCGACGCCAGCCTCCTTGAAGGCGGCGACGATGCCGTACACGTCGGTGTTGGCGCCAACCAGGTGGCGAGTGTCCGCGAACCGCTGGACAAGCACCGTGTTGATCGCGCCGACGATCTTCGCCATCGGCTCGATGAAGTGCATGAGCGGAACGGCCTCGACCTTAAGCGGCATCGTGAGCGACAGCCCCGCCCACTCGGGACCCATGCCGTCGATGAACTCTTTGAGGCCGCCCGCGGGCACGTCAATCGCGTCGTACTGCCACGGCAGACCCAGCTTCTGATACGCGGCGCGATGCAGCACAGGTGACAGCGAATGCGAGATGGGATGGCCGAGCACGGCGGCGCGCCGGGTCTCAAGCATGGCGCGCCTCAAGCATGACGTGATTCAAGCACGGAGTATCGAAGGAAGTGGGCAGATGCGCGGGCAGCGTTACTTGCTGCCGTGCTCCTTGGTCCACTTGTTGAGTTCCTTCACGTACTTCTGATGCGTCGGGAAGTCCTTCGCGTACTTGGTCTTTCCGGTCTGCGGGTTGACCGTGACGAAGAACAGATAGTTGGTCTCCGCCGGGTGGAGCGCAGCCTCAATCGACGAGGCGCCGGGGCTCGCAATGGGGCCGGGGGGCAGTCCCGCGTTCTTGTACGTGTTGTACGGGCTGTCGATCGCCATCTCTTCCTTCGTGACGTACACGCCTTGGGACTCCGGGGCGACGTACTTCACGGTCGAGTCCATCTCAAGGCGCATGTCCTTCTTGAGACGGTTGTAGATCACGGAGGCGATCTTGGGGCGGTCCTCATCGAGCAACGCCTCGCGCTCGACGATCGACGCCACGGTGAGGATCTCCTGGCGGTCCTTCTCCGGCACACCCAGCTCGTCGAGCTTGGTGATTGTGGTGGAGATCATCTGCATGAGCACCTCAGTGGGCGTCACGCCAGGGTTGAACTTGTAGGTCGCGGGGAACAGCCAGCCTTCGAGGTTGCCCTTGGCCTCCGCAGGAAGACCGAGCGCCTCGGTGTCCTTCATCGCCTTGAGCACCTCGGCTTCTGTCGCTCCGGTGACGGTCGCGATCTTCTGCGTGAACACCTTGAGCGACGAGCCTTCTGGCACGGTCACGGAACGCAACTCGCGGTTGCCTGGGTCAAGCAGGGCCTGAAGGGCGTAGATCGCCTTCATCTCCTTCTGCATGACGTAGTAGCCAGGCACGATGCTCTGGGAGTCAGGGTTGGAGTTCCACTCCTGGAGGAACGCCTGGCGCGATGCGACAACGCCCTGCTCGTAGAGCTTGGTAGCGATGTCTCCACCCGTGTCACCAGGGCTGACGATCACCTGCAGGGTTCCCTGGCCGGTGCCTTCGTAGTCCGCAATCACGGTCTTCTCAGACTCGAAGGTCTTCACGAAGTTCCACGCGGTGGACGCACCCAAGGAGAAAATCACGATGGCGACGGCGGACAGCACCAGCGTCCACTTACGCCGGGTTGCCCTGCGCTTGTTCCGCTGCAGACGGCGCAGATCGAGCGTCGTCGTGGTCGCGGCTTCAGCCTCAAAGAGATCAGTCATCGTTTCCCTCGTGCGGAATCCTCCTGGTCACTGTACCCAGATTCCCTTGTCTGTCCACTTCCAGTGCGTTCTCAAGGATGACCACCGCCGCTGCCTGGTCGATGATCTTGCGCTGCTTGCGCTGTGACTTGCCAGCACCACTCAAGGCGCGCGAAGCCGTCGTCGTTGAAAAACGCTCGTCTATCAAACGAACGTCAGCGGTGGTGAGTTCCGCGAGTCTCTTGGCGAACTCGGTGGCCATGGCCGCGCTCGTGCCGTCGGCGCCGCTCAACGTGCGCGGCAGGCCAACGAAGATGCGGATCGCCTCTCGCTCCGACGCAATGAGGGCCACGCGCGCGGCGTCACCTTCGCCGGCAACCACGGTCTCGACGGGAAAAGCCATGATCCCGTCGGGGTCGCTTGCTGCGACGCCGATCCTCACGGAACCGACGTCAACACCAAGGCGTACTCCCCTATCCATTCCCGCCTAGGGCCGAACGGACAGCCGCCACAGCGTCGGGCACCTTGGCGAAGTCCTGGCCACCGCCCTGGGCGATGTCGGGCTTGCCGCCGCCACCGCCGCCCAGGATCTGGCTGGCCGTCTTGACGAGCTGGCCGGCGGAGTGGCCGGCGTCGCGAGCCGCCTCGTTCGTGACGACCACGATCGAGGGGCGCTCTCCCGTGCCGAACAGCGCGACCACGACCGGGTCGCCCTCGCCAAGGCGAGCCCTGACGTCGAGTGCGAGGGTGCGCAGCGCGTCACCCTGGGCACCGTCGGCGACCGCGATGACCGCCTTGACGCCGTTGACGGACTCCGCGCCCTTGGCGAGCGTCTCTCCTGCGCGGAGCGCCTGCTCCTGCTCAAGCGCGGCGAGGCGCTTCTCCGTGGCCGCGAGGCGGCTCACGAGCGACTCGACTCGGCCCACGAGCTCTCCCGGCTGGGTCTTGAGGCTGGAGCTGAGCTCAGAGACGATCGCGCGCTCGGCGGCGAGGTGCTTGAACGCGTCGGCGCCAACGAGCGCCTCGATGCGGCGAGCGCCGGAGCCGACCGAACCCTCGCCGGTCACGGACAGCAGGCCGATCTGCGACGACGAGCCGACGTGGGTTCCCGCGCACAGCTCGCGGCTGAACGGGCCCCCGATCTCCACGACGCGCACGCGGTCGCCGTACTTCTCGCCGAACAGCGCCATCGCACCAAGGGCCTTCGCCTCATCGAGGCTCATGATCTTGGTTTCGACTGGCAGGTCCTCGCGAATCGCGCGGTTGGCGATCTCCTCGATGTCCTCGCGCGCGGCCGCGCTCACGGGCTGAGTCCACGAGAAGTCGAGTCGCATGTAGCCGGGCTTGTTGTACGAGCCCGCCTGGTTGGCGCTGTTGCCGAGCACCTCGTGCAGCGCCGAGTGAATGAGGTGAGTCGCCGAGTGGGCGCGAGACGCGTCGCGGCGGTTCACGGCGTCAACCTCGGCAGACACCTTGTCGCCGGCGGCGACCTCTCCCTCCTCGACCGTGACGGTGTGCACGATGAGGTCCTTGACAGGCTTCTGCACGTCGATGACGTTGAGCGTGCCGTGCTGACCGCGGATGGTGCCCGTATCGGCGTCCTGACCGCCGGACTCGGCGTAGAACGGGGTCTCGTCGAGGACAACCTCAACGGTCTCGCCCGCGGTCGCGACCGGAACCGTCACGCCGTCCTTGATGACCGCAACGACAGTCGCACCCACCTGGAGCTCGTCGTAGCCGCGGAAGTGCGTCGCACCGCCCGCAAGCAGCTCCTGGTACACCTTCGTGTCCGCGTGGCCGCCCTTCTTAGCCTTCGCATCGGCACGCGCGCGCTCCTTCTGCTCTTGCATGAGCGCGCGGAAGCCAGCCTCGTCGACGGTGAGACCCTGCTCCGCCGCCATCTCGAGAGTGAGGTCAAACGGAAAGCCGTAGGTGTCATGAAGCTGGAACACGTCTTTGCCGGGAAGCGTCGTGGAGCCCGACTCCTTGGCCTTCGCCACCGCAGTGTCGAGGATGACGGTGCCGTTGGTGAGGGTGCGGCGGAACGCGTCCTCTTCCGTGTAGGCGATAGAGCTGATGCGGTCGAAGTTCTCCGCAAGCTCGGGGTACGAGGGGCTCATGGCGTCACGGCTCGTGGTGAGCAGCTCCGGCATGACGACGTCCTCGACTCCCAGCAGGCGCATGGCACGCAGCGAGCGGCGGAACAGGCGGCGCAGCACGTAGCCGCGGCCCTCGTTGCCTGGCGCGATGCCATCGCCGAGCAGCATGAGGCTCGAGCGCACGTGGTCGGCCACCACGCGCATCCACACGTCGTCGTCGCGGTTGGCGCCGTACGTGCGGCCGGAAAGCTCTTCGGCCTTGCGGATGACGGGCATGACCTCGTCGATCTCGTACATGTTGGCGACGCCCTGCTTGAGCAGCGCGACGCGCTCGAGGCCCATACCGGTGTCGATGTTCTTCTTGCGCAGCTCGCTCTTGATGGTGAAGACGTCCTTGGCCTTCACGTCCGTGAGCTCGTACTGCATGAAGACGAGGTTCCAGATCTCGAGGAAGCGGTCCTCATCGACAACGGGGCCGCCGGGCTTGCCGAACTCGGGGCCGCGGTCGATGTAAATCTCGGAACAGGGGCCGCCGGGGCCGGGCTGGCCGGTGTGCCAGTAGTTGTCCTTCTTGTCCCGACGCTGGATGCGCTCTTCGGGAAGGCCAGCGATCTCCTTCCACAGCATGGCAGCCTCGTCGTCGTCGAGGTAGACAGTCACCCAGACGTCGTCAGGGTTGAAGCCGTACTTGCCTTCCGACTCGGGCCCCGTGACCAGGTCCCACGCGTACTGGATGGCGCCTTCCTTGAAGTAGTCGCCGAACGAGAAGTTGCCGTTCATCTGGAAGAACGTGCCG
>CALALQ010000214.1 GCA_937925595.1 uncultured Demequina sp. | reverse complement strand
ACACCACCCGCGTCCTGATGGAGTTCACACCCAAGGGCCTGGACCTAGATGAGATCCGCCGCCACATCGAAGAGCTCGAGCACGTCAAGGGCGTCCACGATCTCCACGCGTCGACCGTCGGGACTGGCCTGCCGACCCTCACGGCACACGTCGTCGTTGAAGACGCGTGCTTCACCGACGGACACGCGGCAGAAGTCCTGCAGGACGTCAAGAACTGTGTCGCTGAACACTTCGATGTCGCGGTGCACCACTCGACCTTCCAGATCGAGACCGGGCAGATCAGTCAACACGAGCCGGCCTCGATCACACATCCGTGATCGTGGGCAGCCGGCCGTGATGGGCGCCGACGGCTCCAGCGAGTGCGCACCGGGCGGACCCGGGGGCCCGGGACCCGGACCCGGGCCCAGCTCACAGCCCCGAGTACGAATGAAGCCCGGTGAAGAACACGTTCACGACACCGAAGTTGAACATGACCGCACCGAATCCGATGATGCCGAGCCACGCGGACCGCGAACCGCGCCACCCTCGCGTCGCCCTGGCGTGGACGTATCCGGCGTAGAGGACCCAGATGATGAAGGTCCACACCTCCTTGGTGTCCCACCCCCAGTAGCGGCCCCATGCCCGCTCGGCCCAGATCGCGCCGGCGATGAGGGTGAACGTCCACAACACGAATCCCACGATGTTCAGGCGATAAGCCAACGTCTCCAGGGTGTCGGCAGCGGGCAACCCGGCGAGCATTTTTCGAAGGCGCGGCAGGGTTTTCGGGTCGCGTTCGCCCATCGGACGGAGGAGTTGGATGCATGAGAGCGCGAACCCGATCGCGAAGAAGCCGGTCGCGGCGAGTGCGACGAGGACGTGGATGATCAGCCAGTACGACTGCAGCGACGGAGGCAGCGGCACGATCGGCACGTAGTACTGGACGGCGGCGACGCCGAGCAGGACGAGCGTCATCCCGGTGACGAACGTGCCGAGGTATCGGAGGTCGAACCGAACGAGCAGGGCGAGGTAGATGCCGGCGATGATGAGTGTGCCGGTGAGCGCGAATTCGTACATGTTCGCCCACGGCACGCGCTCCGCCGCGATCCCGCGCAACACCGTCGCGCCGAGATGCAACACCCAGGCGAGGACGAAGAGGGCGACCGCGATGCGGAGTGTCCGAGACGGGCGGGAAGCCTGTGACGAATCCGATGCACCTGAACTATTCAGTGTCGGGTCGTCGCTGTACTCGCCCGCGGTACCGGCGAGAGCGTGCTGCCGCACGGCTGAGCCGGCGCTTCTGCGTGCGAGGTCCACGGCGAACATGATGAACGCGAAGGCGTAGACCGACATGGCTGAGTAGAGGGCGACCAAGGAAATGGTGTCGAGGGAAATCATCAGCGGCTCCTGCTTTCGAGGGTGGTGAGGGTGTCAAGATGGGCGTCGGCGAGGTCGGCCACTGCGGCATCCAGCGCCGGGTCCTCACCGCGCGCGAGCCCCGCGTACTCCAACGTGCGCGCGCCGTCGGCGCTGGTGGTGAGCCGGATCCACATCCGGCGGCGCGGAATGAACAGCGACAGCAGCAGACCGCCCAGCGCGAGGAGCGAGGAAACGAGCACCCACCCCTGCGCAGGGTCGGTATGCACCTCGAGCGACGCGAACCGCTCGATGCCGTCGAGGCTGACCGTCCCGAGCCCGTCTGGTAGCTCCTGGCTCTCACCGGGGCGCAGCTCGATCGAGTCCACTCCCGTCTCGCCGCCGGTCATCTGAGTCAGCGAGCTCGTGTCGAGCGCATACACGGATTTCGGGGCCCCGTCATCGATTCCGAGATCACCGCGGTACACATTCAGGGTGACGACGGGGTACTCGAGGTCTGGGTACACGGACACGTACGCTCCCGAGTCCAGCTGGTCCTGCGTCGGGTACAGAAATCCCACGAGACCGACCTGTTCGCTGAGCCCGTCGGGGACCTTCACGACCCCGAGCGAGGTCATGTTCGAGTCTTGCGGCAGGAACGGGACGTCGTCGGAGAAAACGACGGAGCCAGCAGGGTCCCGCACGGTGATCCTGGGCGCGTACCCATTCCCGAGGAGGTAGATGTCGGTCGACGCCACCCGCATCGGCTCGTTCACCCGGATGGACGCGGTCGCGGTTTCCTGGTCGGTGAACGTGACCCGGACATCGGCGGCGAAGTCCGTGGGCTGGCCGAGCGCGTCGAGGTTGCGTTGCTCGTATTCGACCGTGAACGACTCGAGTGTGACCGAGTACCGGTCCAGCACATCCGCGTTGAAGAATCGGCCTGGGTTGAACGAGTCGTAGCTCGCGAGACTGTTCACGAACGTTTGCCCCTCGACCACGACTCGCTGCGCGTTGAAGCCGAACCCTCCGCCGACGGCGACGCCGACCAGCACACCGACGAGGCTGACGTGGAACACGAGGTTGCCGGTTTCTCTGAGGTACCCGCGTTCGGCACTGATGGCGACGCTCGAAGATGCACCGCGTTCGACGGTGTCGATTCGGGTCCGGTATCTCCGTCGGCGGAGGAGTTCGACGCCCGCGTCGATGATGGACTGCTCGGTGTGGCCGCCGCCATCGGCGGGCGGAAGGGTCACCTCACGGTGCGCGTGCAGCCGTCGCAGATTGATCGGCGTGCGGGGCGGCGGGGCGAGGAGCGCGCGGAGATGATGGGTCGTGCGCGGGATGATGCACCCGATGAGGGAGGCGAACAGCAGGAGATAGATAGCCGAGAACCAGACCGAGCTGTACACGTCGAACAACTGCAGGGCGTCGAGCACCGGAGCGAGTTCCGGGTTGTTGTCGAAGTACTGCGTGACGCCGTTGGGATCGGCGCTGCGCTGCGGGACGAGCGAACCGGGCACGGCTGCGAGCGCCAGACCGAGCAGCAGCAACAGCGCGGTGCGCATGCTGGTCAG
>CALALQ010000213.1 GCA_937925595.1 uncultured Demequina sp. | reverse complement strand
AGAAATTCTGCGGGTTGCGGTTGAGCGTGAGCGTGCCGACGGGCACGAGCGGGTAGTCCGCGTGCGGCCACACCTTGGTGAGGTCGAACGGGTTGAAGCGGTAGGTCTTGGCGTCCTCGTACGGCATGACCTGGACGAACAGGTCCCACTTCGGGAAGTCGCCGCGCTCGATCGCCTCGTACAGGTCGCGACGGTAGTAGTCCGCGTCGGCCCCGGCGATCGCCTCGGCGGTCTCGGCGTCGAGGTGCAGGTCGCCCTGCCGGCTCTTGAAGTGGTACTTCACCCAGAACCGCTCACCCGCGGCGTTGATCCACTGGTACGTGTGCGAGCCGTAGCCCTGCATCTCGCGCCACGACTTGGGCAGACCGCGGTCGCCCATGAGGTAGGTCACCTGGTGCGCCGACTCGGGCGAGAGCGTCCAGAAGTCCCACTGCATGTCGGCGTCACGGAGCCCGGAACCCGGCAGACGCTTCTGCGAGTGGATGAAGTCGGGGAACTTGATGCCGTCGCGGATGAAGAACACCGGGGTGTTGTTGCCCACGATGTCGTAGTTGCCCTCGGTCGTGTAGAACTTCAGCGAGAAGCCGCGGACGTCGCGCCACGTGTCGGGCGAGCCCTGCTCACCGGCGACCGAGGAGAAGCGCAGCAGCGTCTCCGACTCGGCGCCCTGCTGGAACACCGCGGCACGCGTGTACGCGGACACGTCGTGCGTGGTCTCGAACGTGCCGAAGGCCCCGCCACCCTTGGCGTGCACGATGCGCTCGGGGATCCGCTCCCGGTTGAACTGCGCGAGCTTCTCGACGAGGTACCGGTCGTGCAGCACCGTTGCGCCGTCGGCCCCCGAGGTGAGCGAGTGCGCGTCGCTCGCGACCGGGGTTCCCGTCTGGGTCGTGGTGGGCGGGGTCGTGGGGTTCGACATGTCGTCCTGCTTTCTTGGAGGGGTGACGCGCGCCGGGTTCCGGGCGCGACGAACAGCGCCCTGGTCGGGCGCCGAGTGAGCGGATGCCGCGGGCTAGCCTTCCGGCTCGCTCGCGGCCGTCCGCTGACAGTTCCCGCAGAGGCCCCAGAAGGTCACCTCTGCGGTGGAGATCGTGAGGCCGTCGGTGTTCGACGGTGTGAGGCACGGCGCGTGGCCGACGACGCATTCGACGTCGACGACGGTGTGGCAGTTCGTGCAGGCGAGGTGATGGTGGTTGTCGCCGATGCGGCTCTCGTAGAGGGCCGGCGAGCCCGCGGGTTCGATCTTGCGCAGCAGGCCCGCGTTGGTGAGCGCGCCGAGGACGCCGTAGACGGCCTGCAGCGAGGTAGTCGGCAGGTCGGCGCGGACGCGCTCGAACACCGATTCGGCGTCGAGGTGCGCGCCGTGACTCGAGAGCGCCTCGAACACCGCGACCCGCGGCGCAGTGACCTTCAGCCCCGCCGCGCGCAGGCGCTCGGCGGTGGCCGGCGCCTCGACGGAGGCGGTGGCATTCGTGGTCATGTCCACGATCATACCAGTTGTCTTTAGCCATTCAAAACAACTGACGATTCATCGCAGACCGGGGACCCGCTCGCAGCGGGTTCGTCACAGCACGGCATGATTCCACACGCCATTGGCACCGAACTCGTTGCCGGTGCGGAAGTAGGAGAACCCGAACAACGTATGGGGCTGCTCCCACTGGATGACCACATCGTCGTAGCCGTTCGGGAAGACTGGTTTCCCGGTCACGATGTCGAGCACGGATTCCAGTTCCTTGCCGACATTCGCCTTCGCTTGCGTCACCGCGGCCGACAGATCGGTGTCGGGCCACTGCCCGTCGAAGGCGTTCGCCATCTTGAGCTCGCCCAACTTCTTCCCGAGCGACGGGTGAACCCACACCCTCGGGATCGTGTCGTCATACGAATTCGTCCCGGCGTTCTGCATCTTGTAGGCCAGCGGGAGCTGCTTCTCCTCGAAGTCCTTGAGCGCGCCGTAATGGCCTGGGGCCGTCCACGTCTTTCCGCCGGCCTCGGCTTGCTCCCTCGCCCACGCCTGCAGCCGTTTCCGCAATGTCACCGCGTCGAGGTGGACGCCGAGATCGTCGAAGACACCGGTGAGGCGATCGACGAGCCGCCGCCCGACACGGACGACCGCCTCGGCAGATCGCTCACTCGTCTTGCCGAGCGCCATGACCTCGTTGACCTCGACACGGCCGACCCAGCGAGTGATATTGCTGCCGAACATGCTGACGCCACCGAACACGGCACTCGACACACCCAGCACGAACGCGGTCTCCTCGTCGAGGAAGTCGGGCTTGAACTCGCGCGCGGTGGTCAGTCCGACCGCGACCGCGTCGTACACCGCGACGGAGACGACCGCCCCGAGCGCGACCATGCTCCCAGTGGTCGCCGTGGCGGTCGCCGTGAGCGCGGCAGCCGTGAGGTACGCGCCGATCGCCCCGACGAGCCCGAGACCGGCCATGAAGACGCCCGCCCCCGCGAGCACGGCGCTCGCCCAGGTCGGGAGCCCCGGCTGACGGCCGGTGGGGTCGGCGAGCGTGATCGGGTTGAGGTCGGCGTAGTGATACTTGTTGAACCGCGGCTCAGGGTCGACGCTGGTGAGTCGCATGCTGACCGGGTCGTACGTGCGGGCCTGCAGGTGCTGGGTGCCGGTCGGGTCCGAGTACTCGCCGGCGTACTGGAACGGGTTGCGCTGCGCGTCACCGGCCAACGAACCAGCGCCCGCCGACGACGCGGCATGGTGGATGGTCGTCGTGAGTCCGTAGTCGGAGTAGTCGTAGCTCGTCGTGAGCGCCGCGTCGGCGTCGGTCAGCTCGGTGACGTTGCCGTGGTGGTCGGCCTCGTAATATGCGGTCGACGCTCCACGGTCGAGGGTTCGAGCGTGGCGGCCGGTGCCGATCAGGTAGGCGGCGGTCACCGACGTGGCGGGCGGGTCGGCATCGGCGGGGTCCGCGCCCTCGGAGGTGTGCGTGTCGTTCAGCAGCGTGCTGCCGTCCCAGTGGAAGACGGTCTCCGCGGTGCCACCGGGCTGCGTCTGGGCGGCCCGCTGCCGAGTTGCCCAGTACTCGGTCTTCACCGAATTCCCGGTCGAGGTGGTCACGCGCACAGGCTGATTGATCGCGTTGTACGCGTACGCGGTACCGTCGAGGGCCCGCGTGAGGTTTCCGGCCTGGTCGTAGGTCTGGGTCGCGGTTGTGACGGTTCCGTCGGGGTGGGTCGTCGCCACGCCGGCGAGCGTGCCGGCGGGCCCGTACTCGAAGTCGCGCGTGGTGGTCGCCTCGGTGTCGGCACCCGGGCGTTCGCTCACCTGCTCCGACCGGATGTCGCCGGCCACGGTCAACTCGTACGTGGTGCTCGTGCGGACCGGCGCATCGCTCGTGTCGCCGTCGTGCACGGAGGAGCCGGTGAGGCTGCCACGAGAGTCGTACCGGTACGAGGTCGTGGTGGTCGTCGGCTCGCCACCCTCGGGGCCCGGGCGGGTGTCGGTGCGCGTGAGCAGGTTGCCGTGGACGTCGTACACGTACTCGCGCTCGGTCAGCACGGTGCCATCGGCGCGCGTCGCGGTCTCGTGCGCGATCTGGCTCGCGCTGGTGTACGCGTAGGCCGTGGTGACGCCGTTGCCGCGAGCGTGCTCGATCATCCGGCCGTATCGGTCGTACGCGTACGCCACGTCGGCCAACGGGTGCCCGTGGGCGTCGGCCTGGATCGCAGTGGTCAGGAGACCCGCTTGGTCGTGCTCGTACCTGGTGCGGTTGCCCGCGACATCGGTGGTGCCGATCAGCCGACCGTGCTCGTCGTACTCGTGCTCGATCACGCGCCCGTCGGGGGACGTCGTGCG
>CALALQ010000212.1 GCA_937925595.1 uncultured Demequina sp. | reverse complement strand
CCTGCCCCACCCACGGCCTGCGCAGCGTCGCCGACCCGTTCGGGAGTCCGGGCTGAGGCGGTTGCTCGAGGTTGAGCCCCGTCGCCGCCGACTACGCGACGAGATCACGAGCACGGCTCGCGCGGTTAGCGAGGAACGCGTTCAGATCCTCGGGATCCACACGCCATCGAGCTGTGTTTCCCGATCCACCTACGTTGATCGCTCGGAGATCACCGCGGGCGATCAGTTGCCTCGCCCACCACTCGGTGACGTTCAGCGCGAGGGCGGTCTGCTTGACTGTCAGCAACGCGTTCTCTCGAGTCAAGAGAGTGAGGGCGGTAGTAATTGGAAAGTGCTTCATGGTCTCGCACATTACTGCACCTCTGCCATAACGTGTGTACGACTGTGGTGAATATGTGGCAATGTGTGTCGTGTGAATCTGCCATCAAATCCGGATGAGCCGGGTCTCATCCCTCCCGCCGAGTCCCTCCTACTCAAGGCCACGTACAAGAAGTCGGGGCTCACGGTCGCCGACCTTGCTGCCGCCACTGGGTTGAGCGTCGCCACCCTGCACATTGCACTGAACGGCATCCGCTACCGAGAGGACGGTCCTCGAGTATCTGCCCCGAGCGACATCACGCTTGTGAAGCTCGGGTCCGTACTGGGTCTCGAGCCCGAGGCGTTGCGGGCGATCGGTCGCGACCGTGCCGCCGACCTCCTGGTCGAGGCCAACACCGCCGGCCCACGCGCTGCAGTGCCATCCGAGCAGGAGGCGATGGCCGCCGCGGCGGCTCGTACCGCGCTCACGATTCAGGTGCTCGGCGCATTCAGCACTGACGAACTGAGGACGGAGATCCGCCGCAGGGAGGGCGCTGAGAAGTGAGCGTCCACGACCTCTGGGAGGGTCTGCCGAAGGCGGAGGTCGCCCGTCGTCGCCAACGGAACGCGGTGCGCTGGCAGCGACGCTGGCGCGGCCCCGATCTCGACCCGGTCACAGGCCGACCGCGCCAACACAAGCAGTCGTATTGCGACGGTCAGAAGCCACAGGCGCTGCTCGATGAGGCAGCGCAGCTGAATACGCCGCACGCCGCGAGCTTGCGGCGGAGCTCAGTCACCGTTGGCACTCTGCTTGACCGACACCTGGCAGCCAAGGCTGACCGGGCGCCCCGGACGGTCGAAGCGGACCAGTACCACGCCGGCATCGTCCGCGACACTTTCGGCGACCGCGTGGTGAGCACCATCGACGCCACCGAGATCGAGATCTGGTCCCAGCGTGTCGAGCCGGCCGCGTCGAGTCGCAAGAAGCAGCTCGAGATCCTGCGTGCAGCGATCAAGCGGGGTGTCCGGGACAACCTCGTGGAGGTCGACGTCACCGATGGCCTCGTCGTCTCGCTCCGGCATAGCGAGCGTCCGCACTGGTCCTCGGCCGAGCTGCGTGCCGTGATCGATGCTGCGACCAGCCCCTTCGACGCGACGATGTTCCGTGTCCTCGGCTTCATGGGTCTTCGCGAGAACGAGATGCGCACCCTCCGCGTCGGTGACCTCGTCGGCAGCAAGCTGACCGTCCGTGACTCCAAGACGCGCGCCGGCATCCGCACGCTCCCTGTTCCCGCCAGCGTACTTCCGTCTCTCCTTGAGCTCGCGGGATCAAGGGCTACTGGTGATTGGATGTTCATCAGCCCCCGTCGTCCCGGCAGTGCTGTCGCCAAGGGATACGCGAATGCCGCGCTCACCCGCGCTGTCGCTCGGGCCAACCTGACCCGCAGCGATCCCATCACCCGTCTCAGCGCTCATGGACTCCGGCACACCTTCGCGGCTATCGCACTGTCTGAGGCTGGCGGTAACCTACTCAGCGTCTCCCGTGCGCTCGGGCACGCGCGTCCGTCGATCACCCTCGACCGCTACGGCCACCTTGCCCCGGCAGGCCTCGAGCCGCTCATGGCGATGGTGGACGCGTTCACTGTGCCGGAGGCTGCGTGACGTCCGCGCGAGCCGCACGCGCGCTGACACTGGGTTCGATTGAGGGCTCTTGGCGGGCACACAGGGCGAGCCTGTTCGCCCGCGCCGGTAGGCGCGCATAGGCTCTGATTGATGTCCGTGACGAGCCCTGATACTCCCGCGCTGCGCAAGGCGCGAGGAGCCTTTTTTACCCCTGACGGCGTGACGAAGCACCTTGCCGAGTGGGCGATTCAGAGCGTCGACGACACCGTGCTGGAGCCGTCCGCCGGGGAGGCTGCCTTTCTGATCGCAGCGGTGCGACGCCTCCGCGGGCTCGGAGCTAAGGACCCGGTCGTGCATGGCGTCGAGCTCCACCAGGCTTCCGCCCGCGTTGCCCGCGAACTCATTGCCGAAGCGGGCGGCACCGCGCACATCCGCGTCTCTGACTTCTTTCTCACGGAACCGCGTGGAAACTATACGGCGGTGATCGGCAATCCACCATTCATCAGGTACCAGGAATTCATCGGTGAGTCCCGCGATCGCGCCCGCTTTGCGGCGCAGGCGCAAGGTGTTGCTCTCACCGGCCTGGCTTCGTCATGGGCTGCGTTTGTCATTCACGCGGCAGCACACCTGCGCCCTGGCGGCCGCCTCGGAATGGTCTTGCCCGCCGAACTCCTCAGCACGAACTACGCGGCGCCCGTTCGTTCGTTCCTGCTCTCGCGGTTCGAGTCGGTGGAGCTCATCACTTTCGAGACGCAGATCTTCCCCGACGCTGAGGCCGACACCGTCCTTGTAAAGGCTGCCGGTTGGATGGGCAACCCCGCAGGTATCGCCACGCTTCGTCAGACCCGCGACGCCACCACGCTGGACGACCTCGACGCGGGCTCGACGTGGGCCACCACGGATCTGGCAGCCCGCTGGACGCCGCTGCACTTGCAGAATGCAACGCTCGAGGCGACAGCAAACCTCGTCGGGTCGAACACATTCATACCGCTGCAAGAGCTTGGCGACACGACGCTCGGCATGGTGACCGGGGCGAACAAGTTCTTTACCCTCAGCCCAAAGCGTGTGCGTGAGCTTGGGATTCCTCAGCGTGATCTGCTTCGGGTCTCTCCTCCGGGGAGCTCGCACCTCCGTGGCCTTGCGCTCACAGGCTCCGCCATGACCCGTCTCGGACAGGACGGGCACGCGACGTGGCTCCTTTACCCAAGCGATCGGCCCGCTCCGGAAACGCTTGCGTACATCGAGTCGGGGCGCGCGACAGGGATCGACACTGCGTACAAGTGCAGGGTAAGGAAGCCGTGGTGGCGCGTGCCCACACTCGAGCCAGCTGATCTCCTACTCACCTACATGAACGCTGACACGGCTCGGCTCACGACCAACAAGGCGCGGGCCCTTCATCTCAACAGCGTCCACGGTGTCTATCTGAAGCCGGATGTTCGTGATCTCGCTCGCGACGTGCTTCCGATCGCGTCGCTGAACTCGTTTACTCTTCTCAGCGCCGAAATCGTAGGCCGTAGCTACGGCGGAGGAGTCCTCAAGGTCGAGCCGCGTGAGGCGGATCGCTGGCGGATGCCGAGCGCGGCACTGCTGGCCAAACAACGCGACACGCTCATCGAGCTGAAGCCGCGCGTCCAGCGGCTCCTCCAGGCCAAGAACCTGCTTGGCGCGGTCGCTGTTGTCGATGAGGTTGTCCTGAGCGATCTCAGTGACGCCCAGATCTGCGCGGTTCGTGAAGATCACGCTGCGTTCATGCGGCGGCGAGTGACAAGGGGAAAGAGTGGCTGAACCGAGTCTGAAGCAGAAAGCGTGGCCGCTCTTCGACCGCATCGTCGCGGTCGCCGCCACGTCTCCTCTCTTCGAGATGGGTCCTTGGGACGGCGACACGTATGTCCCGGATACCCCGACGCTTCAGAAGCTCCTCGGTGTCCCTCGTCACTTCAAGGCGAACAGCCAAAGCGGAGTACCCGCTCTGGCACTCGACGTGTGGATCGCCTATGAGCTCCGCCGGGCCGGATTCGCTCCCGACGCTGTCTGGCCGCGAGCTGGGCACCCTCGAGTGATGCCGACACCCGTTGCAAACTATCTGCTCGGCACCACGAAGGAGCTTCGCGCCAAGTTCGGCGCCCAGCTGCAGCGCCAGACGCCAATGAAGGGCGTGGTCGCGACTGACGCCAAGGTGCTTGGCCGGCACTACATCAAGCAGGTCGATGTCGTCATGAGCGCATGGGAGACAGGGCCCGAGGTCCTGATCTCCACCAAGCGTATGGACAGTTCCTTCGGTAAGAATGCGGCGAACCGCATCGAAGAGGCGTACGGTGACGCGAAGAACCTCCGCTCACGACACCCCCTCGCCGCTCACGGGTTTGTCTACGGTCTCCGCTCGACAATCCTGGACTCGGAGCCGGACAAGGCGCGCTGGCTCATCGACCTCTTGGGCAAGCTCGCCCAAGAGGATGATGCCTACGATGCCGTGTGTCTCCTCATGCTTCACTACGAGGGCGAAGCGCCGGCGGGCTCGGACGGCGGTC
>CALALQ010000211.1 GCA_937925595.1 uncultured Demequina sp. | reverse complement strand
ACTGTAAATCAGCCGGCATAGCCTTCGGGGGTTCGAATCCCTCACTCGCCACGATGGAGTGATATCGGAACTAGCTGGTTCGCGATATCGGATCTAGCGGGCACTGACGAAAATTTCCCCGGTAATCCGGGGGTTTCGTGCTGCTGGTTGGCGCGTGCACTCCACCCGGGGGCGCGCATAATCGTGCGCAATCTTGCTCAAGTGCTCCCGAGAGAGCTGGCGGTTGCCCTCACGGTGTATCGGAGTAGGGGCTCCTGGTCCCAGCGGATTCGCTGAATCTCAAAGGTCTGGGTTAGTCCCACTCAACTCTTCTAACTCGGCGATGTCGTCATTCCGACCCTCGTCCGCTAGTTCACCGCATCCGAGTCGGGCGGTGCGAAGAAACCGTGTTGCTGTGCGTTCCATCGGTGACAGACCGCGTCCATTACTCGCTTCGCGTCGGTCGGTCCAAGATCGAAGAATGTCTTGAGATGATCAATCCACCACCAGTCGCTTTTCTGGATCTGCCTTCTCAATACTGCCGGGACTTCGCCGCCTTCGATCAGCCATGACCTCGCGGCAAGCCTCGCCTCACGGTATCTCCGACGCCTGGTGGCGCTCCCGATTCGGCGAGCAATCTCGGCGTAGCCATAGAGCTCGACGAGCTCGGCGCCGATCGGGGCGAGGTCCTCCACGAACCATGTGACGAACTCCTCAGCGCCGTCGCCTCCGAACCCGGTCTCAAAGACCGTAACGCTGAACGGTCGCGGGCCTACCATTCGCCGCAATTCTGCGAATGTCGTGCTCGGAGGGACCGCGATGTACTCGACGGGGATACCGCCAGACGGGTCGTCGGGGGACTCTCCGCACAGCACTAACCCCTACTCATCGCTGTCGTCGCCATCGTTGTCCGCCGCGCCCTCTCCGGGTTTGATCGGCGCCCGCCCAAGTTCGAGGCGAATGGCGTTGACGAGAGCGCTGGCCGCGTTCGCCGCTGGCTGGCCTGTAACAGTCAGCTCGCGGCGCCGGTTGTCGTGCCCGAGGAGAACCCGGATCGTGATCTGGTCGGTGTCCAACATGCCGACAGGGTATCCACTTCGTCGAGTCCACTCGTGAGCCGGACGCTGCGCGCTCGTCGGGATTCAGCAGGCCACCCGGCGTCGGCGGGTATCCACCACCGCGACGTCGGTGCCGAAGCGACCGCGAGCTCATGAGATTGGTAAGCGGTCCGGCCGAGGGCGCGTACGAGTTTCGGCTCTTCCGCTAGTGCGCGACTTGTCACCCGAGTAGGGCGTTGCAAGAAAATGGGTGATGCCCGCCGCGAAGCGCGGGGCTCGACGGTCCGGACTACGGTGAAGTGTGCCCAGACTCATCGACCATGACGAACGGCGTGCGCAGATCGTTCATGCCGCGTGGGCGGTGGCCGCAAACGGTGGCGTAGGTGCTGTGACGCTTCGGGCTGTAGCGGGCGACGCGGGCATTGTGGTCGGCTCCCTCCGCCATATCTTCTCCTCACGCGACGAGCTGTTGCAGGGCATGGCCGAGCAACTGGCCATTCGAGCGGAGACGTCGTCCCACGAGCGGGACGCCGTGTTCCGACGATTCGACATCGCTCCGAAGGAACTCGCGTGGACGTTGCCTCATTCGCGGGAGCGGCGCATGCGCTGGCGCGTGGAGCAGGCGCTGCTAGGGCGTGTTGATCAAGAAGGTGCGGGGTGGCCAGCCGCCGCGAGTTGCGCGGGAGAATGGGCGCGTGAAGATACAGGTGCTGCATATCGAGGATTGCCCGAATTGGCAGGAGGCGGGCGATCGAGTACGGCTGGTGCTCGACTCGATCGGACGGGGCGATGTTCCGGTGGAGTTCGTGTTGATCCGCACCGAGGCTGAGGCGGTGAGCTCTGGTTTCGCGGGCTCGCCCACGATTCTTCTGGACGGTCAGGACTTGTTCCCGTCCCAGGGGAACACTGCCGACTTGGCGTGCAGGGTCTATCTGACCGAGCGCGGCTTTGCGGGTGCGCCGACGGTGGGACAGCTTGAGCGCACGCTGCAGGAGCGCGAAGCGCTCAGCGGAGATCGGTCTTGATCCAGATCAGCGCCGCGGCGAGGCTGACGGCGGCTCGGTTGTTGCGGGCGAGTTTGTCCGAGCGCATCGCGATGCCGCGCCACTGCTTGAGACGGTTGAAGCAGCGTTCTACGACGTTGCGTCCCTTGTAGCGTTCCTTCTGCTTGTCGCCGAAAGCGATCGGCCGGCCCGGCTTCTTGCGGCGGTGCGCGATCTGGTCGTCCCGCTCGGGGATGGTCGCCGCGATCCTCCGGTCGCGGAGCCAGGCGCGGTTCGCCCTTGAGGGGTACCCCTTGTCGGCGAGCACCCGGTCGGGGCGGGTGCGGGGGCGGCCCTTCCCGTCGCGGGGAACGCGGATGTTCTCCAGCACCGCGCTCATCATTGTGGTGTCGTTGATGTTCCCGGCGGTGATCATCATGCTCAGCGGCCGGCCGCGGCCGTCGCAGACCAGGTGCAGTTTGGTCGTCAGCCCGCCGCGGGAGCGTCCGATCCCGTGATCAGGCGGCTCGGACCACGGATTCTTGTGATTCGGCACAGCCCCCTGTGTCCCGGGCGAGGGTCGCGCCGTGCTGATGCACGCGCGCGATCGTGGAGTCGATCGAGACGACCCAGTCGATTTCCCCAGCGGCGTCGGCCTGCTTCTGCACCTCGGTGAGCAGCTTCTGCCAGGTGCCGTCCCCGGCCCACCGGTTGAACCGCTTGTAGATCGAGTTCCACTTCCCGAACCGTTCCGGAACGTCACGCCACGGCGCACCGGTCCGGTACTTCCACGCCATCCCCTCGATAGCGAGCCGGTGATCCGTCCACGGCCGCGACCGACCGGTCACCGTCGGCATCAACGGCTCCATCACGGCCCACACCTCATCAGAGATCTCCTGTCGCGTCACCGTTCAAGACTCACCCACCGAGGAGCGGAACCTCTTGATCAACACGCCCTAGTGGCATACGGATGGATCACGCCGGGTTTTACTACTCGTCGGTGGCGCATTCACGGTCGGCGGCACGGTCGAAGTTGGGAACGGGCCGGTTCTGCGCGTCCTCGGGTGTTGTGACGAGTCCGTTGCGTTCGATGTCGTCGATCAGCCAGTCCATTTCGAGGATCTCCCGGCGTTGAGCTTCGCTGATCTCGACGGCGAGTTGGCAGACGCGGACGTCCTGAATCTGCGCTCTCTCAGATCTGGTGATCGCTAGGGAGTGGTGGGGAATCATGGCGCGCATGTATGCGGTGTCGTCGACGGTGATCTGGCTGCGGTCGAGAGCCACACCACCTCCGAGCAGCAGCACGCTGATGATGACGACAGCGATGTTTGCCTTGGTGTTCTTGTACATGTTCAGCATCCAGGCGAGCATGACGAGCCCCATGGCACCGCCCATGGTGAGAGCCATG
Source organism: uncultured Demequina sp. (assembly GCA_937925595.1). The sequence continues at coordinate 2,504 of CALALQ010000211.1, read as the reverse complement.
AATACGCGGCTCTCGCTGAAGCGGATGTGGCCCCATTCCCACACTCCGGCGAACATCGTCCAGTACATGACGACCATGCCGGTGAGGATCATCGCCGCGAAACGCAGGTACATTTTCAGCGATCCGCGCTTTTTGTTCTCTGTTTGCCGTTCGTGTGCGGCGTGTGCGTCTTCTGACATCGGATTCACCTGTTCGTCTGGTTGCGCGGCGTGCGGTTGACGGGCGTTCTTGTTCAGAGGGTTGCGAGGAGCATGGCGCACGCGTCTTCGCAACGCCGACAAGCTGCGGCACACAGCATGCAGTGTTCGTGCATGGTGTGCTTCTCGCACTCGTCCGCGCAGCTCGCGCACGCGGTGCGGCACGCTTCCAGCGCTGCCCGGGTCAGGTTGGCGTCGTAGCCGGTGTGCCGGGACAGGATACGCGCGGTGGTTTCGCAGAGGTCGGCGCAGTCCAGGTTCGTGCGGATGCACTTCGTGAGCTCTGCGACCATCTCCTCGCTCAGACACGCATCCGCGCAGGCGGTGCACGACTGGGCGCACTCCATGCAGGCCTCGATACAGCCCAGGAGCGCTTCCTGGTCAACCTGGCCGAGGTCCTTCGGATAAGTGCGGAGCATTTCTGCTGCGACAGTCATGATCGAATCCTCTCGTTGTTTTTGAGCCCCCAAGATACGATCGTGGTGCTGTCTGGGGGACCCCGTTGAATACCCCGGGGGGGGGCATGGTAGCTTCACCCGTGATGAGCGTCTCACCGCTCACGGTGCCGTGTCTCGGTGATCCGTTCCCGAAGCCGGAGGATTTCGCAAGATCAACGCCACGGCAGCCATGACGATGATCAGTGCGATGTCGTAGCTGGCAACCGTGTAGGTCCACCAGGCAGCATCGGTCGACTGCGTGTCGTAATCAGGTGCGCGAGTGCGAGGACCGGACCCGCGGCCAGGAGCGCGTACCCGAGACGAACGAGGCGTCGATGCGTCCGCACAGGATCGAGCGGGTGGGAGCCGGTGCGGGTCATTGGAAGATCGCTCCAATTGTGAGGAAGCTGGCGGTGGCGACGAGTACGACGGCGATCGTCGCGGCTGTGATGAAGAACGTGAGATTTCGGAAGGGGTTCTTGGGCTTGTCCACGAGAAGTCCTTGAGCGCGGCTTGGTCAGTAACCGCCCCTATAGGGCGGGGGCGAGGATGTTGGTGCCGTCTGTGGAGATCTCGATAATGCCGCGCTCATCGACGAGGATGATGCGGTCGTCGATGGCGGTGAGGGCTTGGACGGCGCCGCGCAACGATTCCAACTTCTGCCAGGCGCCGCTGTCGTTTTCCGCCCACAGGACGCCGTCCGTACCGGCACCGACAAGTGTGCCGTCAGTGCGGGCTTCCAGGGCGTACAGAACAGGGGCCGCCGCGGTGGCGGCCGACTTGGGCATCGACCGGTACTTCGCGGGGGTCCGCCCCGAGGACAAGGCGTCCAAGGTGAAGCAGCTCCAGACGGAGGGGCGCAAGGTCGCCATGGTGGGCGACGGTGTCAACGACGCTCCCGCCCTCGCCCAAGCGGACGTCGGCATCGCCATCGGCGCCGGCACGGACGTCGCCATCGCGTCCGCCGGGGTCATCCTCGCCAGCGACGACCCCCGGTCGGTGCTGTCGGTGATGGAGTTGTCGAGCGCAAGCTACCGGAAGATGAAGCAGAACCTGTGGTGGGCGGCCGGGTACAACCTGATCTCCGTTCCCCTGGCAGCCGGCGTGCTCGCACCGGTCGGTTTCGTCCTGCCGATGTCGGTCGGGGCCGTGCTCATGTCGCGGTCCACCATCGTCGTCGCGCTCAACGCGCAATTGCTGCGACGCCTTGACCTGGACCCGCGCAACGTGTCTCGCGGCGCGTAGGGGCTCAGGAAAGAGACGTACCCTGGAAGGGAGGAGGGTCAGGATGTCGCTGGTACGGATGGCACAGCACGTGCACGGCCCTCGCACGCTGGGGCGCACCGTCCTTGTGGTGCTCGCTGTCAGCATCGCCGTGATCATCGGGCTCCTGGCGATGCACTCCCTCAACACGCACGCCGTCAGCGGTGGAGCGACGGCGGAGAGTGTCGCTCAAGCACCCACCGAGATGACTGTCCATCACGGTCCGGCTGCCCCTGCGGAGCCGGGGGTGGGGTGCGCGTCCTGCGGTCAAGGCGAGCACACCACCGCCTGGATGGCGTGCGTGATCGGGCTTCTGCTCACCCTTCTGCTGCTGGCGCCGCGCGCGGGCGTCCGAAACGCCGTCCGTGCCGTATGGGGTGAGCGTGTACCGCGTCTGCTGTGGCCGGTACGGTCTCTGGCCGCGCCGCCCGGCCCGTCTTTGAACGTTCTCTGCATCAGTCGAACGTGATCTACGCGGCGCGCTAGCCACGCTGCCGCCGACCACCGATCACCCGGGCCACGCGCCCACACCATCGACACTTGGAGAACCCTCATGAAGATCCGCACTTTGGCGACCCCCGCGATCGCCCTCACCGCCGTCCTCGCC
>CALALQ010000210.1 GCA_937925595.1 uncultured Demequina sp. | reverse complement strand
GTCGGGCTGGTCGCTGCTGCTGGACTACCTGTTCCTGCCGATGATCAACTACCTCGTGATCGGCATCTACCTCGAGGTCGCGATGCCCGCGGTCCCCGCGTGGGTGTGGATCCTGGTGTCGATCGCGGTCGTGACGGTGCTCAACATCATCGGCATCGTGTCGGTCGCTCGCGCGAACTTCGTGATCATCGCCGTGCAGGCGGTGTTCATCCTCGCGTTCCTCGGATTCGGCGTCGCGTCGTTCTCGGGCAACCAGGTCGACCCGCTCGCGCCGTTCGTGGGCGACGGGTCGGTCGAGGGCACCGGCGTGCTCTTCGCGGGCGCCGCGGTGCTGTGCCTGTCGTTCCTCGGCTTCGACGCCGTGTCGACGCTCGCCGAGGAGGCGAAGGAGCCGACCCGGTCCGTGCCGAAGGCGATCATGATCACGACGCTGTCGGCGGGCATCGTGTTCGTCGGCCTGTCGTACCTGTCGCAGCTGGTGCTCCCGTCGAACGAGTTCGGCGACGTCGACTCGGCGGCCAGCGATGTGATGCTCGCCGCGGGCGGCCAGTTCCTCGCCATCTTCTTCACGGCGGCGTACGTGGCGGGCGCGACGGGTTCGGCGCTCACGTCGCAGGCGTCGGTGGCGCGCATCCTCTACGCGATGGGACGTGACGGTGTGCTGCCGAAGCGGATCTTCGGCGTGGTCTCCGCGCGCTTCAAGACGCCGGTGGTGTCGATCCTCGTCGTCTCGGTGATCTCGCTGCTCGCGGTGGTCGCGGATCTCGGCTTCCTGTCGAGCCTCGTGAGCTTCGGTGCGCTGGTGGCGTTCTCGGTCGTCAACCTGTCGGTGATCAAGCACTACTTCATCGACCGGAAGGAGCGCTCGGGCGCCGAGGTGCTGCAGAACCTGGTGCTGCCGCTGATCGGGTTCGCGCTCACGGTCTGGTTGTGGACGAGCCTCGCGCCGAACACGTTCATCTTCGGGATCTCGTGGCTCGTGCTGGGCGTGATCCTGCTCGCGGTCGTGACGCGCGGCTTCCGCCGCCCGACGCCGATGCTGGACCTCAAGGAGACCGCCTGATCGGAGTAGGCCGGGCCGGGCCGGTTCGGGCGGCCGGCTCGCTTCGGTGAGTGACGACGGATGCCTCGGGCGCGCGTGCGCCCGAGGCATCCGTCGTTCGTGGCGGGCCGTGCCGTCAGGCGGCCGGGATGTCGGGTGGCGAGAAGGCCTCGGCCGGGTCGTCGGTGCAGAGGGCGAGGATGCTCCAGAGCTCCGCCCACGGGGGCAGGGTGATGCCGTCAGGGGTGTTCGGCCAGCCTGAGGCGAGGCCGCTGACGGACGTGAGCGCCGGGAGCTGGAGTGCGCCGTCGACGCCGGGCGTGCCGGGCCGGAACCCGGTCGAGATGATCGTTCCTTGACTGCCCCAGCCGAAGTCCTGTTTCCAGAGGTAGGGGTGGTGTGCCGGGCAGGTGTACGCGGCGATCGTGCCGGTGCTCACGTCGTAGCGGACGTTGTCGGCGATGACGGACTCGGGGAGGTCCACGCCGACGAGCCCGGACACGCGCACCTCGCCCAGGACGCCGTCATGGAGGGACACCTCGACCGACGTGCCGCTGCCGGACACGAAGTGGAAGCGCACATCCCGCGCCTCGACCGTCACATCGAACCACGAGACGGTGTCTGCGTACCCGCGCGCGCGGACGGCCTCGAGCGCCTCGTAAGGGGTGGGTGCGTCGGCCGGCAGCGGGGCCCAGCGTCCGTCGTCGCGCATGGAGAGCACGGCGCCCGTGCGTGGGTCGAGCTGCACTTCGCGATCGGGCTCGGGCGAGTCCAGGTTGCCGAATCGGAATGCCCAGGTGTCGATGCATCGCAGGTCGGAGCGTGCCGTGGTGTGGTCGCTCGCCCAGACGGAGGTGAGGACGTTCCAGTCGGGGTGGGTGGTCGCGACCGCGTCGGCGGCCGAGGCGAGCAGCCGGTCGTAGGTCAGCCCCGGGCAGCCCTGCTGCTCGGTCGCCTGCGACGCCCCGGCTGGTGCGGCCGAGGCGACGGTGAGGCCGAGCGCAAGAGCCCCGATCGTGGCGAACGCGGTGAACCCCAGGCCCAGACGTGTCATGGGCGGCCTCCCGGATACTCGACGACACAGGAAATACAACAATATACCACGTGCGTCCGTGCGGTGATGTGGCGTGCCGGCGTGAGGTGTTCGCGGCCATAGGCTTGATGGATGCGTCTCGATACACCTGTGCGGCTGGGAGTGCAGGTGCAGCCGCAGCACGCTCGGTACCAGGCCATCCGCGACACCGTGCTCCGGCTCGAGGAACTCGGCGTGGACATCGTGTTCAACTGGGACCACTTCTTCCCGCTGACCGGCGATCCCGACGGCCTCCACTTCGAGGCGTGGACCATGCTCGGCGCGTGGGCCGAGCAGACCGAGCGCATCGAGTTCGGCACGCTCGTGAACTGCAACTCCTATCGGAACGCCGACCTGCAGGCCGACATGGCCCGGACGCTCGACCACATCTCCGCCAAGGGCGGGGCGACCGGTCGCTTCGTGTTCGGGACGGGCGCCGGCTGGTTCGAGCGCGATTACGACGAGTACGGATACGACTTCGGCACCGCCGGCTCGCGGCTGCGCGCGCTGTCGGACGCGCTGCCGCGCGTGCGCGCGCGCTGGGCCGAGCTGAACCCTGGGCCCACCCGGGACATCCCGATCATGATCGGCGGCAAGGGCGAGCAGAAGACGCTGCGCATCGTCGCCGAGCACGCGGACATCTGGCACTCCTTCGTCCGGCCCGACGAGATCGCCCACAAGCTCGACGTCCTCGCCCGTTGGGGTGACGAGGTCGGTCGGGACGTCTCGGACATCGTGGTCTCGAATGAGTTGAGCCGCGCGGACACCGATCGCGCCGACGCGCTGTACGCGGCCGGCGTCCGACTGTTCACGCTCGGGATCTCGGGGCCCGAGTACGATCTGGGCGCCGTGCGGCGCTGGCTCGACTGGCGCGACGGGAAGAACGCGTAGGGGCGGGCGGTCAGTCTGCGGGGTGGACGGTGATCGATCCGTTGGAGGTGCGCAGGTCGATCAGGTAGCGACCGCCTTCGGAGTTCGGTACGCGGATGTCGCGCTGACCGTTCGACGTCTCGGCCTCGACGCGGTACGACCCGTCGGGAAGTCGGACGTCGATCGATCCGTTCGAGCTGCTGGCCGAGACATCCTGTGCCTGCTCCAGCTCGAGCTCGACCGAGCCGTTCGACGTGCTGACCTCGACGCCCGACCCGCTCAGGTCCTCGCCGTCGATGCGCCCGTTCGTCGAGCTGGCCATGACGCGACCAGTGACGCCGTCGAGGCTGACCCGGCCGTTCGTGGTCGCCAGGTCCACGTCGCCGACGTCTGACAGGTCGATGTTCCCGTTCGCGGTGCGGCCCTCGACATCGACGTCGACCGGGACACGCACGCGGTAGTCGACCGAGCATCGGCTGCCGCATCCGCTCAGGATGAGGACCGACCCGTCGATCGAATAGGTGGGTCCGACCGTCCGGTTGGAGCGGAGCGAGATGGTCCACTCGAGGGACGACGCGTCGTCGTCATCGCCTTCGATGGTCACCGAACCCGAATCCGAGTCGACCCGGATGGCCGTGATCGTCCGATCGAGCGGCGCGGAGCCCTCGATGCGCTTCGCCGGGCCGATGAGCCCGCACCCACCGGTCAGGAGGACCGCCCCGACGAGGGCGAGCGTCACTGACCGCCGTATCCAGCGTGTCCGCATGATGGCTCCCTTGCGCGCACAGGGTACCGCGCTCCGCGCGCGGCCGCCGCAGCGGAGATCGCGCGGGCGGGTGCACTGGGCGCGAACGGGAGTACCGTGGGCGCATGGGCGTGGAGTCGCCACCCGCCCGGAGTTTTCTCGGGCAACCGCGGGCGCTGGTCCACCTCTTCGGTGTGGAGATGTGGGAGCGCTTCAGCTTCTACGGGATGCAGGGCATCCTGCTCATTTACCTGTACTACACCGCGGAGCAGGGTGGCCTGGGGCTCGATCAGACGTCCGCCGCCGGCATCGTGGGCGCCTACGGCGGCACCGTGTACCTTTCGACGATCCTCGGCGCCTGGCTCGCCGACCGCGTCGCCGGAAGCGAGCGGGTGCTGTTCGTGAGCGCGATCGTCATCATGTGCGGCCATATCGCGCTCGCCGTGCTGCCCGGCTACGCCGGGGTGATCGTCGGCCTGCTGTTCGTCGCGTTCGGCTCCGGTGGCTTGAAAGCCAATGCGACCAGCGTCGTGGGCACGCTGTACGACGAGCATGATCCGCGGCGCGACGCGGGGTTCTCGATCTTCTACCTCGGCATCAATCTGGGTGCGCTGTTCGGGCCGCTGCTCACCGGGCTCGTGCAGAGCGCGTGGGGGTTCCATTGGGGGTTCGCGCTGGCCGCGCTCGGCATGGCCATCGGGCTCACCCAGTACGCGTTCGGGCGGAAGAATCTGCCGCCCGAGGCATCCGTCGTGCCCCATCCGCTGCCACGCGACCGCGCCTGGATCATCGTCGTGTTCGCGCTGGCCGTGATCGCGGCCATCGCGCTCCTGATCGCGACCCGACTGATCACGGCGACCAACCTCGTCGGTTGGGTGATCGGCGCGACGCTCCTCGCGGCGGTCGCGTATTTCGTCGTCATCCTGTCGAGTCGGCACCTCGACCGGACCGAGCGCAGCCGCGTGTATGCCTTCATTCCGTTGTTCATCGCGAGTGTGGCGTTCTGGTCCCTGTACCAGCAGCAGTTCACGGTGCTGACGATCTACTCGGACGAGCGGCTGAACCGCGATCTGTTCGGGTGGGAGATGCCCGTGCCGTGGGTGCAGTCGATCAATCCCGTGTTCATCATCGTGCTGTCGGGCGTGTTCGCCGCGATCTGGACGAAGCTCGGCGAACGCCAACCGTCGACCCCCGTGAAGTTCGCGCTCGGCACGGCGATCATGGGCGTCGCGTTCCTGCTGTTCATCCCGTTCTCCGGTGGTGGCCCGAACTCCACGCCGTTGCTCGGCATCATCGTCATCCTGCTCGTGTTCACCATCGCGGAACTGCTGCTCTCGCCCATCGGGCTCTCGGTGACGACGAAGCTGGCGCCCGCGCGCTTCCACACGCAGATGGTCGCGCTGTTCTTCCTCTCGGTCGCGCTCGGCACCGCAATGGCCGGTCTGCTCGCGCAGTTCTACTCGGCCGAGAGCGAAGTGGCCTACTTCGGCGTGCTCGGCGGGATCGCGATCGTGCTGGGTGCTGCGCTCGCCGTCGGCAGTCGCGGCGTGCTGCGGCTCATGGCCGGCGTGCGGTGATCTCTGGCGACAGCCCGGCCGCGGGGCGTGGCGGCGCCAGCGGGGC
>CALALQ010000209.1 GCA_937925595.1 uncultured Demequina sp. | reverse complement strand
CCGAGGAGAACAGCTGTGACAAATCCACCGGAACTCCTTTCGAAGACCTGGACGCTGACAGACCGTTCACGGTCCAGTCCTGGGAGAATCACGCGGCGAAACGAGTTCCGCGTACACCTGCCACGGGATGCACGCGGAACGGGTGACTCGTACGCGGAACTCTGAAGACGAAGAAGGCCGCCTGGTGTCAGGCGGCCTTCGCGTCGTTTTGGGGCTTTTCGAGCCGGGTGGCAGCAGTGCTCCCATTGACAAGGTGTGAACCCAGAAGGACGGCGTCAGCGCCCGTTCCCGACAGGCTGACGCCGACCTTCCTTTCTGTGTTGACGTCGGTTCAGGTCCGAGCGGCTCTCGTCGTGGTTTGCAGACGGGAGCCGGCACGCCCCGGGGCGACTTCAGGCTTCTACTCCTCAAGATCACGAAACGATGGGCCGGATCGCGCAGTTCATAGCCAGGATGCGCAATGCGGCCGGCCGAACCTGAGAGTTGCCTTTATATTCAGATGAAAACTTCCATGAGAAATCTCTCATGCACGACACAAGGGAATCACTTTGCGAGAAAACAGCACGCGGACCCCCTTCCGCCTCCTCGCTCTTCCAGGCTTGGCCCTGCTGGGGATCCTCCTCGCCGCTTGTGGCGCAGAGATCGACACCGTGCTCACCGTGGAGGACGACGGGTCGGGATCCCGAGTGATGACGCTTGAACTCGACGCGGACGACGCCGGTGAACTGAATGGGGGCGTCAAGGAGATCAACCAGGCGATCTCCGAAGCGAAGCCGGACGGCATCGAATACGAAGGCGCCAAGAAGAAGTCCGACGGCAGCATCACTGCCGCTTTCCGCATCGACTTCGATTCACCCGAGCAGTACAAGGAAATCGTCGAACGCATTACGCGCGGAGACGCGGAATCCGGCCTGACGCCCGAGTTCACCGTCGCGGACTCCACCTTCCTGAAGGGCATCAACATCTCGGAGGGCTACAGCAGCGGCCACCTGCTGGACTGGGCGTTCGATGCGCTCGTCGACGCGAAGGTCATCGATGAGTCCGCGCGCTCGAACGCCTATGAACTGGGGTCCAGTGTGTTGGTGTTCGAAGACGAGAAGATCGAGGCAGGGAGCTACATCTCCCACCGCGACATCGAAGACCGGGGCTTCAGCGCGGTGTACTTCAACACCACAGCGCAGGATGCCGAAAACTGGCAGCGGACGGCGCGACTCGATTTTCCCGCGCTGGAAGGCAGCCTGCCCATCGATGACTATCGAGCGCATCTTGAGGCTGCACTCCCCCAGGGCGGCACGATCACGGAGGACGCGGCCGGATTCGACGTGGCCTGGACGGGAACCCCGGAGGAGATCTCTGGAGGCACCAACGCACTGCTGAACAGCGAAGAAGCCGTCTTCGATGTCCACACTGCGGCGGATGAGACCGACCCGGCCTCAATCCTGCTGACGATCACCTCATCGGCGGATTGCTCTGCGGTCTGCACCACGAGCTATCGCACGGACATCACCGACAACATCACTCCGATGGCCGGGGTGGAGCCTGAAAGCGCCGTCGTGAACTCGAGTTCGTCGCCTGCCGCACTGTTCACCGTGACACCGCCTGTGCAGGACGTCACTGCCCGCGCTGAGTTCACGGGAGAGTCGGCACCTACCAACATCGAAGTGGAGATATCGGTCGCGAACGCCGACGCCGCACTCGTCGGCGACGGTTTCGCCGAGCTGTTCCGACCGCACAACGACCGAGGCGTCCTCGAAGTGATCGAGGACGACATTACGACCCGCTATGTCGTCAGATTCACCGGCGAAACCGCGGCATCCGATTACGCCGAGTGGGCGTCGGGCGGGTTCTTCGATGTCCAGCCGACACCTTCGAGCAACTGGTGGTACGCGGAGAATGCGTACACCGCCGATTTCAACCTCGCCGGCATCCTCGGGACTCATCCCATGAATGGGGAACTCACCGCTCGGGTCAACGCGCCAGCAGGCTCGACGATCGACGCTGAAACCACGTTCAGCGGCACTGTCGACGGCAGCGCTCTGGTGAGCAGCGAGAGCACCTACCTCACCTTCGTGGCCGGCGGGCTCACCTTCGGCGCCTGGGTCACTCTCATCGGCGGCGCACTGCTGCTTATTGCCGCGGCGATCCTGGTGTTTGTCTTCCGGGCGCGCCTCGCGCCTGCGGCGAGCGCCGGACTGGCGGCGGCGCGGGCAACAGCGAAGGGGGCATCCGCATACGCCGGCACCCTCGCGTCGACGGCCACGGCGAACCTCGACGGCGACTCCACGCGACCGGCGCTCGACACTTTCGCGAGCGCGCCCGTCAACCGACCCGCCGTCGACCTCCTGTCCGTCGCGGCCCAGACCACCACGGCGCGAGAGCGCGGCGCGCTGGAAGCCCACGCGCAGCCGATCGCAGTGCGTGCTCGCCCACGGCTTGCGGACCTCGCACCTGCGGTGCCGGCCAATCGGTCGCATTCACTGCTCGATAGCCCGGCCATCTCCAGCACACAAGCACCGACCCCGTAAATCACTGATCACCGACACCGACAACGGAGAGCTATGTTCACCCCTGAGACACCGACCACCACCGAAGCCCCCACCCAGGCCTACCCCGGCAACGTTGCCGCTCCGGCGCTTCCTTTCGACCTCGCACCTGGAGAGGAGGTCAAGCGCACCTACACGCTCGTCAACAAGCGAAAGCTGCTGACGCAGATCGTCGGTGTCCTGTTCGTCACGGACTCCCGCGTGATCTACACGGTGGAATCCAAGGGACTGATCTCCCGCGGCAAGGCATATGAGGAAGTCCAGGTGCAGGACGTCGCGGGTGTCGGCGGCGCCTATGTGCGCGGGATCCGTCTGCTGTGGCTCCTGCTGGGAATCATCGCGGCGATCGCGGCCCTGATGATGCTCACGATGCTGTCGCAGGGACCCATGATGTTCCTCTTCTTCCTCCTGTTCGCTATCGCAGCGGTCGTGTGCCTCATGATCGGCTGGTCGCGGCGCGCGCGTCTGCTGATCCGGGCTCGGGGCGAGCTCGGCAGCGGTGTGAGCATTGCCGGCGGCACCGCTCGCGGGATCGGCGCCGCGGCATTCGACCGCCTGTATGAGGCTGACCCGATCGGTCTTGACGCTGTCACCCAGGAACTCAGTGCGCTGATCCTGGACATCCAGGCACGCGGACGCCTCGCCTCCTGATCTGGAACATGCCAGCACCGGCCGGGGCAGACCGAACGTCTGCCTCGGCCACTGGCATCTCACGCCCACAGGTCGGCTGCGGTAGGCCACAACCATTCAGGAGTGATGTCACATGTCCCACACATCGAGTGTCACCGTCGCCGGCACCAGCCTCGAGGATGCCGTCGGCCACCTCGGGCCGGTACCCGCCGAGATCGGCGTCTACGGGATGGACGGCACGTCCATCGGCATGGACGACTCCATCTTCGGCAAGCATGTGCTCTTCCTGGGCGGAGTCGGGCAGGGCAAGACCGAAGGCATGACCTCGCTCGTCAACTCGGTTCGCCGCGCAGCGACCGCTGACGACGTCATCGTCTTCTTCGACACGAAGGGCGACTGGTACGAGCGCTTCTACCGGGACGGCGATGCTGTGATTGCGCGAGCCAGCGAGTCAGAGTTCAACGGTCAAGTGACGTGGAACATGTTCGCCGAACTCGCCGCAACTCCCCCGGGACGCAGCGTCGAAGACGAGATCCATGAGCTGGCGGGAACGATCTTCGAGGGGACTGCGAAGTCAGCGGGCGACAACAACCGCATCTGGTCGAACATGGGACGGGATGTGTTCAGCGGCCTGGTGACTGCGATGTGGCGCCAGGCGCAGCGCATTCCTGATCCTGCGCCGACGAACCGCAACATCCGCATGATCACTGACCGGATGACCGTCGCGCAGATGCGCAAGTGGCTCGCCCTGCACCCGGACCTTCAGGGTGCGATGTCGTACATCGCGAAGGACGACTCGAACACGACTCGCTCTGTGATGGTGTTCTTGCAGCAAGCCCTGCAGGAGTCATTCCGTTCATCGTTCGGCGCCGCGGGCGACTTCTCGATCCGAGAGTTCCTCCGCGGGAAGGGCGGTCGAGCCCTGTTCCTCGAGTTCGACATCGCTTCTGGTGAAGCGCTCACACCCATCTACCGCACGATGATCGACCTCGCCATCAAGGAGGCGCTGTCTCGCAACCGCGCTAACGGCCGGGTGATCTTCGTCTTGGATGAGTTCGCTCTCCTGCCAGAACTGACTCACCTGTCGAACGGGCTGAACTTCGGCCGCTCGCTGGGGCTGCGCTTCATTGTCGGGACCCAGAACATCCGCCAGGTGCAAGACAAGTACGGCGAACACATGGCAGCGTCGATCCTGTCCGGGTTCGGCACCGTCTTCGCTTTCCGGCTCTTCGACGGTGACTCACGTGACTTCGTCCGCGGACGATTCGGCGCAAGCCGACAGCTCGTGCGCTTCGATTCAGCCGTGCGCAACAAGGGTCTGAGCGAGCAGCTCATCGACGCGAACGTCGTCGAAGACTGGGACCTTTCGTCGCTGAGCGTGGGTCAATGCGTAGCCGCGTTGCCCAACACCCCTCCCGTTCGTTTCCGCTTCGCTTGGCCGCCTCGGTAAGGCAGATGCAGGTATAGCGGGCCTCGACCCTCTCGGCAACGGTGCCCACTCGGGCCTCGCTATTACTTAGCTTCCGGTTCGTCGTCGGATGCCGAGGCGGGCTCGGGCGCCGAGTCGGACCCAGCCGTCGATTCGGACTCAGCCGTCGATTCGGACTCAGCCGTCGACTGCGTCGCAGGCTGCTCCGCCGGCTCCGCCTTCGGCTCATCCGCATCAGTCGTGGACGCCGACGACCCCCCCTGCTCCGCCGGCTCCGCGTCCGGCTCATCCGCATCAGTCGTGGACGCCGACGACCCCCCCTGCTCCGCCGGCTCCGCGTCCGGCTCATCCGCATCAGTCGTGGACGCCGACGACTCCCCCGACTGCTCCGCGGGCTCCGCGTTCGGAAGTTCGGCCTTGCTCTGGGTGTCGTCCGTCTTGCTCTCGGCGTCGTCCGGCTCGACCTTCTCCTCAGCCTCGCCCGCCTTACTTTCAGCCTCGTCCG
>CALALQ010000208.1 GCA_937925595.1 uncultured Demequina sp. | reverse complement strand
GCGCGTGGGGACGTTCGGTCCCGGGTTGCCGCTGCGCGGCAAGCCGGGGCACCCGGCGCGCACGGTCTTCTTGCGCCGACCTCAGCCCAGGTGCGCCTCGACCATCCAGAGCCACTTGTCGGTGCCACGCGACACTTCCGTGAAGATGTCGGCCGTGTCGGCGTCGCCTGCGTCGTCGGCGTCGTCGATGGCGTCACGCACCTTGGTTCCGAAAGCGCTCAGCACATCGGCAAGTGCGGCCACGTGATCGGGGCCGGAGACAATCCCGCCGGGGTATTCGTCGAGCGCTGTCCGCTTGGCGACCGATCGCACGGTGCCTTCGACCATGCCGCCGAGCTGCACCGCGCGTTCCGCGATGAGGTCGACGTAGTTGCTGACGTCGGTGTAGACCTGGTCGAAGAGCTCGTGCAGCGCGATGAACTGGGGCCCCTTCACGTTCCAGTGCGCCTGCTTGCACTGGAGCATCAGGTCAATGGCATCGGCAAGTCGCTCGTTCAGGAGCGTGCACATCCGCTCCCGGATCTCTTCCGACAGGTCGTTCCGGGTGGCGTTCAGGCGCGAGGAGCGACGGGTGGTCCTGGGGGCGGATCGTGTCATGGTGCTCAATCGTTCCCGGACCTGTGGCCACCGTCAACAGCGGAGAAGCCTTATGCACATGTGAAAGGCACGACCTGTCTGCCCCTCCATCCCCTGGCCACGTCGATGAGACGTCTCCCTGGCAGCCATGGCGAAGGGCGGCCTGGCTGGACACGACCCCGACGGCTGTCGGGTGCACCTCGTTCCTGCCCGCACACATCTTCGCCATGCGCTGCAGGATCCGATCGGCACGTGACTTGCGTCGCCCTGCCACAACCTGCCTACGAGGGATGGACATTCAGAGGCGTGCCCCGTCCGAGCGGTCACCACTGACGAGGCGATATCAGCTCAGCCCACCGACGATCAGCCATACGTGGTGGTCCAGCGCTTCGCCGCCCGGCGCGCTTTCTGAAGGACGCTCTGCGCCTTGAGCAGGTGGCGATCGAGTCGCGCGTGTCGCGCCTTGAGCGACGGGGAGATCTGCGGCTTCCGCTCCTCGAAGATGCGCCGGAAGCGATCGACGATGACTTCCTCGCGACACCAGGAGGTTTCCTGGCCACCAGGGAGGTACGGGGCGCTCAGGTACTTGCGATAGAGGTCGTCGTTGCGATCGATCTCGCGCACCACCTCAACCACCTCGTCGAACGAGCGGTAGTCGTGACAGTTCACGAAGGCCTCGCGGTTGAAGTCGAGATGCACCTCGGGGCTGCCCCAGTAGATCGGGACCGTGTCCGCGGTGAGGGCGTGCAGCAGCTTCTCCGTGGTGTACCCCGGGTACGACCCGTTCTCGAAGGCGATGCTGAACTTGCACGAGCGCAGGAAAGCCATCTTGTCCTGCACGAAGTAGCCCAGCGTGTTGCGGACTTTCCCACCCGAGTCGATCGGCTTGTACTTCGACAGCTTGTCGAAGAAGGTCACGCGACTTCGCGCCGTGCGGTTGGAATAGAGGAAGGAGCAAAAGCGCCGCTCCTCCGCCATGACCCGATCGGGATCGCGCGGACGGAAGAGTTCGTCGTACTCCGCGTACAGCCGGTACAGCGGCAGGCGAAAGCTCCGATCCGATTCCTCGAGATCGAACGAGAAGGCGTAATCGGTGTAGGCGAGGTTCGGGCGCACGTTCTCGCCCGTGTAGAAGATCCGGATTCCGTCGTAGTTGACGAAGCTCAGACCGAAACAGGAGTGGATCACGAAGTCCGGCTTCTCGGGCGTCAACACGAGGTTGAAGTGCTTCTCGAGCAGCTTGAACAACGGGTTCGTCCGGATCCGCTCCTCGGTGGGCGGATGCCAGAAGTCGACGAAGAAGATCCTGATGGGCGGCCCTTGGCTCATCGTCCGCGGCGCCGAACGGCCCGCATCCTCGGTGGTTGAAGTCGGGTTGGTGTCGCGTAGGGGCGAAGCGAACTCGCCCCCGGCAACGGCAGGCCGCGTCCAACAGCCGCCCGCCGCCGCAGAAGGCGGGGAGTATATCGGGGGAACCTGCCTCGGCATCCGTGCGGCCCCACAAGACCTGCGCCGCGCACGGGTTCGCCCCACCAGCAGCCCCTGGGGGGATCGCACGGCTGTGCGACGGATGCGCACATCTCCGGATCAATGGTCGTCGGCTGCAGCGAAATCGCACGATCCACCGCGGGATCGCGGCGACACGGCGAGCGGCCGTCCGTTCACCGCAGCCCGAGTGATGCTCGCCTCGGGCCGTCAGGCCGTCACCACGCTCAGCCTGGCTATCGGCAGTCGCGGTGCCGGTAGACCTCGTCGGCGCCGGTCACGGCCACGAGTTCAAAGCCGGCGGGCTCGAGCAGCCTGCGAATGTTCAACGTGTTCGTATTGTTCTCCACCGTGATCACGCTCACCGGCGTTGCACGGAAGTCGATGGAGCGGAGGATGTCAAACTCTCCTCCCTCGGTGTCCACGCTGAGGTAGTCGACATGGCTGATACCGTTGGCCTTCAGCACGCCGTCGAGCCTGTAACAACGAACCGTGATCTCCCGGCGCGCGCCTCCAAACTCGGCCATTTCCGCATCGATGCGCGCCATGTGCTCCGGATCGAACTTGCTCGCGATTCCGCTGAGCATCTCCGTGGGACCCTCGCACGCCACGAATGAGGTCTCACCATCGAAGTCCGTGACGCAGCCGTTGACAAGAATGCAGCGGCGACTGAGCCGGAGCTTCTCGAATGCCCACGGCAGCGGCTCGAAGGCGACTCCGCGCCATCCGAGTTCCTTCTCGAAGTGGAAGGTGTTGCTGAAGGTCACGCCGTCGTTGGCGCCGATGTCGACGAACGTTCCCCCCTGCAGCCCGGGGAGCAGCTCCTCGGCGACGAAGCGATCCTGCCCGAACTGGCTGTAGTACCCCTTTGGCAGGGAGCGCCGCTGGCCGATGGTCGCGAGCCGATAGCCGAACTTCCGAACGGTGGTGGTGAGCATCGGTATCTCTCTCGACGTCCAGGCCGTTGCCGCCCTCTCCGGGTCGGACGCGGCACATTGTACGACCGATGCCGGTGCGCCCGTCACGCGCGGCGAAGTCACAGTGCCCCCGAGAAGCCAACGGCGCCGCGCTTCAACCACTGGTCCGGGGGCTGGACACGGAGCAGGTGACTCGTGGACGCATCAGCTTCCCGTTGCGCCCATCGCCCCGCGCACACCGGAGATCACCATCTGGGTGCCGATGACGGCGAGGATGAGCCCCATGATCCGGGTGACGACCTTGATCGCGTTTCGCCCCAGCACACGGACCAGCGCCGGTCCGGAGAGAAACGCCGCCAGCGTGATCGCGCAGATGAAGATGAACGCCGCAAGCACCCGCACGATCGCGTCGAATGATCCATCGGCGGCGTAGCTCATCGCGGTGGTCAGCGTGCCCGGCCCCGCCAGCACGGGCATGGCGAGTGGCGTCACCCAGATGTCCAGCGCCGCATTGCGGCTGCGGGCGTTGTCCTCGACGGTCGTGGCGTGCACGCGCGACGGTTCACCCTGGAGGAGGTGGAACCCGACCATCGCCACGAGTACGCCACCGGCAATGCGGAAGGCGTCGATCGTGACGCCGAAGATCTCGAGAATCCACTTTCCGGCGACGGTGAAGAGCGCCACGACAGCGAGGCTCAGCAGCACCGCGCGGATCGCTGTCATCCTCCGGTCGCGCTCGGACATGCCGTCGGTGAGCCCCACGAACACGGAAGCGTTCGCGATCGGGTTCATCATCGCGAAGAAGGCGAGGGCGATCGTGGTGATGTGGGCGCTGGCGGCGTTCACCGATGGGGAGGGTAGCGGATTTGACGGCCGCTTCGCGGCCGTGGAAAGCGGGCTGCTGCGCAGCCCGCTTTCCAAGGGCAGCGCCAGCAGCCCGCTTTCCA